>NZ_CP044285.1:3163488-3479837 GCF_008728635.1 Hymenobacter baengnokdamensis | reverse complement strand
GCAAGGGCTTCTACTTTGCCGCGCTGGAAGCGAAGGTGCCCATTGTACTAGGCTTTCTCGATTACAAGAAAAAAGAAGCCGGCGTAGGCCCGGTCGTCTGGCCTTCTGGCGATTACGAAAAAGACCTGGAGGAAATCAAGGCTTTTTACCGCACCAAGACGGGGCGCTTCCCAGCGCAGGGCGTGCGGTAATTTCAGTTAGCAGTTAACTGAAAAATCAATCCTGCGTGAGCGCATATGCCACTAGGTTGGCGCCCATGCGCAGGGCCGCGTCGTGGATGGCGGGCGGGTCTTCGGGGTAGGTGCCCACGTCTTCCCAGCCGTTGCCGAGGTCGCACTCGTAGGTGTAGAAGCACACCAGCCGGCCTTTGTAAATGAGCCCGAAGCCCTGCGGGCGCTTGCCGTCGTGCTCGTGTACTTTGGGTAGGCCCCTGGGGAACTGATACTTCTGGTGATAGATAGGGTGGGAGAAGGGCAGCTCCACGAACTCCAGCTCGGGAAAAACCTTCTTCATCTCGGGGCGGATAAACTTGTCGAGCCCGTAGTTATCGTCGATGTGCAGGAAGCCGCCGCCCACCAGGTACTTGCGCAGGTTCTGGGCCTCGGCCGTGGTAAAGCTGACGTTGCCATGCCCAGTCATATGCAGAAAAGGATATGTTAGCAGCTCGGGCGCGTCGAGTTCCACGGTAGCCTCGTCGGGCGCGATGTTGGTATGCAGCGTCTGGTTGCAGAAGCTGATGAGGTTGGGCAGGCTCGTTTTGTTGGCGTACCAGTCGCCCCCACCGCCGTAGTGCAGCTTGGCAATCTGGTAGCTGGGCGCGGCGGGCGGCGTGGCGGCCGTGGTAGTGAGCAGGAGGCTAGCGGCGAGAAGGAAGTTTTTCAGCATGGCGGGGAGCCGGGCTAGCCGGCCTACTCCACAAAGAAAGGGCTAGCGCAGAAAGTTCGGCGCAGGTCAGTTGAGCAGGAGCAGAGCAGGAAGCTTTGCCATATTTTTGAAAAAAAACAAATTGCGTATCTTATGATAAACAAAATACTTTCCATCGCAACACTTCTCACGTTGGTCGTTAGTTGTAAACAGGCAGACAATCAGCCTTGTGACGACCATTTTATAAAAGGTAATAATTACTTGCTGTCGTCTGATTTTGACAGTGCACTGAAAGAATTTGACATTGCTACAAAAGAAAATTCAAAAAACGCTTACGCTTATTACGGTAAAGGGCTTGTGGCAATGCTGCAAGGGGACTTTCGCAAAGCCATTCAAGAGGATGATAAAGCTTTACAGGTTGACCCAACATTTGTATTTGGCTACTTTCAGCGGGGGAATGCTTTCGCTGCCATTGGGCAACATAAAAAAGCTGTTGTGGACATGGATAAAGTTTTGGAATTGAAACCTAATTTTCTCTATGGGTACTATACCAGGGCAACTTATCGACATGCTTTGGGTGATATTAGTGGGGCAATTGAAGATATGACAAAGGTTATTAGCCTTAATCCAAAGTATGGAAACGCTTATTTTTATCGGGGTAACTTCAATGGAGAAGCCAAAAAATATCAGCTTGCCGTAGCAGACCTGAAAATGTCAATAGAATATAAGGCGGATAACGTTGCGGCAAATACTATAAAAGGGTATTATGAGTACATGCTCGGGCAAAAAGAAAAGGCTTGCGTAGACTTTCTCAAAGGACAGGCAATGGGCGATACTAAAGCAGGGGCTTATATTGACAAACTATGTAAATAAGTCTTCCAGGAAATTATCCCACTCATGACTACCGGCAAAGACCTCCTCGACCTCGGCTTCAAATCGGGCAAATGGTTTAAAGATGCCCTGGCGCATATTAACGAGCATGAGCTGGAAGGCGAGGCCCGGCTAGCCTACCTCGACACGGTGAAGCCGCCAGCCGAGATTCCGCTACTGGCTACGTCGCTGCCGTTTTACGAGAATATCCGAGCCGAAACGGCCGTGGAGCAGCAGAATATCGACGCCGTGCGGCTGTCGATGCAGCAGCTCATGCGCACGCCCACTGTGGTGACGGGCGCCATAATGCCTGACGCCTGCCCGGCCGGGCCATTGGGCACCATTCCGGTGGGTGGCGTGGTGGTGGCGCGCCAGGCCATTCACCCCGGCATGCACTCGGCCGACATCTGCTGCTCGGTAATGCTGACCAACCTGGGCAAAATTGACCCCAAAACGGTACTCGACGTGGCCCAGCAAGTCACGCACTTCGGGCCGGGCGGCCGGCTGCCCGAGCGCCAGTACGCGCTGCCCGCCGCGCTACGTGCCGAGTTTGCAGAGAACCCGTTTCTGAGCTCCGAGAAAACCTTGAGCCTGGCGCAGGAGCACCTTGGCACGCAGGGCGACGGCAACCACTTTCTGTACGTGGGTACCTCGGCCGCCACCGGCGACACGGTGCTCGTGACGCACCACGGCTCGCGGGGCGTGGGCGCGCGCCTCTACACCGAAGGCATGAAGGTGGCTGAGCGCTTCCGCCAGCAGCTATCGCCCGCCACGGCCCCGGCCAATGCCTGGCTGCCCGCCGAGTCGCCCGAGGGCATGGCCTACTGGGCGGCGCTGCAAACCGTGCGCCGGTGGACCAAGCTTAATCACCTCTGCCTGCACGACGACATTGCTGGGCGCCTGCAAGCGCCGGTGCAGCAGCGCTTCTGGAACGAGCACAGCTTCGTGTTTCGGGCCGGCGACCTGTATTACCACGCCAAGGGTGCCACGCCGCTCGACCCGCAGTTTATGCCCGATATCACCGGCCCCCGCATTATTCCGCTGAATATGGCCGAGCCAATTTTAATTGTCGAAGGCGACACCACGGCCAATAACCTGGGCTTTGCCCCGCACGGCGCGGGCCGCAACCTCAGCCGCACCCGTCACAAGTACAGCAAGGCTGACAAAACCCGCGAGGAGTGGTTTGCGGAGGAAACCCAGGGCATTGACGCGCGCTTTTTCTTCAACGAAATCGACATTTCGGAGCTGCCCAGCGCCTACAAAAACGCCGCGCAGGTGCAGCAGCAGATTGCCGAGTTCAAGCTAGCCCGCACCGTGGACGAGATTCGGCCCTACGGCTGCATCATGGCCGGCGACTGGGAGAAAAATGCCCCCTGGCGCGTGAAGAAGCGTCAGGGTAAAACTCCTTAGCTCTAAGTTCGTTATGACGCCATTAGATAAATCGACAGCTACCCTGAAAACTGGCGACGAAGCATTGGTTTTTAACCAAATCGCCCTCCACTACTCGCTGCTTGATTTTTGGCGTTGGAGTGTTTCCGATGTTTTGAGCAATGCCACGCGGGGCCGGCTAGCCGAATTTATCGTGGCTACCGCAGTAGCTATTGACATCACAAAAGTTCGGGAAGAATGGAGTGCGTTTGACCTAGAAACTCCTGATGGAGTAAAGCTGGAAGTGAAATCTTCGGCCTATCTACAGTCGTGGTTTCAGCGAGCATTATCCAGTATTTCATTCAGCACGAAACCCGCTTTACCTTGGGATAGTCTGACCAATAAGCAAGGTACTGTAGCCGGGCGCCACGCCGATGTCTACGTTTTTTGATTGCTTCATTATCAAGATAAGCAAACGGTTGACCCGCTAAACCTGAACCAGTGGGAATTTTACGTTTTAGCCACGGCAGAATTAAATAACTACACGCGTAGCCAGCATTCGATTACGCTTAAATCATTGAAAAAGCTGACGGCAGTTTTAAAATACGACCAGCTAGCGGCGGCAGTTGCAGCAAAGCATTTGCTCAATAAAGTAGTAGTTTAGCTTTTAAGCTCCCGCACTACCTGCGCCGTGAATACGGCCGCCAGCGCGGCCGTTTCGGTGCGCAGACGCGAGCTGCCGAGCGTGACGGGCCGCACGCCCCGACCCAGCGCCAGCTCGATTTCGCTAGGGGAGAAGTCGCCCTCGGGGCCGATGAGCACGCAGCAGCGCGGCGCGGCGCCGATAACCTGGGCGAGCGCCGTGCGCTCGCCGGCTTCAAGGTGGGCGATGAAGGTGGTGGCTGGGTCGAGGCTAGCCAGGAATTTGTCGAAGTCGATTAGTTCGTCGAGCTGGGGCAAGTAGGCCTGGCCGCTCTGCTTGAGGGCGCTGACGGCGATTTTCTCCAGGCGCTCCAGCTTGAGGTCGCGGCGCTCGGAGCGGGCGCAGCGCAGGAAGCTCAGGCGCTCGATGCCGACTTCCACGGCCTTTTCAACCAGCCACTCCATGCGGTCGAGGTTTTTAGTGGGGGCCACGGCCACGTGGGTGTAGGTGGGGCGCGGGGCGATGGTTTCGCGGCCAGTAATAGTGAGCGTGCAGCGCTTGGGGTTGTCGTCGGCGATGAAGGCGGTGGCCACCGTGCCGTGCCCATCTACGAGCACAACGGGCGCGTCAGGGCGGAGGCGCAGTACGCGCACCGCGTGCTTGCTTTCCTCTTCCGAAAGTGTGTAAGTGGCTAAAGTGGGCTGAAGGTCGGGGGCAAAGCAAGTGAGCATGAAGGGCAAAATAAGGCTTGCGGAGGGAGTACTGCTTAGGGAGTAAAAAAGAAACCGGCGGAACTATCGGTCAGCGCGGGAAGGTTAGGGCTGAAATCTAATCTGGTAAAATACCAAGACCTGCCTGTACATTCTCTCTATCCGCTATGTCAACTGCTTCGCTATTTCTTCTGCCGCTGGCCGCTCTGCTGACTTTCAGCGGCCGGGCCCAGACGGTTTCGTCCCAAACGGTAGTCGAGATGACCCGCGAAATGAGTGCGCGCTTGCAGCTCAACGAAGGTCAGTTTGTGAAGCTGCTTACGCTAAACAGGATGCGCCTGACCCGGCAGCGGGAGATTGAGCAGGCTACCCGTAACGACGGGCCCGCCCGCGCTAATCAGCTGGCCGAGCTGCAGTCGCAGTACGAGCAGGAATGCGGCCGAATAATGTCGCCCTCGCAGCTGAGCCAGCTGCAGCAAGACGAAACCTCGGGCGGCGGCAATGGCTAAGCCGCTGATTAGGTAAATAACTACAAGCCCGCTGCCGCGTGCAGCTGGCTTTTTTTATAAATTTACGGTAGGGGGTCAGCCTGTACCTCCGTTACCGTGCCAAGCGGGCCAAAATGAATGCTCAGGCGCGGGCCGCTGGTGTGGGGGCGGCGCGGCCCACATTGGGCGCCGGGCGTAAGGTAGTAATGATAGACCTTTTCGGTCTGGGCCAGCAGCTCTTCCTCATCGGGCGGGCCGAGCACGGCCGTTACATCATTGGCGCGGGCCTCATAGAGACGGGGGCGGGCCGCCAGCAGCGGCGGGAGCAGCGCGGCGCGGTGCCCGCCGCAGGCATAGCGGTCGGCCCGCCAGGCCGGCGCGGCAAAGCCCGGAATATCGGGCAGCGCACGGCCGCAGCCAGCCAGCAGCACTCCGCTCAGCAGGAGCAGAAGCGGCCGAACAATCGGGCGTTGAAGAAGGAAAACAGCCATATAGCAGTGCCCGCAAGCGCGATGTAGTCCGGCTTGGGCAAGGCGAAGCTAGGGCTGAAACCTGATTTGCCCCCCAGGGCCAGTGCCCACGTAAGGTGCTGGGGATAACCTGGCGCGCGGTGGTGCGTTACACAGCCTGTAGCTGGGCTATAGCGCGGCTACGCTATGCTTTCACACTCACTCTTATTCTTTGCAGTTTATGCGCCTGAACTTTCGCGTTATTATTGGCCTCATCATCGCAGTGGTAACGCTGCTGGGCTACTTTTTTAACACTTCAACCAACCCTGTCACCGGCGAGAAGCAGCACGTGAATATGTCGGCCGACCAGGAAATTGCCCTTGGTGTGCAGGCCGCGCCGCAGATGGAGCAGCAGTACGGCGGCGAAAGCAGTGATGCCCGGGCCACGGCCGCCGTGCAGCAGGTGGGCCAGCGCATCGTGCAGGCCAATGCCCTCGACCAGAAGACCAAGTATCAATACCGGTTTCACCTGCTGGCTGATGACCAAACAATCAACGCGTTTGCCCTGCCGGGCGGCCAGGTGTTTATTACGCAGGGCTTGCTGAAAAACCTGACCTCGGAAGCGCAACTGGCCGGCGTGCTGGCCCATGAGATAGGCCACGTAGTGGCCCGGCACTCGGCCGAGCAGGTAGCCCAAAGCCAGCTGACGCAGGGCCTGACCGGCGCGGCGGCCATCGCGGCCTACGACCCCAACAGCCCCGGTAGCAGTGTGGCCCGCGCCGCCGCCGCCGCCATGATTGCTAAGCTCGTAACCCTGCGCTTTAGCCGCAACGACGAGTTGCAGGCCGATAATTTTGCCGTGAAGTTTACGCCCCAGGCTGGTTATGACCCTCACGCCATGATTAACGTGATGCAGATGCTGGAAAAGCAGGCTGGTAGCAGCAACCCGCCCGAGTTTCTGAGTACGCACCCCAACCCGGGCAACCGCATTGAGGAGCTACAAAAAGATATTCAGCAGGATTACCCGCAGGGAATACCGAGTGGGCTAAAACAATAGTAGTTTGTGGGAGCCGGGCCAATATATTTGTGCCTATGCTTCCTGAACTTACCTCTGCGCCGACGAGCTGGCAACGACTAGCCCCCCGCTGGCAGTTTCTACTAGTGGCCGCCAGCCTCTACCTGGTATGGCTCATTGGCTACGAAGGCTTTATTGGTCCCGATGGCCGGCTCGACAGCTGGCTTTCGGTGAATATCGCGGCGGCCAGTGCCGGACTGCTGCGCCTGTTGGGCTTTGCGGCTACGGCCGCTGCGGGCTCTACTACGCTGGCGGTGGATGGTCAGCCCGCTGTGCTGGTAGGCTACCAGTGCGATGGGCTGGTACTCTACGCGCTGTTCTCGGGTTTTATTATCGCTTTTCCGGGGCCGTTACGGCCCAAGCTTTGGTTTATTCCGCTGGGAGTTGTTACATTATATTTATTGAATATAGTGCGCGTAGCAGCGCTGGCGTTGAATCATCACTACGCCCATCGCTCGGTTGATTTTAATCACCACTACACGTTTTCCTTCGTGGTGTACGCCTTCATCTGTCTTCTCTGGATGCAGTGGGTACGCTGGTTTGGGTCACCGGCCGCCTCTGAAGCATGAGTGGTCGGGTGGTATTAGGACCGGTTACTCCCCTCAAACCTGGGCAGCTGATGCTGGCTGGGCTTTTGGCCGGGCTTATATTTTGGGCAGGTATGGAATCGGAGGCTGTTTTTGCGGCCCTGACGCGTGCCTGGCAGGCGCTATTTGAGGGTTTGGGCCTAAGCGGCGCTATTAGCCGCTGGCAGCGCGGTACGAGTAACCTAGTTACTACCCGTAGTATTCCGGCCATGGTGAGCTATAGTATTCTCTACGTTGGGGGCTGTATTCTGCTATTGCATGTGCTGCTGCGTAACCCACAGCGAACACGCTGGGTGATTCAGTTTTACTTGGTGTTGCTGGTGCTTTATGCGCTGCTGGTACTGGGAGGCCGGCTTGGGGGCAATATTGCCTGGGCATTTAAGTTGAGCCGGCGCATTATCGACTTTCTGGTTTCACCCCTACCCGTCATGCTGCTGCTGCCTTTGTTGTGGCCTGGCACTCGTGGCATTGCCCGGCGCTGAGCGGCGGCATGCGCGGGATAATCTGATGGAGCACCGAATTAATACCCACTACCTGCAAACAGCCCCGCCAGAGCTATCTGGCGGGGCTGTTGTACTAAATGCAGGCTGCTGGACTATTCCACAACTAATCGTTTGGTAACCTGGCCGCTGGTAGTAGTAGCGCGCACTGTATAGACACCCGCGGCAATGCCCACAAGGGGTAGCTCAAAGGTGTCGGGGCCACCGGCCGCTACTGTGCGGGTGAGCACAGTCTGGCCGAGCGCATTTACTAGCTGCACCGAGCAGCTACCTGCCCCGCGCAGCGCCTGTGGCAGCAGCAGCGTGGCCGTGCCATGCGCAGGGTTAGGATATACCGAAGCCAGGGCAGCCAGCGCGGCCGGCGCCGTAGCCAGTGGAGCAGTCGGGCTGAATAGGATAGCAAACCGCCCGTTAGATGGCGTAGCGGTTAAGCTGAGCGTAAGGCTGGGCGTGAGGCTCAGGTCGGTGTACGTATTCAGGATGGCATCACGCAGGTAGGCGTGGTAGCCGGCGGGCAGGTTGGCGAGGGTAGCCGCCCGCAGCGAGTACGTGCCGGCCGCGGCCACGCCCACTTGCAGCGGAATGGCAACGCTGCCCGCCAGCGCTGGCTGACCATTGATAGCCAGTACGTCAGTGCCGGCTTCCGTGGCCAGCAGCAAGCCATTCAGGAAAGGCAGCGCCGTTGCATCGTAGGCGTTGTCGAACCCTGCGGTGGCGCCATTCTGGAAATAGATATCCGTTTGCGAGGCCGTTTGGCCATTGCTCAGCTCCAGCAGCAGCTGCGGGCGCGCGTCGGCGGCTGTGCGCTGAAACGGAGCCGTAGCGCCCGTCGTGATGCGCTGGGTATTCTTAAAGTTGATATTGCCCGTAGCCCCGACCGCACTGGTTTGCACAAAGAAACCCTGAGCGACCGGAATAACATTGGTACCGCCATTAGTGCTCTGCCCGTTTATGTAGCTGGCATAAATGCCCCCGTACTGACTATTGCTTTTAAACACATATACTGCATTTCGAATATTAACCAGGCCGCCGGTAGCTACTACCTGGTCCCAGTCGAGCGAGCTGGGGTAGGGGTTGCCCAGCAGCTGCCAGCCCGCGTTGGCCTTGGCGCTGCGGCCCTGGCCGGCCGTGCTGATGTCGCCGTTGGTAAGCGTGCCATTAAAATCAACCAGCTCATTCCCGCCCAGGTTTACGGTGTAGCCCGTGCCGGGCACCCACGGCGTAGTACCATCGGTGGGCGAGTAGTAGCCCTTGTCAAAATCGGGGGTGGCGGCGCTGGCCGGCGAGCTTTCGTACTGCGCCTGGCTGTAGCCATAAACGGTAGGGTAGGGCCGCACAGTGCCCGGCGTGGAGCTGGTATTGTAGCTGGCATTGAAAACCGGCGTAAAGGTGCTGGTGGCCAGGTCGCCCACCGTGGTATTGCTTACCGGAGCCGAATAGTGGCGATAGCCCAGGCCAGGGTTGGTCGGCGTGATATAGCGCTGTACGGTAGCCGAGCCCGTAGCCACGCCGCCGCTGTTAACCACGTAGGCTGTGCCGCTGGCGTTGGAGAGGAGAGTAAATGGCTGGTTGGGACCAATAGCCAGGTTGCCAATAAGCGTGAGCCCGCTTTGCACGCTCACCGGCCCGGTGGTGAACGTGCGCCCGCCGCTGCGCCCATTTAGGGTGCCGCCCAGCACCAGGTTCTGAAAGGCCGAAAGGCTCGGACCGGCAATCTCGTGGCGCAGGGTGTCAACCAGGGCTACGGTGCCGCTGCCGCTACCCAGCACGGTACCATTGTTATTAATAAAATTGCTGCTGACGTTGAGCGTGCCGCCGTCAGCTGTGGTGAGGGAGGCGCCGCCATCCAGGGTTATCGAAAGCGCAAACTCGTTGTCGCTTACTGCGGGCTGCCGGGGCGTGTTGCCCGGAATCAGCACGTCATCGGCCGACGTAGGTACCCGGGCGGGCGTCCAGTTGGCCGGCAGGTTCCAGGCGGTGCTTACGCTGCCGTTCCAGGTTAGCGGCATCACGGTAGCCACGGCAATATTGAAAATTACGTATGGCACCTTGCCCGAAATATTAGAAATCAGCGTGGCCCGGCCGGTTGTCAGGTTCAGCGAGTACAGGTTGGAGGCATACGTAACAATGGTGCCGGGGCCCGGCCGCCCTTCCAGCAAAAAGGCCTGGTTGCTGCGAGTCGGGCGGTCATAAAATACGTCAATATCTATATTTGCCGTAGGCGAAGCCAGGGGGTAAGGTCCGGGCTGCGACGAGCCGGTAATGTAAAATGAAGCCGGGGCTACCGTGGTCAGCTGGCCATCATTAGGCGACGGCATCCCTTGAATAGAGAGAATACCGTTCGTATTGGTATCGTCGAAGTCGTAGAGCGTGGGGGCCGATAGCCCGATGCTGGAGTTAGTATAGGCGACTGCGCCGATGTAAGGCGCGGGTGGCAGCGTTACCCCGGCCGGATTGGCTACGTATTTCAGCGGCGTATCCGTTCCAACCAGGGTGCCGGTGTTGGGGTCGAGGCGGTAGTTGTTGCCGTTGGGCGCTACTACCCGAATGCGGTCGGTACGGGCGTTGAAAGCAAAGCCCACTACCGGCACAATGCCTGAGGTATTGCTGGAATTATTGCCGGCCAGCTCCAGGCGAAAGGCTCCGCCTACGCTGGTTGCCAGGCCCGTAGCTGGGTTTAAGGTATAAAGCTGGACGTTGTTGCCGTTGGTGGCAGCGTCGTAGCCCAGCCCATAAAGCTGCCCCGTATAGGGCCGCACCTCAATGGCTGCCAGCACCTGCCCTGGGGTAAGGCCCGTGATTGCAACTACCGGCGCGCTGGCGCTGCTCGGGTTGGCCGGGTCAATACTAACCAGGTTTTGATTGCCAGCCAGGTTTTGGCCACCATAAACCGCTCCTGGAGTGTACACACCCAGTCCATAGATAATGGTGGGCTGGGCATGGAGGCCCGACGCGCCGGCTGCGAGTAGCAGTACCACAAGCGCACCTAGCCAACGGCGAGTTCGCAACATGACAGAGGAAATTTTTTCCATAACGTGTTAAAATATAGGTACTTAAGTTCTGTTCTGCTGCCGTGCTGTGTCGGCTGGGCTAAGGTACGAATTTGCGCATCAGCAGGATGAAAAAACTGGCATTATTTCCATAATAATTTGCTAGCGCTCAGCTTAAAACTGGGGTGGCTGCAGGTTTTTGAAATGCCCGTTGAGGCGCACGCGCTCTTTGAGGCGCTCGGCCTCGAGCACGGCCGGCAGCAGGCGCTCGAGGTGCTCGCGTACCAGCTCCTGGCGCTCAAGCTCGGCAGTGGTGCCCAGCAGCTGATATTCCTGCTCGGTGCTGAGGCCAAGGTGGTGGGCCACGTCGAAAATGCGAAAGGCGGGGTCCAGCTCCAGCAGCAGCTTGCGCAAACCCAGCGCCTCGTATAGCTGGCGCACCTGCCGGGTAATGGTAGCGCGCAAAGCCGGGTCCGATTCCTCATCCTGCCCCACGTCCTCTACCTGGCCGGCGGCGTAGAGCTTGCCGGGTGCCTGGCGGTAAAACTTTTGCACCCGAAACACGCTCACGGCCTGCGTGCGGATGTCCATCTCGCCCCCAGGGTGGGTTTTTTCCACGCTTAGCAGGCGCATCCGGGTGCCCAGCTCCTGCACAGCATCATCCAGAAAAGGGATGATGCCGAAGGGCTGGTCCTCGGTGAGGCAGTCGCGCACCAGCTGCCGGTAGCGGGGCTCAAAAATGTGCAGATTCAGCTTCTCGCCCGGAAAGGCTACCAGGTTGAGCGGGAAAAGGGGAAGTAGTTGCATAGTGAGCCAAGAATACGGCGGCCCGCGAAATGTTTTGAGTAAGCCCAGGGTGCCGCTTGTTTAGAAAAGCTCTGAATTTTGTAAATCAGGGCTTCCGGACAAACTTTCGGTAGCCGACAGCGTTTTGGGCCTGATATGAAAGCGGTGGTTGCCTTTTTTCTTGCTTGCCTGATGCTGATAGGTAGCTTCATTCCGCAGAACGACCTGTCGGAGCTGAGCAAGCTGCCGCAGCTGCTGGAGCACTACCGCTTTCACCATTCGGCGGCGGGCGGCGGCTTGTCGCTGGCCCAGTTTCTGGCCGAGCACTATGGCTCGGGTACCAAGCAGCATTTTGGTTGCACCTTTTCGGCTCAGCACCAGCAAGACCACCAGGGGCTGCCCTTACACGGGCAGCACGGCGATAGTAGTCATATATCATTTTTGGTATACTTGCCGGCTTCATTGCTGCTGAGGCAGCCGCTGGCGCTGGGAGGCCCGGCCTACCGGCCCGCCGCTCATACCCTTTACCAGGACGGGCCGGATGCGGCCCTGCTGCAACCCCCACGAGCGTAGTCCGGCTGTGCCCCTGGGGGCAGTGTGCGCGGATAGCAGCACCTCGCTTGCGAGTTGAGGTGCCGGTTGCCCCTTGCGCACGGGCCGGTCGTTTGTTGGGGCAGTGCGCCCCGCGCGGTTGTATTGGTAATTCTGGCTTTTGGGAATGCGCTGGCCGTGCCGTTGGCACGCGCCGCGCTGATGTGAAGCGCTATGCTTCGCAGCCCAGGGCCGCATCCCTTTGTTTTCATGCTTTCCAAAATTATTGCGGCCAGCGTCCGCAATAAGCTCATTGTGGGCTTGCTGATGCTGGGCCTGCTGGCCTGGGGCGGCTTTTCGGCAGCCAACCTGCCGCTCGACGCCATCCCCGACGTCACCAACAACCAGGTGCAGGTTATTACCCAAAGCCCCGCGCTGGCGGCGCAGGAAGTGGAGCAGATGCTTACTATCCCGCTCGAATTGCAGCTGCGTACCATTCCGGGCGTAACGGAAATTCGCTCCATCTCGCGCTTTGGCCTGTCGGTGATAACCGTAGTGTTTCCCGACAACGTCGACACCTACCGTACCCGGCAGCTGGTGGCCGAAAAGCTCACCAATGCCCAGGCCGACCTGGTAGCCGGCTCGGGCACACCCGGCATGGCGCCCATTACTACCGGCCTGGGCGAGATATATCAGTACAGTATTCGGGTGCTGCCGGGCTACGAAAAGAACTTCTCCCTGGCCCAACTGCGCGACGTGCAGGACTGGATAGTGAAGCGCCAGCTCGCCGGGGTAACGGGCGTGGTGGACGTAAGCAGCTTCGGGGGCTTTGTGCGCCAGTACGAAGTGGCCGTCGACCCCAACCGCCTGGCGGCCAATAATGTAACGATGGTTGAGCTGTATCAGGCGTTGCAGGACAACAATGCCAACACCGGCGGCTCGTACCTGGAGCGCGGCCCCAATGCCTACTTTATTCGGGGTGAGGGGCGGGTAGCCTCGCTCCAGGACCTGGGCGCTACCGTTATTAAGCAGGCCGCTGCGGGCGCGCCGCTGCTGGTGCGCGACGTGGCCACCGTGCGCATGGGCCACGCCGTGCGCTACGGGGCCATGACCCGCAACGGCCAGGGCGAAACCGTGGGCGGCATTGTGCTGATGCTCAAGGGTGCCAGCTCCGAGAATACGATTAAAAGCGTGAAGGCGCGGGTGGCGGCCATTCAGAAAACGCTGCCCAAGGGCCTCGTTATCACCCCCTTTCTCGACCGCACCAAGCTCGTTGACAAAGCCATTGCCACCGTCGAGCACAACCTGATTGAGGGCGGCGTGATTGTGCTATTTGTGCTGCTACTGCTGCTCGGCAACTGGCGCGCCGCCGTGGTAGTGGCCACCATGATTCCGCTGTGCATGCTCTTTGCGCTGGGTATGATGAGCCTGTTTGGGGTATCGGCCAACCTGATGAGCCTGGGCGCACTGGACTTCGGGCTTATCGTGGATGGAGCCGTGATTATCGTGGAGGCCGTTATCTACCACCTCGTGCATCAGCGCGACCAGGCCGCCCACGAAACGATGGACGACATGACCGAAGCTGCCGCTACGCGCCTCATGTCGTCGGCCTTGTTCGGGCAGTTTATCATTCTTATCGTGTACTTCCCCATTCTGTCGCTCACCGGCATTGAGGGCAAGATGTTCCGGCCGATGGCGCTCACGGTCAGCTTCGCTATTGTGGGGGCCATGCTACTCTGCCTCACCTACGTGCCGGCCGTTACGGCCTGGGCGCTGCGTAAGGATATAAAAGAGGAAGGCACGATTTCTTACCGTATTATGAAGTTTTTGCACCGGGGCTACGACCCGGTTATCCGGGCGGCGCTGCGGGCGCGCTGGGTGGTGGTGGGCGCGGCCGTGGGACTGCTGGTGCTGGCGGGATTCATTTTTTCGCGCATGGGCGGCGAGTTTATTCCGCAGCTCGATGAGGGCGACATTGCCCTGAACGTGACGCTGGCCCCCGGCTCATCGCTGAGCCAGACGGTAGCCACCAATACCCGCGTGCAGCAGATTTTGCTGAAGAAATTCCCCGAAATCGAGCAGATTGTGGGCAAAAGCGGCACCTCCGAGATTCCGACCGACCCGATGTCGCTCGAAGACAGCGATGAGATGGTGATTCTTAAAGACCGCAGCCTGTGGACGTCGGCCACCTCGCGCGAGGAGCTGGCCAATAAGATGCAGGCCGCCCTGGCCGGTATTCCCGGCGTGACCCTGGAGTTTCAGCAGCCCATCCAGATGCGCTTCAACGAGCTGATTTCGGGCGTGAAGTCGGACGTAAGCATCAAGATTTATGGCGACGACCTGGCCGTGCTCTTCGAGAAAGCCAACGACGCGGCTGACCTGATTCGGCCCCTGGCCGGCGTGGGCGATTTGAAGGTGGAGCAGATTGCGGCCCTGCCGCAGATGCGCGTGCGCTACGACCGCCAGAAGCTGGCCCAGTACGGGCTGAAAGTGAGTGACCTGAATACCCTGCTGCGCTCGTCCTTCGCCGGCGACGTGGCGGGGCAGGTGTACGAAGGTGAGCGCCGCTACGACCTGGTAGTGCGGCTCGACAGCGTGCACCGCGCCGGCCTCAGCAGCCTGCAAGACCTGTACGTGGATACGCCCGGCGGCCAGAAAATTCCGCTCGATGAGGTGGCCCAGGTGAGCTACCACAACGCGCCCATCCAGATTTCGCGCGACGATGCGCGCCGTCGCATCAACATCGGCATCAACGTGCGGGGCCGCGACGTGCAGAGCCTGGTCGAAGAGATTCAGGGCAAGCTCAGTACCGGCCTCAAGCTGCCGCCCGGCTACACCCTGAGCTACGGCGGGCAGTTCGAAAACCTGATTCAGGCCAAAAAGCGCTTGTCGGTAGCCGTGCCGGTCTCGCTGACGCTGATTTTTATGCTGCTCTACCTCTCGTTCCGGTCGGTGAAGCAGGCGCTGCTGATTTTTACGGGAGTGCCGCTGGCTACCATTGGCGGCATTGTGGCGCTGTGGCTGCGCGGCATGCCGTTTAGTATTTCGGCGGGCGTGGGCTTCATTGCCCTGTTTGGGGTAGCCGTGCTCAATGGCATTGTGCTGCTGGCCAGCCTCAACGAGCTGGCGGCCGAAGGCGTGAAGAAGGTGCGTGAGCGCGTGTTGCGCGCCACCGAGGAGCGCTTCCGGCCGGTAATACTCACGGCCAGCGTCGCCTCGCTGGGCTTTTTGCCGATGGCGCTTAGCACCTCGGCCGGGGCCGAAGTGCAGAAGCCCCTGGCCACGGTGGTTATCGGCGGGCTGATTTCGGCCACGCTGCTGACGCTGGTCGTATTGCCGGTGCTCTACACCTTCTTTACCAAGGATGGCGAGCCTAACCCCGAAGAAGTAGCCGAGGCCGAGGAAAAAGCCAAGCACGCTGCCGAAGTAGGAGAGGTGCCCGCCGACCCGGTTCAGGAAGGCGGCCCGAAGGCCAGCCCGGCCCCGGTAGTGGCCGCTATTCTGTTGTTGGGCGGGCTGCTGGGGTGCGCCGGCTTGGCTCAGGCTCAGAACACGTTGGGCTCTACCGCCGGCCAGCCGCTGAGCCTGAGCCAGGCGCTGCAAACGGCTACCGGCCAGAACCTTTCGCTGCAAACTTCCAGCTTGCAGGTGGAGCAGCAGCGGGCGCTCAACCGCACCGGCTACGATGTGCCGCGCACGATAGTCGATTACCAGTACGGCCAGATTTCGGGCCCGTACAACGACCACAGTATCAATATCATTCAGCAAACGGCCCTGCCCAGCGTGTACGCGGCCCAGCGCCGGCTGCTGCAAACGCAGGCCCTGACGGCCGAGCAGCGCGCCCGGCAGCAGCGCCGTGATGTGGCCCAGGTTATTCGCAGCAACTACTACCAGCTGCTGGTAGCTTACCGGCGGGCCGCCGTGCTACGCCGCCAGGACAGCCTGTACCGCCGGGCTGCCCACGCGGCCCGCATTCGCTACCAGGTGGGCGAAACCAACCGTCTCGAGCAGGTATCGGCCGAGGCGCGCAGCCAGGAGCTGCGCAACCGGCTGGCCACGCTGCGGGTCGATATTCAGGTATTGGAGCGGCAGCTGGGGCAGCTGCTGGGTAGCGGGCAGCCGGCCCGCTTCGATACCACGGCCAGCCCCGTAGCACTCCTCACGCCCGCCGACACGCTGGCCCTCTCGCCCGAGAGCAACCCGCAGCTGGGCCTACTGCGCCAGCAGGTAGCCGTGAGCCGACAGCAGCTTAAAGTAGAGAGTCTGCGGCGCCTGCCCGACGTGCGGGTGGGCTATTTCAACCAGACCATCAACCTGGAAAAGGGCTTCAACGTGGGGCAGGTGGGCCTAGCCGTGCCGCTGCTCGGGGGTGTGCAGAAAGCCCGGGTAGCTGCCGCCCGCCTGGGCCAGCAGGTAGCCGACCAGCAGCTTACCTATGCTCAAAGCCAGCTTACTACCCAGCTCACCACGCTGCGCCAGCAGCTAAGGCGGGCGCGGGCCTCGCTCACGTACTACGAGCAGGCCGCGCTGCCGCAGGCTCGCCTCATTCTCGACACCGCCGAAAAAAGCTTTCGTGCCGGAGATATAGAGTATGTTGAATATGTGGTGAACACCCAGCCAGCCTGGCAAATTCAGGAAGGCTACCTCGACCAGGTGCGCCAGTACGACGACCTGGTGGTGAGCCTGCTGGCCGTGGTGGGTACCGAGCCGGTAGCTGCCAAATAGTAGTCATTTTTGCTAACGCCCAAGCGCTTAGTCGCTTTTATTATAATGTATTTCAACCCGAAGCTTTACTCTTTTATTGGCACGCTGGCGCTGCTGGCTGCCTGTCATTCGAAGCCCGATGCGGCGGCTGGCAAGGATGCCCCCGCCGGCAAAGATGCCAAGCCGGCCGCCGCCGCTGCCCCCACCAACCCCGACCAGGTAGCCGTAAGTCCCGCCCAGGCGCAGGCCGCCGGCATTGAGCTGGGCAGCTTCGAGCGCCAGAACATGACCACCGAGGTGCAGGCCAACGGCTCGGTAGAGGTGCCGCCCCAGAACCGCGTATCCATCACGGCTATTATGGGGGGCTACGTGCAAACCGTGCCCGTGCTGCCCGGCCAGCACGTAGCGGCCGGCTCGGTGGTGGCTACGCTGCGCTCGCCCGAGTACCTGACCATGCAGCAGACCTATTTGCAGAGCAAGGCCAAGGTGCGGTTTCTGGCCGAAGACCTGGAGCGCCAGCGTATCCTCGACGTGGAGGATGTAGGCGCCAAGCGCAAGCTGCAGCAGGCCCGCGCCGACTACGCCACCGAGCAGGCTACGCTACGCACGACGGCCGCACAGCTGCGGCTGCTGGGTATCTCTACCGCCCGCCTCGACGCGGGCACTATCGTAAGCAGCGTGCCGCTCACTACGCCCATCGCCGGCTACGTAAAAGCGGTGAATATCAACCCCGGCCAATATGTAAACCCGCAGGATGTGCTGGTAGAAGTGCTGAGCCGCGACGACCTGCACCTGGAGCTTAAGGTGTTCGAAAAAGACGTGGCCTTCGTGAAGCCGGGCCAGAAAATCCTGTTCAACGTGCAGAACACCGGTCGGCCCGAGGAGCTGATTGCCCGCGTCTTTCTGGTAGGCAAAGCCTTCGACGACAATGCCCGCACGGTGCGCGTGCACGCCCACCTGGAGCCCGAGCGCTCCGATTTGCTGCCCGGCCAGTTTGTAGCGGCCCGCATTCAGACGGCCGGGGCGCGGGTGCGCACCCTGCCCGAGGCGGCCCTCATTCAGGCCGGCGACCTGAGCTACATCTTCCAGCGGGTAGGTACCGATTCGGGCCGCACCGTTTTTCGGCGCGTGAAAGTGCGGGCCGGCCAGCCCCAGCACGGCGACGTAGCCGTGACCGTGCTCGACCCGCTGCCCGATACCACGCAGCTGGTGCGGCGCGGGGCCTATTTTCTCGATGCCGAGCTGCGCAAAGGAGCCGGGGGCGACTAAAACCTTGTCTTATATAACCCCGCCGGATTTGCCGACCTACGGCTGGCTAGTACCCCCCAAACCAAGTATATGGAATCTCCCTTAGTTATCAGCCCAGCGGCTGAAGAAGCAACCTTCGTCTTACAAAAAGTGCAGCCGGCCCTGCTGGGGCTCATGGATGGCTCGGTTTCGACGCTGGCCCCGCTCTTTGCGGCGGCCGGCCTGACCCATTCGGCGCATGCCGCGTTTTTTGTGGGGCTGGCCGCGTCGGTAGGGGCCGGCATCAGCATGGGCCTGGCCGAAGCGCTCTCCGACGACGGGGCCGTAACGGGGCGCGGCAACCCCTGGATGCGCGGCCTCATCACGGGCGGAGCCACGACGCTGGGCGGAATGCTGCACACGCTGCCCTTCCTGATTAGCGACCTGGCCCTGGCCCTGCGCGTGGCCTATATCGTAGTAGGGGTAGAGCTGCTGCTGATAGCATACATCCGCTTTCGGTTTATGAAAACCCCGCTGGCTTCTACTATTTTTCAAGTAATCGTAGGGGGCGGTATCGTTTTTGGTATCGGTCTATGGCTGGGTCGCATCGGCGCCGGAGGATGAGTGTTTTCCCTTACTCCGCACTCGTCTGGTGAGGCACGCGTTGCCTACGTAATTACCTTTTAATTTCTCCTTCTAATGCGCTCATTTTTGTTAATCAGCAGCGTGGCTGTCGTGGCCACGGCTGCTCCGGCCCAGGCCCAAACAGCTTCGGCTCCTACCTGGAACGCCTCGTTGCCCACCGCGCTGGAGCAGGCTAAAGCCAGCCAGAAGCCAGTATTAGTCGTTTTTTCGGGCTCCGACTGGTGCAAGCCCTGCATGATGCTCAAGCAGGAAGTATTTGACCAGCCCGAGTTTGCGCAGTTTGCCAAAGACAAGTTTGTGCTGGCGCGCTTTGACTTCCCGCGCAACAAGAAAAACCGATTGCCCGACGCGCAAACCAAGCTCAACGAAGATGCCGCCGCCCGGCTCAACAAGGAAGGCTCGTTTCCGGCCGTAGTGCTGGTATCGCCCGAAGGCAAAATTCTGGCGCGCACGGGCTACCGGCCCGGCGGAGTTGCCGCCTACGATACCTATCTGGAGCAGCTGCTCGCTAAAAAATAAGCAGTATGCCCATTTTTGGCTTGCCTGCCTGGTGGCGTAAAAGCGGAATACTACTCGGCGCGGGCCTCTTGGCCCTGAGCGCAGGCTCGGCCGCGGCCCAGCCCGTAGCCCCGGCCCGCGCCCGCACCTACACCCGCGAAGCCCACCTCATGGGCTCGCACTTCACGTTCACGGCCGTCTCGGCCGATGACTCGTTGGCCTGGCGGGCCGTGCGGGCGGGCCTGCGCGAAACCCAGCGCATCGACCGCCTGTGCTCGTACTGGGACTCTACTTCTCAGGTAGTGAAAATCAATCGGATGGCCGGTATCCGGCCGGTGGTGGTAGACCAGGAAGTGTACGACCTTATCCAGCGTACCCTCAGAATATCGGCCCTGAGCGGCGGAGCCTTTGACATCACCTTTGCCAGCGGCGATAAGATATATCAGTTTGACCGCCAGGAGCATGCCAGCTTGCCCGATTCGGCCGTGGTGCGGCGCTCGGTCAAGCGCATTGGCTGGCAAAAGGTAAAGCTCGACCCGGCTACCCACTCGGTTTTCCTGCCCGAAAAAGGCATGCGCCTCAACCTGGCTGGCATTCTGCAAGGCTACGGGGTGCGCCGGGCCCAGGAGCTGATGAAAAAAATGGGTATCACGGGTGGCCTCATCAACGGCTCGGGCGACGTGTATTGCTGGGGCCACCAGCCCGACGGCTCGGCCTGGCGCATTGCCATTGGTGACCCGGCCCGGCCGCATACCGTTTCCTCCTGGCTGACGGTGAGCGACCTGGCGGTCGTAACGGCCGGCAACTACGAGCAGTTCTTCACCGTCAAGGGCCGGTATTATGGCCACATCATCAACCCGCACACGGGCTACCCCGCTACCGGGTTGCGCTCCGTTACGATTATCTGCCCCGATGTGGAGCTGGCCGATGCCCTCGACGATGCCGTGTTCGTGCTCGGCCCCGTAGAAGGCCTGGCCCTGATAAACCGCCTCAAAGGCATCAACTGCACCCTCATTACCGACGAGGGGCAAACCCTGGTTTCCAGGGGTATGCAACTCAATCCATACCATAGCGCAGCGCCCGCCGCTGCTAACGTGCCTCACCCCCCAAAGCCATGAGATATTCTGTTGTTTTTCGCCCGGCGCTGCTGGGTTTGCTGCTGGCAGGCAGTGCCGCACTGCCCAGCTGCGTTTCGGTAGCCGCCTACCAGAAAGCTTACCTCAACGACGAGGATATGAAGCTCGCAACGAAAAAAGTTGAAACCCCGGAAGTAAACTTTGAAAGCTACCGTGAAGGCGCCGGCGGCGCCAATGGGGGCAAAGTAGGCGGTGGCTGCGGCTGCAATTAAGGAGAAGGAGGCTCATTGTATAGTAAATTTTGAATATAATAAATTAATTTGTGAGAAAGCTAATCCTCCTTGCGCTCATTTGCACGGCCCCGCTTGCTGCCTTTGCTCAGGCTACACCCACGCCCAACCGCCTCGATGGCTCAGGTATTTCACCCGTCAACGCGTCGCAACTGCCCACGCCGGCCCGCTACGGCGAAACGGAAGTGGATATATTGGGTAGCTACTACCAGCAAAACGGCGACCACAGCGCCGTGGAAGGCGGTATTGGCAGCCAGCACCTTACCGATACGGCGCCGACCATCCTGCTCAACGTGCCGCTCGACTCTACCACGCGCCTCTCGGCTAATGTCGGCATCGACTACTACGCCTCGGCCTCTTCCGATAAAATCGACCAGGTGATGTCGTCGCCCTCGGCTTCCGACGTGCGTTACCATGCCGATTTTGGCCTCTCGCACCTGCTGGCCGATAAGCTTACCACGCTGGGGGCCGGTGCGGGCGTGTCGAAAGAGTATGACTATCTGTCGTTTAACCTGGTTGGCTCCTGGGCGCGCACTTCGCTCGATGGCAACCGCCAGCTAAGCGTGAGCGGCCAGGCATTCTTCGACCAGATAAAGCTCGTAACCCCCGCCGAGCTGCGGGTGGGCGGCACGCGCAACCACAACTATGGCTCCGACACCCGCCAGAGCTTCACGCTGTCGCTCGTTTATGCGCAGGTGCTCAGCAAGCGCCTGCAGGCTTCCGTCAGCGTAGAGCCGGTGGTGCAGCGCGGGTTGCTGAGCACGCCGTTTCAGCGGGTGTACTTTAAAGACCGGCCCGATGCCAATGGCCAGCTCGGCACGCTCGGTACGGCCCTGGCCGAGGTGCTGCCGCGCCTGCGCTACAAGTACCCGGCCAGCCTGCGCCTAACGTACTACGCCACCGACCTGGTGCAGCTGCGCGGCTTTTACCGCTTCTACAACGACAATTTTGGCATCCGGGCCCACACTTTCGAGCTGGAAGTGCCGGTGAAGGTGAGTCCTTTCTTTACGCTCTACCCGTTTTATCGCTACCATACCCAAACGGCCGCCGACTACTTTGCGCCCTATCTGGCGCACGTTTCGACAGAAGAGTATTTCACCTCCGACTACGACCTGTCGGCCTTTTCGGCTAATAAAGTCGGCCTGGGCTTCCGCTACGCGCCGCTTTATGGGCTGGGCCGCTTCAAAGCGCCGTTTGGGGGCCGCATCACCAAGTTTAAGTCATTGGATTTGCGCTATGGCTACTATCGTCAAAGCACCGGCCTCACGGCCAACGTAGTAAGCGCCGACCTGTCTTTCACCATGCCCTAAGCAGCTGCCGCTTATGAATCCCATCACTGCGCCTGCGGCCGAAAAGCACCTCACCAGCTCGGCTATTTTGCAGGATATAGTTATCGGCCTCTCCGATGGCCTCACCGTGCCCTTTGCCCTGGCGGCGGGTTTGAGTGGGGCCGTGCAGTCGTCGGGCCTCGTCATCACGGCGGGGCTGGCCGAAATAGTGGCTGGCTCTATTGCAATGGGGCTGGGTGGCTACCTGGCCGGCCGCACCGAAGTCGACCACTACGCGGCCGAGCTGGCCCGTGAGCACGAGGAGGTTCGCACCGTGCCCGACGTCGAGCACCGGGAGGTGCAGGAGCTGTTCGTCGAGATGGGTCTTTCCGAAGCAACTGCCACCCAGGCTACCAATGAGCTTGTGAAAGACCCTGAGCAGTGGGTCAAGTTTATGATGAAGTATGAGCTGGGCCTTGAGCAGCCCGACCCCAAGCAGGCTTTCAAGAGCGCTATTACCATCGCCGGGGCCTACGCCGTAGGCGGCCTCATTCCGCTCAGCGCGTATTTCCTGACTGCCACTCCGCACGCGGGCTTGCTGTGGTCGGGGCTGATTACGCTGGTTTGCCTGCTCGTATTTGGTTTTTTCAAGAGCCGCATGACCGGTCAGGCACCCATTGCCGGCGCAATAAAGATGGCGGCTACCGGAGCTGCTGCCGCCGCCGCAGCCTTTTATGTAGCCCGGCTGGTGCAGGGGCAAAGCATCTAGCAGTAGTCAACAAAAGAGGGTTACCCAATTATGGGTAACCCTCTTTTGTTGATTGGCAAACATCACCTACTCAGTAGGTAGAGATAGTTCTACGCTTCTACTTAGTAGCGTCGCGCAGCGCTTTAATCTCATCGTGCGCCTGCTTTACGCCAGCGGCCTGCTTGGTCAGTACCGTGTGCAGGGCGCTGGGCAGGTCTTGTGCCTTAAGGGCAGTTTCGTAGGCTTTTTTAGCGTAGTCTTCGCCGCGCTCACACTCAGCAAGAACGGCGTGGTTGTCTTTGCTGGTAAGCGCCGATTTTAAATTAATCCAGGCGCGGTGTACGGTGCCGGTCACTGAGGCGCTTTCGTCGGGCTTAAGGTCCAGCTTAAACATCTGGTCTTCAATCTCCGTGACATAGCTGGCGCGCTGGGCGGCATATTTTTTAAACGTGTCTTTCAGCTTGGTGTCCTCCACATCGGTCATCGCATCCGAATAGCCTTTCTGGCCATCCTTAAGGGTTTCTACGAGTTCGTTGAGCAGGGCTTGAGTGGCTTTGGCTTCCATGAGTGGAAAAGAAATTTAGTTGGAAAAGGTGAGTGAGTTTACTACTCAACTGCCCACAAGGTTACAATTGGCCCGAAGATGCCCAAATTCTATTCTCCGGCTTCGGCACCGTTTGCCTACCCCTTAGTCGGCCTGGCAATCGCCTGCCCTGCCAGGAAACCGGTCGTCCAGGCCGCTTGAAAATTAAACCCGCCGGTAATGCCATCTATGTCAAGTACTTCGCCGGCAAAATAGAGTCCGGGCACGCGGCGGCTTTCCAGGGTAGTCAGGCTTACTTCGCTGAGCGGAACGCCCCCGCAGGTCACAAACTCGTCTTTGTGCGTGGTTTTGCCCTGCACCTGCAACGGCGTGCGCAGCAACAGCTCCAGCAGGCGGTTTTGGGCCTTAGCTGGCAAGTCGCTCCAGCGGGTTTCGGGCCCGATGCCGGCTTCGGCTGCCAGCGTGCGCCATAGCCGGGCGGGCAGGCCAAACTGCGGATGAGCGGCCACCTGCTTTTTGCCGTTTTCAAGCCGAAATTCCTGGGCCCAGGGCCGCAGGGTTTCATCGGTGTGAATGGGCACCCAGCTTACCAGCGCCGTGCCGTGGTAGCCCAGTTCGTGCAGGCGGCGGGCACCCCAGGCCGAGAGCTTGAGCACGGCCGGCCCGCTCACGCCCCAGTGCGTTACCAGCAGCGGGCCTTCGTATTGCAGCTTTTCACCCGCCAGCACTACCCGCGCCTGAGGTACGCTGACGCCCGGCAGCTCGCGCAGGGGCGAGGTAGGCACGTTGAAGGTAAAGAGCGAGGGCACTGGCTCGGCAATGGTGTGGCCCAGCTCACGCAGCCAGTCGTAGGCCGCCGGTTTTGGGTTGCCGCCCGTGGCTACCAGTAGCCGGCTTACGTGCAGCTCCTTGCCCAGGAGCGGGTTTACTTCGCTGAATGTCAGCGTAAAGCCTCCCGCCGCCAAAGGCCTGATTTGCTCAACGGCGGTGCGCGTGAGTACCCGTACTCCGGCCCGCCGGGCGGCATCTTCCAGCGCGCGGACGATGGTTTCGCTGCTGTCGGTGGTTGGAAACATGCGGCCATCGGCCTCGGTTTTGAGCGCTACGCCGCGCTGCGCAAACCAGGCAATGGTGTCGGGTACCCCAAACCGGCGGAATGCTTCTTTTAGCTGCCGGCCGCCGCGCGGGTAGTGCTGCACCAGCTGCGCGGCCGACTCGCAGGCGTGGGTTACGTTGCAGCGCCCGCCCCCCGAGATGCGCACCTTGCCCAGCAGCTTCGGGCTTTTTTCCAGCAGCAGAACCGTTAGCTGCGGATTGGCCTCGGCGCAGGCAATGGCGCCGAAAAAGCCGGCGGCTCCTCCGCCCAGCACCGCCACTACTTCAGGCTGGGTTGGGGCAGCGGCAAGAGACGAAGGCATGCACAAAGATAACCTGCCGACCAGTGCTCCGCTGCTCGCGGCCTAGCAATAGGGCAGGGCGGCCAGCACATCGTCGTGCTGAAACGTGTAGGGGAACAGGGCGCGCAGCCGGCTGGAATCAACGGTTTTACCCCCACTGCCAGTTGCCTGAAAGGTTGGCGGCTCCAGACCCAGATAGGCCGCGGCGGCGGGGTAAAAGTCGCGGCGCAGCGGGTGTTGCAGGGCGCAAACATTAAGCGTGTGCCCCCAAATCTGCTGGCCAATAATGGTGCTTAACACGCCTACCGCATCGGTGAGATGCAGCAGGTTGGTGGGTGCGTCGCCCTGCGGCAGGTCGCGGCGGCCGGCCAGAAAGCGGCCCGGTGCCCGGTCGGGCCCAAAAAGGCCGCCCAGGCGCACTACCGAGCTTTGCCACTGACCATAGCGCGGCACAAAATGCCCTTCGGTGCGCAGCACATCCGACGCCGCATCGCGGGTGCTGATAGCATCCGTTTCGCGCATTATCCGGGGCTCGTCGGGGTAAACCCCCGTGGTTGAGACAAATAAAACGGCCTTGAGGCGTGCGGCGGCTACTGCCCGGTGCACGGGGCGCAGCAGCGTGGGGTACCCGCCAGCCACCGCCGCGCGGGGCGGTACATTCAAGACCAGCGTATCGGCTTGCGACAGCCAGTGCGTGAGGCTGGCCTCGTCGGCCAGCGTAAAGCTACTGCCCAGCTGAAGCAGCTGAGGCTCGATGCCGGCGGCAGCCAGTAGCGGCACTTGCTCGGCAGTAGTGGTTGAGCCCAGCACCCGGTGGCCCTGGGCTAACAGCTTCTTTGCTAACGGCATCCCCAGCCAGCCACAGCCCAATACGGCTACCGTAGAAGACTCGGCTACCGGATTGATAAGCGTGGTAATAGACATAAAATATTATTCTTGATTACTAGGTGCCTATGTAAAAAGGCTGCAAGTTGCACATGAATCGATAAACCCTGTATCAGCTATTTCAACCTGGTAAGAATTACTACTTACCTTCGGGCGTTTCTCAACCTTAGCTGCGTACTGCTTAATCCCATTTGCCTGATGACAAATTCTTTTGCACAACCGATGCTGCGCGATAATGCGCTGGCTGGTAAAACCATCATTGTAACGGGTGGTGGAACAGGCTTGGGCAGGGCCATGACGACGTATTTTCTGCAATTAGGTGCCAATGTGACCATCACCAGCCGCAAACTCGCTGTATTGGAGCAAACAGCGGTCGAACTGCGCCAGCAGACGGGTGGGCGGGTACTGGCCCTGGCCTGCGATGTGCGCAAATACGATGAAGTAGAAGCAATGCTGACGCGCACGTATGAAGAGTTTGGGCGCGTTGATGTCTTGCTCAATAATGCTGCCGGAAATTTTATCAGTCCCACGGAGCGCCTCAGTCATAAGGCCTTCGATGTGATAGTCGATATTGTGCTACGGGGCTCCTACAACTGCACCCTGGCCGTAGGCAAGCGCTGGATAGCCGAAAAGCAGCCCGGCACCATCCTCAATATCGTGACTACCTATGCCTCCGTGGGCTCGGCTTACGTAGTGCCTTCGGCCGCCGCAAAGGCCGGGGTGCTGGCACTTACCCGCTCGCTGGCCGTGGAGTGGGCCAAGTACGGTATCCGCTCCAATGCGATTGCCCCCGGCCCGTTTCCTACGGAGGGCGCCTGGAGTCGCCTGTTTCCCGAACCGCTGGCCAGCAAGCTCGACCCCGCCGCTAGCGTGCCGCTCAAGCGCGTGGGCCAGTATCAGGAGCTGGCCAACCTGGCAGCGTACCTCGTGTCTGATTTCTCGGCCTACGTAAACGGCGAAGTCGTCACCATCGACGGGGGCGAGTGGCTCAACGGGGCCGGCGAGTTCAACAAGCTCGAAATGCTTACTCCCGATATGTGGGATACCATCGAGAAAACCATGCGCCGCTAGACCACTGATTGGCGCGGATTTTAACGGATTTCACGGATTTTGTGGACGATTTGTCACTAAGGAAAAAAGGCTACCGGGTAGGTGGCCTTTTTGGGTATACTTGTACGAGCGTTCAGCCGATGCTAAGCAGAAAGTAAGCGAATCGTCCACAAAATCCGTGAAATCCGTTAAAATCCGCGCCAATCAGTGGTCAGAGTTTATAGCCTTTGTAGCCTTTGCTAAACTCGGCCGGAGAAATTGGCTGGTTGGCTATAATAGCAGAAAACATATATTTCTCATATAAGCCGCGGTCATCATATACTGTGACGGAAGTCGGTAGGTAGCTTTTTGCCTCTACCGTTACTAATACGCGCCGGCCATAGGCAGTAGGTACTTGCAGTACCTGGCCCTCGCTGAGCTTGCTATCAGCACTTAGCTTGTTGCGTTCGATAATCCGGTATTCGCCGCAGCTGAAATGAGTTGCTATCGATTCAATACTTTCATTTTTGCCAACCCGATAAGCAATATAGCGAAACTGAGGGTAGTCGGAACGCAAGATATAGCCGCGCTCCCCTTGGATGGTAGTATCGCCCACATAGCGAAACGACTGGCTGAACGCGTTGTCGCCCCGGCCATTGGGACCACCCAGCAGGTTGGCAATTAAGGAAAAGCCGGCCTGCAAAACCGTGTGGTGCTGGCCTTTGCGCATTAAAGTACCAGCTGGGTTAAGGCTCAGCGTGATGTAGGGGAAAGCGGCCGGATACACCCAGGCCTCATTGTCGTTCTGCCCGGTTACGTACAATACTTCCACCCCTTTCTGGTTTTTCAGGTATACGCGATAGGGGTTGAAGGCAAGCTTCATTTGGGTGTAGTCGTGCGTTGTACTCGTGCCGACGCGCTCGCGCAGCTCAGTAGCGACGCGCAGTGTTTTGAGCCCCTGAATAGCCGAAATCAGCCCCGTAGTGAGCTGCTGCGTGGTAATAGGAGTTGCCTCCAGCGCCCAGCCGGCTGAGCTGCAGATAAATAAGCCGGCAAAAAATAAGGAGCGGATAATCACTGCGTAACTAAGTGAGGTGCAACTACTATTGAATCTGCCGAATATAGTTAATTCAGGCTGATAGTGGGAAACTGGGCGGCGGCGATGTCAAAAATAAACAGCTCGTCTATTTCAAGTATCTCCAAAAAAGCGTAGAGGGGAAAGCTTTCTACAATGCGTCGAACGGCTAGTTCATCTTCCCCATTGAGCACGACCCAGCCGCGCCCACGGTCAGCAGTAATGGCGTAAGCCTGAATAACCTGCTCAGCAATTAAGCGATTAATAAAAGTGCGGTGCTGCGGAATAAGTGCAAAAAATGCTTCGTCGAATATAGCCGGCAGGCGCAGGGAAACAGAAAAGGTCGGCATAAGCAAAATAAGGCGGATTGCTCGGGCCTCGCAGCGCGTAGAAAAAGCGGGAGGTCTGGCTAGCAAAGGCTACGATAACGTATTTAGGAATGGCCCAACTCTGCCGTGGCGGGCAGGCTACGGTCGCCCTGGGCCGGAGCCGACGCCTGCAGGTGCGCATTCCGGCCTTCCCAATCACGAAATCGCCCCAATTCTGCCTGAAATTTTCCGGCAAACCAACTTATTAAGCTCAGGTCGTCCAGAAAGCCCAGCACCGGAATAAAATCAGGGATTAAATCAATCGGGCTCAGTACGTAAAGTAACACGGCGAGCCCAGCCACAATCGTACTGGTCTTGATTTCCCGGTATTCTCCGGTAACGTAGCTGCGAACCAGTCGGATAAGCGTTGCTCCGGCAGCAAAAAGCTGCTCGAATTTATTAGCTTTACTATTTTCATCCGCTAGTTTGTCAGCGGTTTCATTAAGAATAGTAATAACTTTAAACGGCCGGCCCAGCAGCCGGCCAGCTCTACGAATAAATAAATTGAAAATTGCATTCTTGGAAATTCGGAGGCCCTGCTCAGTAAGAGTCGACATGGTGGTTGGCTTTAGATAAAAGCAATGGCAACCTGATACGCAGCCTTACCGCCTAAGTTGGCGCGCCAGCTTAACCTAGCGAGTGCTTTATTTTTCAAACAAAGGAGTAGTGCCGCCTACCCAATCCATATTTTTATTAAAATCTACCCCAATCATCTCTCCGCGGCTCAGGCGGGCCAGACCTGCCACCAGCTTGGGCTCAGGGGCAGTAGGCGGCCAGATGTAGAGCAGCCGGATTTCGCATTTCACCAAGCCATCGGGCGACTGCACTACGGGCTCGTATTTTACTTTACGCTGCAATAAATAATTATGCTTGTCGGGGAGCGCATCGAGGTCGCTGGCTGTAATGTGCAGGCGCACGCCCGCGCCAGCAAACGAAAACAACGGCTTCAAAACGTAGTTTTCCAAATCGGCCGGATACGTATTCAACTCGTGTAAGTAGTAGCTGGGCGGAGCAAACTCGCTGAAAATAAGAGGGAGCGTATATTTGCTGATTCGAAAAAACCAGTTGGGGTGGCCCACCCAGGTTACATCGACCTCATCAGTCAGATTAAATTCCGGGTTCAGGTCTGGATACCTGGCCAGCTCGTCAAAAATAATACGATTATAAATTCGCTTAATTACGATTTCCCGGCCGTCCTTTTCATAAAATAGTTGCCTGCCCCGCTTGCGTATATCGGGCAGCGAAACGGCTTCGATGCCCCAGTAGTTCTTCGATAACGCAAAGTCGATGCGGGTCTTCTGGCGCTCCGGAAAAAGCTCCAGCAAAATTACGTTTTCTGGGTTTTCATCCGCCAGAATCAGCTTTCTAAGCGCTGCTTTATAAGCATCCGAATCGGGCACGTCGATAAACGGTGAAACTGAATCGGCAATTGGGTAGTGCCTGGCAAATAATTCGGGTAGGTAGGCCTGAAACGCATAGAGCGAAGGAAAGCCTTGCATTTCAATTAGCTGCGGCTCCAACTCGCCGGCGTTGTTGCGGCATACTGCAAAATCGAAAGTCAAAAACTCAGCGTGGGCATCTTCATTCGGCACGCGCTGCCTGTCGGGAATAGCGCCTTCCGTGAGCTGCTTGAAAGTAGGCTGCTGAATTACGCGGATAATATCCTGGCCGGCCCGGATTAGTTTATCGCGTAATTCGGCAGGTACGAAAACCGGCGTTTCGGCTACTCTGAAGTCGAGCTGGCCGGGAAGCTGCTGGTTGATATCGGCCAGCATTTCCTGGTAGCGCTGCGGAGAAAAAGCAGCATTAAATAACTGACGCGGAGCAGGAATCATAACGGCAACGGGAAGAAAGAAATAAGTACGCGCGCAAGCCGGTTCGCGCCACTGCTAAATGCGGGGCTAAATTCTTAATCAGGCAAGTACAGGCTCGCTAGTGGCTGCCAGGGCCCGCCGTAAAAAAGAGGGCACTATCGTCGCCTCAGTTAGCGCAATGGCCTCGGGAGTAGCCAGCAGGCGCACCATCTCGTGGTATTTTTCTTCGCCATACGCTGTGATAACCTGCTGCTTACGCTCGTCGGTGCGCATGTAGCGCAGCATGCCTTCCCCATCAGCCTCCGGATGAAACTGCGTACCGAGTATCTCGGGTGAAAATCGCAGCGCCATAATGGCGCGCGCCAACGGAACGTGGGGCCGCTCCTTTTCGAGGCACAGCACGTCTACGCCCAGCTCGCGCAGGCGCTCGGGCAGCAAATCGGTAAGCTGATAATCGCGGGAGTCAACCGCGTAAAAAGGCTCCGGCAGCTGGGCAAAAATGGGGTCGGCGTGGCCGGCCGGCGTCAGGTGCACAGGCAACACGCCGAAAGAGGTAGACTTACGCTTGCTGATTTCTCCCAGCCCCAGGTGCCGGCTTACCAGCTGAAAGGAATGACAGATTAATAATACGTGCTTCTTGCGCTCGGCCGTAGCATTATACGCAAATAAGGCATCAATAAAATCGAAGTAGCGCGGCTCCCACGGCTCATTCGATGGCAGCGGACTGCCGGGCCCGCCTGTAGAAATATAGATATCATATTCGAGGTCAGGTAGTTCGGCAGTTGCCCGAACGTTGAAGGTATCGACCTCAAAACGGACATGATTAGCGGCTTCGGCTTGTTGTAATAGCTGGCGAATACAACGCATTCCCTCATTCGGGAAATTATTATACATATCTAGCAGGGCGATTCTTATGGTAGGCATAAACTCTGGGTGACTTTCAGAAATTTGCCGATTATTTACCGGCATAGCTACTAAATACGGGCAACGGGCTGCTTACAGCCCATAAATCGTTTCGCTCAGGATATAATCCACTACTTTGGTCAGGTCGCCGGTCTGCTGAAATACGGCGAGCTGGCGGTCGGCACCGGTGCCCATCTCAAGCATTTTAAGAATATATTCCACCTCGTGGCGGCTACCCAGCTCGTCGAGCACGTCATCCACAAAATCGAGTAATTCCAAGATAAGCTGGCGAGCCGGCTTCTCTTCTTCAGTACCAAAATCAATTAGCTGGCCATCAATACCATACCGGGCAGCCCGCCATTTATTTTCCTTGATGAGCGAGCTGCGGTAAAGCCGGAAGTTCAGGTTCTGGCACTTAAGCTTGTAAATCTTGGCTACCAGGGCCTGCATCACGGCTGCTACCGCAATAGTTTCGTCAGGCCGCATCATCATATCACAGATGCGATATTCGATGGTGTCGAAAAATGGGTGTAGCCGTAAATCCCACCATATTTTCTTGCCGTTATCAATGCAGCCAGTTTTGATAAGCAGCGCAATAAACTCGTCGTATTCAGATGCACTGCTGAAATAATCGGGAATGCCAGTGCGCGGAAACCGCTCGAATACTTTAGTTCTGAATGACTTATAACCTGTTTCGCGGCCTTCCCAGAAAGGAGAGTTGGTACTGAGCGCAAACAGGTGGGGTAAAAAATATCGCAGCGCATTCATCATATACACGCCCAAATCACGGTTTTCGATACCAATGTGGACGTGCATTCCAAAAACCAGATTCGAGCGGGCAGCCTCCTGCAATTCTTCCACTATTTTGTCGTAGCGGGCGTCGGGCGTAATAGGCTGGTCTTGCCAGCGCGAAAAGGGGTGCGTACCCGCCGCCGCTATTTTCAGCCCCACGCGGTCGGCCAGCTCCACTACCTGGCGGCGCAGGTGCAGTACTTCGGTGCGGGCCTCCTCAATATTTTTACAGATAACCGTTCCTACTTCCACTACCGACTCGTGCATTTCGGCCTTCACCTGCTCGTGGAGCGTAATCTTGCCGTCCTCCACAATCTTCGACATATGCGAGCGCAGGTCGCGCGTCGTGGGGTCGATGGTTTGAAACTCTTCCTCGATGCCGAGGGTGAAAACGGGGCGGGACATAGCTAAAAGTATATGTAATGAAAGTAGGTTAAACGCCGGCCACCTGTTTAGCGCAAGTACCAGAAAAAGGGCTGCCTCCTGATGGCGAGGGCAGCCCTTTTAAAAAGCACGCGCAATAACTAGCTGTTACGATTTTTTAGTTGTTGGTTTTTTGGGCTTAGCGCCTGAGCTGGCGGCTTTAGGAGCAGCAGTTGGCTTGGGCACTTCACCGGCGGGGGCTACAATGCCGGAGGCTGCTGGTTTGGTAGAAGTGGTCGCTTTTTTAGCGGCCTTGGGTGGATTGGTGCCTAAGTCGTTGGTTTCGTGCACCGCAGTCCCAACCTCTACTGGACCTTTCGTAGCCGGGAAGGCAGATTGCTGCCGGGCCGATTTCTGCACAAACGTGCCCCAGGTCAGGTTGTCCTGGCCCGGCCGCTGGGCCTGGGCGCGCGCAATGGCCAGGTTGGCCGCGTGCTCTACCACCCACTCAAAGTTTTCGGCGCCAACCGAGTTGATGTCGGCATCGGGAGCGGGGTTGCCAAAATCGATGGCAATCGGAATACCGTCACGCACGGCAAATTCCACGGTGTTAAAGTCATAGCCCAGGCCCTGACACAAGCGCAGCACATAGTCTCGGATAGTAGCAAGCAGCTTTTCGCCGGCCTCGCCCTGGGTTTTCATTTCCGTCTGGTAGCGCTGATGAGGGGCATTGCGCGGCTCATAAGGCATAATGAGCACGTCTTTGCCGCCGAGGCAGTAGCAGCGGAAGTAGTCGTCGAAGTCGATAGCCTCCTGGTACAGCATCACGAGCTGGCCGGTTTCGTCGTAGGCGCGCCACGCTTCCTCGGGGTTATCAACCTTGTACACGCTCTTCCAGCCACCCCCGGCGTGGGGCTTCATAAAAGCCGGGAAGCCAATTTTTTCGAAGGCCTTATGCCAGTCGAACATCGCCAGATTACGAAACGAGTTTTCGCTCGTATCGTCGGGGCGGGCTTTGCTGGGCAGCAACAGGGTTTTGGGCACCGGCACGCCAAGCTGCACGGCCAGGGCATTGTTGAAGAACTTCTCGTCGGCGCTCCACCAGAAGGGGTTGTTAATCACCGCAGTGCCCGTGAGGGCAGCATTTTTGAGGAAGGCGCGGTAAAAGGGCACGTCCTGCGAAATGCGGTCAATAATAACCGCGTAGTCGGTGGCTACGGCCTGCTCGACCTCCTCAATCCGGACAAACTCGGCCGTGATGCCATCAACGGCCTTCTGGTTGACGCGGTCTACAAAAGCCTGGGGAAAGGTATTTTCCTGGCCGAACAAGATGCCGATTTTTTTCATGGTGAAAGCTGAGCGTAAGTGCGAAGGTGTAGGTAAGTGCGCTACTTCTACGGAAGAAGCGGTTTAAAAGATAGAGGATACATAGTCCGGAAACATATCGCGCCACACGGGCCAGTCGTGGGTGCCGTAGGGGCGCACGTCGAGGCGGTGCGCAATGCCTTTGCGGGCCAGAATATCCGACATCCGGTAATTGGCCTCTTTGCAGAAGTCGTGCTCGGCAGTACCCAGAATGATGTTCATTTTATAGAAGTCAGCATTCTGCGCATCAGGCATATAATCGGGCGGATTGTGGAAATAGGCCTGCTCGTCGTAGTGCCCGTCCAGAAACATCCGAATGTCGAACGAAGCCCCCATCGAGAAAAGATGCGCTACCTGGTCGGGATGGCGAAAGGCGAAGTTTAGGGCCTGATAACCGCCTAAGGAGCAGCCGGCTACGCCTACCTTATCTACCTGGCACTCCTGCTGGAAGCGCGGCACCAGCTCGTCGGTTATCATGCGGTCGTAGAGGCCGTGATTGTGCACGCGGGTGCCGGGGTGCAAGTGCTTGGCGTACCAGCTCCACTTGTCGCCGCTGTCGATACAGATGAGCTTGAGCAGCCGGTTTTCCACAAACCAGCGTACCGAGTCGGTGAGGTGAAAGTCGCGGGCCTCGAAGTAGCGGCCGTTGGAAGTCGGGAAAATAATAACCGGGTAGCCGTAGTCGCCCACGACCAGCATTTCCATGTCAACGCCCAAATGCTGGGAATAAAAGCGGCGGTATTCTTCGTGCAAGGGGCAAGGCCCGGCGGGGATGACATGCGCCGGAACCGGCCGCAAACTAAGCAGAAAAACTGAACGGCCAAGTTTTCTTTGGAATGCCGGCAGGTATGTTTATTTGCAAGCCAATGGCCTTTTCCCGCTTTCAATCGCCCCGCGGCACCACGGTAGCCGTGCGCCACGACGAGTCGTTATTTTCGGTGGCGCTGGGGCGCGTGGTGCGCCTCGACGTGGTGCTGCCGCCGGGTTTTTCGAGCCGGGCAGCTACCCCGTATCCGGTACTGTATCTGAATGATGGCCAGGACCTGGCGCGTCTGCAGTTGCCGGCTACGCTCAACCGGATGTTTCGGGCCGGTGAGGTAAGGCCGTTCGTGGTAGTTGCTATTCACGCGGCCGACCGCCTGCAGGAGTATGGCGTGGCGGCGCGCCCCGATTACCTGGGCCGGGGCAGCCGCGCCGGGCGCTACACCACGTTTATGCTCAAGGAGTTGCTGCCCTACGTACAGGGCCGCTACCACGCCAGCGCCGACCCAGCCCAGGCAGCCGTGGCCGGTATGTCGCTGGGCGGCCTGATGGCCTTCGACCTGGCCTGGCATCACCCCGAGGCATTTCTGCGCGCCGGCGTATTCAGCGGCTCGTTCTGGTGGCGGGGGAGGGGGCTGCACGACGGCTATACCGACGCCGACCGCCTGATGCACAGCCTGGTAGCGGCCCGGCCGGCCCGGCCGGGCCAGCAGTTCTGGCTGCAAGCCGGCACCGACGACGAAACCAGTGACCGCAACAACAATGGCATTATCGATGCCATCGACGATACCCTGGATATGCTCGCGGCCCTGGCGGCCCAGGGCTTGCCCCCGGCCGCAGCGCGCTACGTGGAGGTGCCGGGTGGCCATCACCACCCCGGCACCTGGGGCGCTATCATGCCCGATTTTCTGCGCTGGGCATTTGGCACCAGGGGCTTGGAAGCGCCGCAGGTGGCCGCTACCGAAAAGCTACCCCTGCGTACCCAGCTTGGTGGGTTGGCGCTAACCCGCCGCCCCCAGGGTGCGGCCAGCCTGAAGTTTCGGTATCTGCGGCGGGCGGCTACCTTTGCCGCCATGTCTGCTGCTCCTGCTATTACCCAAGTGCGCCCGGCGCCCGGCACCTACCTGCCCTACACCCAGGCGTATATCGACCTTATTCCGGCCGGGGCCGACCCCTTGGTCCAGCTGCGCGAGCAGGCTGCCGAGCTGCACCGCGACCTGGCCAGCCTCACCGAAGCCCAGGCGCTGATGCGCTATGCCCCCGGCAAATGGACGCCCAAGGAAGTGCTGCTGCACATTCTGGATGCCGAGCGCATTTTTACGTACCGTGCCCTGCGCTTTGCCCGTGCCGACGCCCAGGAATTGCCGGGCTTCGACGAAAATGAGTTTGCAGCTCATAGCGAAGCCAATGACCGGCCAATGAGCGACTTGCTGGCCGAGTACCAGGCCGTGCGGGCAGCTACGCTGGCTTTCTTCGGCGGCCTCAATGGCGGGCAGCTCGACCGGGCCGGGCGCGCCAACGGTGGCCCGGTTACCGTGCGGTCGCTGCTCTATATAGTAACCGGCCACGAGCAGCATCACTTACGCATTCTGCGCGAGCGCTACTGGCCGGCTTTGCCCCCTGCCTAAAGGCCGCTTGGCTGCGCTCCGCTGCACAACATCAGACGGGCGCCCTGCGTTAATTTGCCGCTCCAGCTACGTTTTATCACCTTCACCCCCAACCAGTTTTCACTCATGGCCAAAGCCCAGGACGCCCGTAAAGAGAAAAAGAAAGAGCCTACCAAGTCGCTCAAGGAAAAGAAAGCCGAAAAGGAGGAAAAGAAAGTTGCCCGTGCCCGCAAGCAGGATTAATGTAAGTCTTACTGACAAGTTGCTTAAGCTTAAAAAACGCCGCCAACACACTTGGGGGCGTTTTTTGTCTTAAAACGAAGGAGCAGTTAAGGAAGCAGGATAAACCAACGCAGCGCGTCCGGCTCCTCTGACTTCCCCTCATCGAAGTGGTGCTACTGCTTGCTTCGCGAGGTGGCAGGGGTTCATATTATCATTAATATATTTATCTTTATAATTATAATAAATAACTGATTATAAAGAGCTTACGGGTAAGTAATCCTGCCTATAACGTATAGTAAGGTTCCTTTTCCTTGTCGTGGTAGCGCAGGTAGCCGTGCAGCACGAGCTTGATGAGGGTGCGGTAGGCGCGGCGGCGGCTCACGTTGATAAGCCTGGTGTACTGCGCTACCGTAATGCGCGGCTGGGAGGTTTTGAGGTAGTCGAGCACGCGCAGCTCATCCTTGTTAAGCGGAATTTTTTCGAGTCGGGCCGCGGGCTGCTCGCGCTCCAGAACCTTCTCGGTGAGGGCGCTGGCCTGCACGCTTTCGTCGCGAACGCGCACGTAGCCCCGCCACTCGCCGGGGGCTATCTGGGCGCGGTGCGGCTTGTTGTGGCTTTCGGCTACCTTGACTACCAAGACGATATGCTCGCCCTCCGTTTCAATTTCCCGAAATTCCAGCGTCAGGGGTGGGTCGATGTAGTGGGCAGCCGCCTCGCGCAGCACAAACATTTCTTCCTCGGCGTCGCGCACGCCCACCACGCGGCCATCATCGTCGACGCCTACCAGTACCTGGCCGCCGTGCGTGTTGGCCAGCGAGGCCAGCGTGCGCGCAATGCGGGTAGGGTGAGTAGTTTTCTTCTTGAATTCGAGCCGTTCGCCCTCGCCCTGGCTGATAAGTGCGCGTAAGTTCATGGCGCTTTAACGTAGGCCCGAACGCAAATGTGCCGCCCCCAGGAAAGGAGGCGGCACAAACCAGCTGTGTTCTGAAGCTTACAGCGCAAAGCAAGGCGCAAGGCGCCGCCTGGGCGTTTTAGAAAGGCAGGTCGTTGTCGTCGTCGCCGGCGATGGGCTGAGCCGTAGGCTGCGCGCGCAGGTTCGGATTCTGGTTTTGGGCCGGGCGCGCAGCAGGCTGCTGGCTGTAAGATGAGCCCCCGCCGCCAGCCGGCGCACCACCCGTGGCTGGCTCGATGCGCCAGGCTTCAAGGTTGGTGAAATACAGCATCTGGCCATTCTTGTTAAAGCCCCGGCCGCGCAGGTTAAAGGTCACTTTTACTTCGTCGCCCATTTTAAACGGGTCGATAAGCGCAGTTTTGTCCTGCACCAGCTGAAACTTAATCTGCTCAGGATATTGGCCATCCTGTACTTCGAGGACGAACTCACGCTTGCGGAATTTTTCGCTTACCTGCTGTTCGTCAAAGATTTCGTGCAGGCGGCCGGTTACGTCGTATGCCATCGGAAAGGGGAATGTTGAAATGAAGAAAACTAGAGGCCAAACCTACGAAAAAAAACTGAAGGAAGCCGGGCTTTAGCTACGAAAACCCGGCGTTTGAGAAGCAGCTTTCAGGCACTTACCACGCGTTTGGCTAAAAAAAATAGCTGATAGTACTGGCTATAAACTACTGATGGGTACTAAATTACTGCTCGCGGGCGCTTATTTAGACCCACTTTAAGGGCGGAAAGTGCCGTTCTTGCGAAAGAAACCTGGTTAATTAGCAAATTAGAATATGTTCGCTCTTGCTTTGCACGGCGGTGCCGGCACCATTGCCCGTACCGCGCTCACCCCGGCCCTCGAAGCCGATTACCGCGCGGCGCTGCGGGCTGCCCTGGCTACCGGCACGGCTCTGCTGGCCGGGGGCGCGCCCGCACTCGATGCCGTGGAAGCTACCGTGCGCAGCCTCGAAGACTGCCCGCTCTTTAATGCCGGGCGCGGGGCCGTGTTCACCCACGATGGCCATCATGAGATGGATGCTGCGATTATGGACGGGGCCACGCGCCGCGCCGGAGCCGTAGCCGGCGTGCGCACGGTCCAGAATCCTATCCGGGCCGCCCGGCTCGTGATGGAGGCCACGGAGCACGTATTGTTGGCTTACCCTGGGGCCGATGAGCTGGCCCGCGAGCACGGCCTGCCCTTGCAGCCGCCCGCCTATTTTTTTACCCAGCAGCGTTTCGACCAGCTTCAGGAGGCTATTGCGGCCGGCCGGGTGCAGCTCGACCATGCTGCCGCAACTGCCTCAGTGCCCGACCCCAACTGGAAAAAAGGTACCGTGGGAGCCGTAGCCCGCGATGTGCGGGGCCACCTGGCCGCCGCCACCAGCACCGGCGGCATGACCAATAAGCGCTACTCGCGCATCGGCGACGCGCCGCTTATCGGGGCGGGCACCTGGGCCGACGAGCGCTGCGCCGTCAGCTGTACCGGGCACGGTGAGTTTTTTATTCGGGCCGTAGCCGGCCACGATATCGCCTGCCTGATGGCATACAAAGGGCTCTCGCTGGCCGAAGCCTGCCGCGTGGTGGTGCACGACAAGCTGGCTCCCATTGGCGGCGAGGGCGGGCTTATTGCCGTAGATGCCGCTGGCCAGCTGGCACTGCCCTTCAACTCGGAAGGCATGTATCGGGCTAGCCGTAATGCAGCGGGTGAGGAAGTCGTTTCAATATATTAAAAAATACTTGTATATTATTATTTGCGTGCTGGTGAGGCCTTGGCAGGCGTTGGGGTAGTATTGGGTACCACTTATTTCCTGATAGCCTTAACTAGAAGAAATAAGCAACAAGGGCCGGCTAGCACTGCTAGCCGGCCCTTGTTGGCAGAAAGAAGGATGAGCTTAGTATTTCGTAACGCGTACTACCTGCTGGCCCTGGGCGGTAGCCAGACGTAGGAGATATACGCCGGTAGGCAGGCCGCTCAGGTCGAGTGAGGCGTGCTGGGCAGGGGCGGCCAACTGCTGCGTCAGCACCGGAACGCCCAGCATATTGAGCACTTCTACCCGCGAAACCGCAGTGGCCCATACGTCGAGCGGCCCGGTAGTGGGGTTGGGAACTGCGATGGTGGTGCCAGCCAGCGCATTGCCCGCTACCGCTACGCTGGGCGAGTAGCTGGTTGTCCCATCAAGGTCGGTCTGGCGCAGGCGGTAGTAGGCGGTAGTAAGCGCGGGCTGGCTGTCGAGGAAGATATAGCTGTGGGCCTGGGCCGAGGTGCCGGCCGCTGCTACGCTGCCTAGCGTACTAAACGACTCGCCATCGAGGCTGCGCTCTACGCTGAAGCTGCGGCTGTTAGCTTCGCTGGCGGTAGTCCAGGCGCAGCGAACGGCGCTGCCCGTGCGCTGCGCAGTGAAGGATGTGAGCACTACGGGCAGCACCCCATTGGCCCGCGACGAAACCGCAAAGGGCGAGAAAGAGGTAATGCCGGAGCGCGTAACGACATAAGGCCCGGTAGTGGAGCCTACGCCCCATTCGCTGGCATTGGTATTGGTATCCCAGGCCCCGCCGGTATAATGGTTGATGTGAGCGGTAGCCGGAGCGAAGTCAGCCGTGGTTTCGCTCGCGTTCCACTGGAGCGCCATCGTCACGTTTGACGCATTGGTCGGCACTTCTTTGCTGATAAGCCAGGTTTTCAGCGCATTCTGGTACAGAACGGCACTGCCGGTCGGGTTATAGCTGGCATCGTAGGCTGTCGAAACGCCGTCGAGCACCCTGGCCTCAAATACGTCGTCGCTTACTGATGTCGTTTGCTGCAGCGTGACGGGCGTATAGGAAGTGTAGCTGCTACCCACCGGGAAGCTAACAGCCGGCCCCGAGGCCGAGCCGCTGGCGCGAAGTACCTGCAAGCGCAGGCGGCCGGTGCCATTGGTAACGACGTAGCCCGTGGCCGAGCTGGTAGTAATGCTCCCCGGGCTGAGGATGGTGAGGTCGTAGTTGCCCAGTACCAGGTTGGCGCCCGGCGCGATGCTCAGGTTACCGGCCAGCAACGTGGGGCCGGTCAGGAGGCGGGCATTCAGGCTGCGGTCGGCGTTGCTGCCGCTGATGGTCAGGTTACCATACTGCGTAGCCTGCACCGGAATCTGGTTGTCGGTGGTAGTGTATTCAACCGTGCTGGTGGTCGCTAGCGAGCCCAAGGTGAACGCCGGCGATTGAGCTTGATTGTGCGTGAAGTAAGAGCCGGCAGCTACGTCGATGGTACCGGCGATATTCTTGTTGTACGCTACTTTCAGCGTGGCCGGGCTGGCAGCAGTACCCACCACAATCTTGGAGTTCGCCCCACTCACGGCCCAGGTAGTAACATTGCTGGCGACGGTACCCGACAAAATCCGGTCTTCGTTATTAGCCGAAGCCGAGGGGGCGGGGCTCATAACGTAGAATACCTGGTTATCGGCCGTAAAGCTGGCCGGCGGGCTGACCGCAGCTGCTTGCCCGGTAGTCCAGGGCGACTGGTCCCAGTTGGCCAGCAGGCCCAAATCGCCAGTGGTATTGGAATAAAACACGCCGGTTTCCGGCGTTACCACCACATCGTCAATGCTCAGGCCGTTGCCGTTGGTCGTGGAGTTGAGGGTATAGCCCCAGCGCAGCATAATTTCCTGGCCGGGTGCCAGGTTGAGGCCCATCAGGGTGGTAGCCGCTACCCGGCGGTTGGTGGCCGAGTTGCCATCGCGGCTGGCAATAACGGTGGCCGTCGAGGGCGCATTAACCCCCAGGGCCGGTACGGAGGTCCAGGTGCCGGCCAGCAGGCTGGTAATCGCGCTGCCGGTCTGGTAAGAAACATCTATCCGGGCGGCATCCTGCTTGCCCGAGTTGTACCACTGCTCCATCGCATACATCACTTCCAAATTTTTGATGGTGACCGAAGAGCCATTTTTGAGCCGGATACCGACGTAGCCCGTGCCATCGTAGCTGTACGAAGTGCCGGCAATACCCCCGAAGGCGCGGTCGGTAGTAGCCCCGCTGCTATAGCCGAAGTGATAATAATTGGAAGCTGAGTTGGAGCCGTCGTTGGCTTCAATCGTCGTAGGCGTATAATCGAGGATGCCGGTCGGAAAGGTAGCTTCCGTGTACACCTCGGCCGGCGCTGCCAGGTGGTTGCCGCTCATGGCCACGCTGCCACTCAGCGTATTGAAGTCCTGTACATAAGGTTGAAGGGTCGCATCAGTAAAAGTGTACTGAGCCCAGGCCGGATAGGTGCCTAGCCAGCTCAACAGCAGTGCTCCTATAAAGTAGACTTTTTTCATGAAACAGATTAAGGATGAAGCTTGTGGAATAAAAGAAAAGGTTGAAAATTTCTATACGCGGTAAAGATAAAGGGTGCGTCAGGGCACGATTCGCTTGAAAAAGGATAAATAGAATATTTTCTGCTAATAGTTATAAAATTGGATTATGCACCAGGATGCAAAAAAACAGCCTCCCGTTTGGGAGGCTGCGCTTGCTAAAAAACGGAAGTAGAATGTCAGCTTACCGGCCGGGCAGCTTCCTTGCTGGCGTAAAACTTGCGCTCAGTCATGCAGTATACATTGCCCTTGGCCAGCACATGCATCCTGATATTTTCGATGGAAAGCGTGGTGCCCTTTTTGGCGGCGGCGGCGTTGTTGTGCGCAATATCGTAGCCATCTAATATTATCACCAGGTTCGAGCCGATGGTTTCAACCAGGCGGCCATCGGTAATAAGCACTCCCGTGTCTTCGCCCAGCCCGATACCGATGAGCTTGGGGTGCAGAGCCACTGCTTCGATAAGGCGGCCAAAGCGCCCGCGCTTCACAAAGTGCGAGTCGATGATGGCGGCCGGCAGCAGGTTCAGGCCGGTACCCATTTTCACGGCTCCCTTTAATAAAGCATCGGGTACGGAGCCGCCGCGTATCATGTGCTGCGACATGGCCATGGCCCCGGCGCTGGTGCCGGCAATGACGAAGTTGGGCTCGGCGTAGTAGCGGCGGGTGAGCGTGTCCAGAAAATCGGTTTCGCCGAACATCTCGCGCAGGCGCGACTGGTTGCCGCCCGAAAACAGCACCACATCGGCGGCGAGCAGGCGGGCCAGGTAGTCGGGCTGCCGCGCATCGTCGGGGGTGCGAATATCCATAATGCCGATATTATGGCAGCTGAGCATCGCAAAGGAGGCCGTGTAGATAGGCCCCACCTCCTGCGGAATCATGGAAGCCGTAGTTACTACTTCGATACGCGGGTCAAGCTTGCCCGATTCGGACACGACCCGCTTTAGAATTCCCAGCTCGAAAAAATTAAGGTAGTACTGGCGCTTGCTGCGAACGGTGGGGTAGGTGCCCTTGTCCTCGTTGCCACCGATGGCAATAAGCTTGCCTTGCGGGATAAGATTTTTCAACGCTAACTGCTAATCTGATTTAGGAAGACAAAAGTACGAAGCAGCCCAGGGGATGCCGAGGCGAAAGGCAGATAGCCGGAAGTACATATGCTTTTTTCTATGTACTGCCGGCTTAGAAATTCGACCTAGCGTAGCAGCGCATCGAGGGTGGTAGTGGCAACCGAGTGGTAGTTGGGACGCGCCTGCTGATAAATTTTTTGCGCCCGCGCCCGGCCGCCCGGCGCGGCCAGCAGGGCGCGGTAGAGGGGCACCAGAAACTTGCGGCGGCCCACCTGCCGCAGAAAGTTTTCGAGGGCCGCGTCGGCCGGTTGGTAGCCGGCCCGCAACGCCAGCGGAAACCAGGCGGCCAGCAGCTCGGCATTGCCGGAAGCCGTAAAATGGAAAGTTGCGTCGAGCCGGGCCAGGTCGTCGGCCGTGAGGGTAGGCGGCAGGCCGCGCAGAAAGTGCTCCCACTCCTGGCTGCTCCACTCCGTAGTGATAGGGCGCAGCGCGGCGGGCGCTGTGCCCGCCGCCAGGCGAGCCAGCGTGTCGTTCACCGCTGTGAAGCGGGCCGACTGCGTTCGGGGGGCATCGGGCGGCAGGCCGGGGCCGTCGAGCCAGGCGGGCAGGTTGAGGTGGCGGGCTTCGGCGGGGGTGAGCAAGGTTTGGGTGAGGTAGGCAGCGAAGCGGTCGGTATCCATGCGCTGAAAAGCAAACCGGGCGAAGTACTCCGTAATAAAGGCATCGAGGCGCGGGCGCCCCACCAGCTGCTCCAGCGTCAGTAGCAGCAGGCAGCCTTTTTCGTAGGCGATGTCAGTGAGGCCGTCATCGGGGTCGCGGCCGGCCAGGTGCAGCCGCAGGTGAGTGGCCGGGCTGTCGGGACCCAGCTCCTGTATGGTGTGGCGCAGGTCGGCCTCCCCCAGCACTTGCAGCATCTGGGCATAGGGCCGGCCATAGAGCTGCTCCATAATACGGCGTTCAAAATAAACGGTGAAGCCTTCGTTCAGCCAGAAATCGTTCCAGGTTGCATTTGTAACCAGGTTGCCGCTCCACGAATGGGCCAGCTCGTGGGCCACCAGGCTGGTCAGGCTGCGGTCGCCCGTCAGGATAGTGGGCGTTACAAATGTTAAGCACGGGTTTTCCATGCCGCCAAATGGAAAACTTGCCGGTAGTACCAGCAAATCGTAGCGTCCCCAGCGATAAGCTCCATACAATTGTTCGGCGGCTTCTACCATTCGGTTTAGCTCGCTGAATTCGGCGCTGGCCAGGGGCAGGGTGGCCGGCTCGGCATAAATGCCAGTGCGGCCTCTCAGCGGAGTAAAGTCGAGCCGGCCAACTGCCAGCGCGAGCAAGTACGCGGGCACCGCCTGGGGCTGGCGAAAGCGATAGCGGCCGTCCGGCGCGGTGGCCTGGGGGTTTTCGGCACTCATCAGCGCAAGGAGCTGGCCACGCTCCGGGCCCATGATTTCTACCGCAGCTTCGTAGGTGAAGCGGCAGCCGGGCGAGTCGGGGCAAGGCAGCCAGGTGCGGGCCAGGATAGCCTGCGATTGGGTAAATAGAAACGGGTGCTGACCGGCCGTCTGCGCCGGGGCCAGCCATTGCAGCGCCGCCGCGCCGGGGCTGGTGCGGTAGCTGATGCGCAACGCTGTCGCGCCGGCTGGCAGCGCTACCCGCAAGGCCTGGCCCAGCACCGCGTCGGGGGCGCTGAGAGAGTAGGCAAGGGGTTCGCCGCCGGCCACGTCGCCCGCGTGCACCTGCTCAATGAGCAGCTCGCGGGTATCGAGCACCAGGTCCTGAGCCGTTGTCAGCGGCTCAGCCAGCAGCCAGGTAGCCGAGCCGCTGAGTGTCTGCCTGGCAAAGTCAATGGCCAGCTCAAGGTGCAGGTGCAGCAGGGGCGGGCCCTGCGCGTAGCTGTGCGGGTCGGCCGGGACGAGTGGAGTAGAAGCAGGCGAGCTGGGCATGAAAAGCAGAATGAAAATTAAATGAGCCGGCTTGGGTAGTTATGATTAACTGCCGTCTTATCCGCAACCGGCGTGTTATTAAGGAGGCAGCCGCCAATAAAGTACGCGGCTGCGGCCAGGTGGGTCGACTATTTCTGTTACCTTAGGCGCGTTATTTGCGTTGGCGTGGTATGCCCCAGCACAACCTGCCGGGTAGCGGCTCAGTAAAATGAGCACCTTCCGCGTCAACCAGGCGCGGCATCGCCGGGGAGCGGGTCTTACCCGGCTTCCGGTATGCCGCCCGCTTTCCCTCTGTAATGCTGCTTAAGCTCCGACTTCATTTCTTCACCGCGGCCTGCTTGCTGGGCCTGCTTAGTCTGCCCGTGCTGCTGGCTTCGTGCGGCGGCAACGGCACTTCGGCCGACCAGGCCAGCTCCAAAACCGGCACCCCAACTACGGGTAACGTTACCGGCCCCGAGCCCCGCGTCGACAGCGTCTTCGTTATCCGGACCATGCAGGCCGATGCCCGCTTCAAGGCGCAGGAGCGTTGGGCGCGCAAATTTTACCGCGAGCGGCAGTTCCGGCTGGGCTGGTTCCGGCAGCATCAGCTCGTGCCGCAGGCCACTACCTTTCTTTCCGTAGTAGATAAAGCAAAGGATGATGGTCTTGACCCTAAACGGTATGATACCAAGAAGATAACTGATATGTTGGTCCAGCTCAAGAGCGTGGGCCCTGATACTGCGCGCCGTAACCAGCTGGAGCGCAAGCTCGACGTTACGCTGTCGGGCAGCTACTTCGCCTGGGCTTCCGACTACTACCGCGGCGTAGCCAACCCCCGCGACACCAGGAACGATGCCTGGAAGGTTAAGCGCAATAAGATTAAGCTTGACCACGCGCTGATGACCATTCTGCGCGAGCGCGAAAGCACCTATCCCTACTACGACTTTGCCCCGCTGCACCCCGAGTACAACAACCTCAAAAAAGCCCTGGCCCTGCTGCGGGCCCGGCAGGCCGCCGGTGGCTGGCCCACGCTGTCCGGCACCACGCACCTCAAGCCCGGCGATGTCCTGCCCGTAGTAGGCCTGCTCCGCCAGCGCCTGCTGGGTACCGAGAATAGCGGTCCTGCCCCGGCCGCTACTGCCCGGCCGGTAAACAACGTTTCCTCGCCGGCTGCCACTACGTATGACCCGGCGCTGGTTGAGGCGGTACGAAGTTTTCAGCAGGACCTGGGCCTGCCACCTACCGGCCTGGTCAGCGGGGAAACATTACGCGAGTTGAATGTTCCCATTCACGAGCGCATCAACCAGGTTATTCTGAATATGGAGCGCTGGCGCTGGCTGCCCAAAAAGTTTGAGCCCGACTACCTCATTGTGAATATTCCCGAATACCGGCTACGGGTGTATGAGAAGGGCAAGGAGGCCCTGACGATGCGCGTCATCGTCGGCAAAACGCTGACGGCAACGCCCGTTTTTTCCGATAAGATGGAATATGTAGTGCTTGCTCCTTATTGGAACGTGCCTTACAGCATTATCGACAAGGAGCTGCGTCCGAAGCTGGTGGCCGACCCCGGCTACCTCAATCGACTCGATATGGAAGTAGTGAAGGGGTACGGTCGCAAAGCTACTATTATCGACCCCGCTACCATCGACTGGGCCAATGTCACGCAGGACAACTTCAAGTACACCGTGCGCCGCCGCCCCGGCCCTAAAAATGACCTGGGAGATGTGAAATTCATCTTCCCCAACTCGAACGATATCTACCTGCACGACACGCCCCACGATGAGCTGTTTTCGCAAACCAAGCGTAATTTCAGCCACGGCTGCGTGCGGGTAGAGGAGCCCATTAAGCTGGCTACGTACTTGCTGCGCAAAGACCCCAACTGGAGCCAGCAGACCATTCAGGATACTATTGCCCAGCGGCGCGAAAAATATATTACCCTGAAGCAAAAGCTGCCGGTGTACCTGGTTTACCTCACGGCCTGGGCTGATGCCAACGGGCATCCACACTTCCGCGATGATATCTACGGCCACGATAAAGCGCTGGCAAAAGAATATTTCGATTAGCTTCTGCGACTCTGGCGGAACTGGTAGGAATAGCTATAAACGTTCCCAAGCTACTTTCCTATTTGCTTTCCAAGAAGGCCCGGCCACTAAAATGGCCGGGCCTTTTTAGTGGTTTTAATGCCAGTTTGCCAAGGAGGCTGAACGAGAAGTCACCAATAGTTTTGAATACATTTGTATTGCAGAAGCGTATTCCCAGAGGAGTACGAGCAACAATTTTCGGAATAACAAGTGTAAATAAAACCTTGTTACAGTTGTTTTAAATTGCGTCTATACATTTGTTTGGCATGTAGCAGGTAGGGAAGTTGAGAATTGTTACGCACATTTGTGCCCTAAAAGGTTTCATATGGTAACCCGTATCCGGACTCTGTTGGAGCACAAACAGCTCTCGCCAACCCAATTCGCCGACCTGATTGGAGTCGGGCGGCCGGTTATGAGTCATATTTTAAGCGAGCGCAACAAGCCTAGCCTGGAGGTAGTGCAGCGTATTATCAGCGCAATGCCCGAAATATCAATACCCTGGCTGCTGAGCGGGGCCGGCGCTATGCTCGCAGAAGAGGTGGCTACTGACCCAAAAAGCCCGGCAGCGACCAACGCAGATAATGCAATACCTGCTCCGACGCCAGCGCCAGCGCTTCCTGAAGGTGAATTACCAGTCAAGGTAGTCCCCTCAGGGGTAAGGCAAACGGCAGTTGTGGCTGAGCCGGTATCCGTTCGTGTATCACCAGCCCCTGCCTCAGCCGCAGCTCCTCCTTTAGCCAATGTACCGGCAGCGGCGCCGCTGCCGGCAGTAGCCGAACTATCGCCTGAGAAGCCGGCAATCGCGGCTTTTAAGCCATTCCGGCCGACTCGCTTTACCCCGACCGCCCCGGCCTCCACAGTAGTAGCTTCAACTGCCACCACGGCCACTAATAAGGACTCATTAGCTGCTAATACCCCAGCGCTGGAAGGTGGTACACCCCCGCCTGTTGTGCCAGCCGAGCGCTCACCAAGCCCCGTGCCCGTTTCTGCCCCGGCCGCAGCGGCTCCGCTGCCCTCCCTGACTGAGCCGGGGAAGGCGATACGGCGTATCGTTATCTTTTACCGCGACGGCTCCTTCGCCGATTACTGCCCTGAGCAGTAGCTCCTGCCTAAAGCGGATTCTGGGTCAGTGTACGCTTTTTGCCATAATGGCTCCCCCTCTCCTTTTCGGAGAGGGGGCCGGGGGGTGAGGCGAACGCAAGAACAGAACCCGTATACTGACCCAGAATTCGCTCTAAGATAAGCTATAAGCTACCAATAGAGGTAGCCCCAAGCCTGGCTATTTTGCCAGGCTCGGGGCTACCTCTTTTAGCAGGTAACGGTCTTGCTGGTAGCCCGCTCAAGCTAGCTGCCTGCCTGTGACCCTGGCCTGAACAATGGGAGTAGAAGCTCGTATACTATTACAAGCAAGCAAGGGCGTAAGCAAGTTAAATTTCTGCTAATAGCTGTAGCGCGTAGTACAAATAGCAGCTAAGCTGCTACCTTGCCTAATAAGAGGGATAAGCTAATTGCGTTTGCTTACCACTTTGCCAATAAAATGCAATTGACAAGCCAGCTTATCAAGCTCGTTAGCAAGCGTTTTATAGGTCCTTAACTACCTGATGAGCGTAAGTAGTAAAAGGATATGCTGTCTGGGGATAATTATACTTTTTTGTGGGTTATGAATGAGGCTTTAAGTATAGCATGTTTTTCGTTATAAAACATTGTTTATCAAAAGGTTGTGTTGAGTATATTAAAGGTATTATGCTGGCTAAAACCTCTTCATTTGCGGTATGTAAGATATTTTTTTAATACAACCTTTGCTGTTCGCATCCTGACTTGTCAGGCAGTACGGTTATGCTAATCGCGTTGCCCGTCTGCTTGCCTGATAAAAGCTAAAATTGCTTCGCTAAGCTGGTGGGCAGCCTGCCCGCCTGAAAAGGCCTATTTGTTGGGTCTGCGAGCTACATCCTTCGCTACCAGGGACTGGTAATTCCTGCCCAATGAAGTTGGCCATCAAGCTGGCCGGCTGCCAAGGCTATTGGCAGGAAAAAAGGATAAATATGCCCCTTTTATCAAATGTAAACGTGGGTTCTTTGCCCGCTTAACAAGCATTTGCCTTGGTCTGAGATGGGCCAAATCGCCTTATTATTGATATAGTTGCTGGTGCCTCCGGCAAGCAGTTAGAGAAAATAGGCAGCGCTTGGCTTTCAGCTTTAGACCTTCGTTCCGTACCTTCGCGGCATGAAAAGCTTGCGCACCTACTCCCTGCTGCTGGCCGCCAGCGCGGCCCTGTTTCTGACCGCTGCCTGCTCCACGGCCCCCGACGCGGAGAAAGACCCCAGCGCCGACGCCGCTTATAAGCGGGCCCACCGTACCGAAGGCTACCGCGAGGCGCAGCGCAGCAACGTCAGCTACTAAGTACTTAAGCTCGGGCTTTACTGCCGGGCTATACAGGCAAAAGCCCCGGCTACGCACGTTGCGTAGCCGGGGCTTTTGTATAAGCTGAAGTAGGCCTAAGCTCCAGCCAGCGCGGGCTGGGCAAAGGCTGGCAGGGGCAGCGAGGCTACGAACTGCTGCTCCAGCAGGTCGGCCCAGGTGCGCAGGTAAAGCACTACGTCCTCGCGCTGGTTGTGGCGCAGGGTATTGCGCCGCTCAAACGGAATAGCCCGGCGCACGGCCGGGTCGCCGAGCTTTTCGAGGTGCGTAAGGTCCTGGCGCGAAAAGCCCAGGGCCAGCATCTCATCCACGGTCTGGTCGAAGGGCAGGCCGCTGGTGGGGCAGTAGTCCACGAGCTGGCGCTCCCAGTCGCCGTAGCGCTGCAGGGCCTGAGTGTGGATTTCAGCTTTGGTAAGGCGGGTAATGGTCTGGGCCAGGTGGCCGCAGTTGCAGCTGCCCATGTGGCCCCATTGATACGGGGCTTCGGTGGCCAGGCGGTGGGCGGTATCGCGCAGGGCCTGAATGAGCGGAAGAGAAACGCGGGAAGTCATGCCGGTAAGCTAGGAAAACAGCGTTAAAATAGTGACCAAGAACTGCTGACAGAAGTCGGCCCGCCCCGGTTTTGTTTCCAGTATTCGTAAAAAATCCGGTAGCTGCCCTTCTGAAAGAGGGCAGCTACCGGAAATATTAAATATTTAATATATAACGGCGTACGTAGCTCGCAGAGCCAATAAGTGGCTACTGCGGGCGACGACCACCCTCGCCGCTACGGCCCGCCTGGAAGGGCCGGCTGGAGCGCTGGCCGCCCCCGCCGGCCGCCGAGCGTCCGCCGCCGGCGCGCTCGCTGCTACCCGCCTGCGGACGGCCGCTGCTGCGGTGTTCGCCCCGCCCGTTACCCGAGCCAGCACTGGCGGCGCGTGGAGCTCCGCCTCGGCCCTGGCCGCTCCCGCCGCGCCCATCACGAGCCGGCCGGCCGGCCGGGCCTTTCGGCCGGATAATACGCTCATTGCCGGTCAGCGATACCGGGGCTACGCTGTTAGTCGTGTAGGGATGCTCTTTATCCACATCAAGCTGCTTGCGAATCAGCTTCTGAATGTCCTGCAAATAAGCACGTTCCTCTTCTTCAACAAATGTAAACGCCGTGCCGAACGCCCCCGCCCGGCCAGTGCGGCCGATGCGGTGCACGTAGGTTTCGGGCTCGTTGGGCACTTCGTAGTTGATAACGTGGGTTAGCTCATCCACGTCGATACCGCGCGCGGCAATGTCGGTAGCTACCAGCACGCGGGTGGTACCCGCCTTGAAGTTGCTGAGCGCCCGCTGGCGGTGGTTCTGGCTTTTATTGCCGTGGATGGCTTCGGCCGTAATCTGAGCCTTTTCCAGCGTTTCGGTTACCTTGTTGGCGCCGTGCTTGGTGCGGGTAAACACGAGCACGCGCTTAATGGCGGGGTCTTTCAGCACGTGACGAAGCAAAGCCGGCTTGTCGTTTTTGTCAACCAGAAACACCGACTGGGTTACCGTGTCGGCCGTGCTCGACACGGGCGTTACGGCTACCTGCACGGGGTTGGGCCGCAGGATGGTGGCCGAAAGCTCCTTGATAACGTTCGGCATGGTGGCCGAGAAGAACAGGCTTTGGCGGCCGGTCGGCAGCTTGGGCAGAATGCGCTTGATGTCGTGAATGAAGCCCATGTCGAGCATACGGTCGGCCTCATCGAGCACAAATACTTCCACGTGCTGCAAGTTGACGTAGCCCTGGTTCATCAGGTCGAGCAGGCGGCCGGGCGTAGCTACGAGTATCTCGATGCCGCGCTGCAAGGCCTGCACCTGCGGGTTTTGGCCCACGCCGCCAAAAATGACCGTCGAGCGCAGCTGCGGCAAGTGGCGGCCATACGCCTTAAAGCTCTCGCCAATCTGGATGGCCAGCTCACGGGTGGGCGTCAGCACGAGGCAGCGAATGCGGCCTTTGGGGCCCTGGGCTGCTTTCTGGGTTTGGGAGGTCTGGTGCAGAATCTGCAGAATCGGTACCGAGAAAGCCGCCGTTTTGCCCGTGCCGGTCTGGGCCACGCCGAGCAGGTCGTGTCCTTCGAGCACCTGCGGAATGGCTTGCTGCTGAATGGGCGTAGGGGTGGTGTAGCCTTCCTCGCTCAGGGCGCGCAGGATAGGCTCAATCAGGTTGAGGTCGTTAAAAGTCATGGGGGTGTAGGAGCCACCCGCCCGGTGGGGTGGTGGCCGGGGCGGAGGCCATCGGCTGCCCTCGCAAATACAGGAAAAGAAGAAGGGATAAGCCCGCGCCTCACGCACAAATCACGACGCGGCGGGCCGGCGGCCGTATACTTACGGCGGGCAGCTGGTCCGATTGCCAGGCTGCCTTCGGCGGCAAAGGTACCGCTTAAATCCCTAACTCATGCAGATAGTTCACCGCCAACGCGCCTACGACGGCCATTTCAAGCTCAACAAGCTCACCCTCAAAACACCGCAAGGGGAAGAATTACCCCGCGAGCAGTTTGCCCCCGGCCACGCCGTGGCGGCCCTGGTCTTCGATATGCAGGCGGGCAACTACCTGTTGACCAGGCAGTTTAGAATAGGGCCGGAGCACGAATTGCTGGAAATTGCGGCCGGTATGATTGACAAGGGCGAAACCCCCGAAGCGGCCATCCGCCGCGAAATCCACGAAGAGCTGGGCTACGAAACCGACCAGCTCACCGAAATCGTAACCATGTGGCCCTCGCCGGGCACCAGCGCCGAAACCATCGGAGTGTACTACGCCGAGGTGAGCCGGCAAACCGGTCCCGGCGGCGGGCTGGCCGAAGAGCACGAGCAAATCGAAATCGTGCACCTCACGCGGGAGGAACTAGCCAGGGAGAAAATCCAGGACGCCAAAACGCTGCTGGCCGTGCAGTGGGCGCAGCTGCATAAGGCATAAGAAAAAGTTTGTCATTGCGAGCGCTTCACTGCATTGCGCTCGCAATGACAGGCAGGGTAGCCCTTACTGCGGCGTGAGCTGGTACTCAAACTGCTGGCGCAGGTGGGTATCCGTAATCACGAGCGTGAGCGGGCCAGCGGCCGGGTCGAGCTTAATGAACGGGATAAGCTGCTGGCTCTGATACAGGTCGCGGCCGAAGAAGCGGCCAAAGCCGGGCTTGGGCGTGGCCGCAAAAACCTCCTTGCCATCTTTCGTGCGGGCCGAGAGCGTGAGCAGCGACGGGTCGGCAAACTTGGCACCCTGGCGGCGGATGTTGAGCACCAGGGCCCCGCCGGCGGGCAGTAGCTTCAGCCGTCGCTGATAGGTCGAGTCGGCCCAGTCGTGAATCTTACGCAGCTCGTTGATTTCGGCCAGCATTTCCTCGGGCGAGCGGTAGCAGATGTGGGTATAGGTACCGGTTACGTCGGCATCCTCATCGGTATTCTTGGTGATATTCGCTACTACCGGGCACTCCGGATTCTTTTGGGCAAACAGATAGCGCTTGCGCGCCGGGCCATTGGGCGTCTGGGCCTGGGCGGCCGTAGCGCCAGCCACCAGCAACAATAGCAGTCCAGCCCGCAGCGTAGTAGAAAATTGCATTTTACTGAGAAAATAAATAATACTTCGTTGGATAGGAATAAATCCGCTACAAAGAACGGCAGGCCGCGCCAAATGCTTCGTTTTATTCGCTAAACTGCCCTGGTGCCCCGTTGCTTTATGAAAATGTAATGCGGGCGTAACGCCTGCTTTATCTAGCGGCGCGAGCTTTGGGGTATGCTAAATCCCGCTCAATCAACCCGCTTTTTATTGGACTGGCGGCCCACGCGCGGCTACCTCTCGTGGCTGCTGGCCCTAGCGTGGTGGCAGGTGCTGGGGCGTCCGTTGCGCCGCAGCCTGCGCTCGGCGCTCGGCAGTGCCGCGCCGCATTGGCCAGCTGACGGGCCCCCCACCAAGCCCCGCCGGCCCCGGACCAGCCCGCGCCCAAGCCAGCCCCGGTTACCTTACTCCTCTGCCGCATGAGCACGCCAACCGGGCCACTGCCAGAGGCCGGCCGTCGCAAAAAGCGCCGCCTCGCTGTAGCGGTAGTCAGCGATGTGCACCTGGGCACCTACGGCTGCCATGCCGCCGAGCTGCTGCGCTATCTTAAGACTATTCGGCCGCAAGTGCTGGTCCTCAATGGCGATATTGTCGATATCTGGCAGTTTTCGAAAAACTACTGGCCGGCTTCGCACATGCGAGTGGTGCGCTACCTGGCCGGGCTGGCTGCCAAAGGCACCCGCATCTGCTACCTCACCGGCAACCACGACGAGCTGCTGCGCAAGTTTGCGGGCCTCAAGCTCGGGCATTTTCAGCTCGATAATAAGCTGGTGCTCGACCTGCCCCACGGCCGCACCTGGCTTTTTCATGGCGATGTGTTTGACGTAAGCATGCGGCACGCGCGCTGGCTTGCCAGGCTAGGCGGCAAGGGCTACGACCTGCTTATCTTGCTTAACAGACTGGTAAACTTTGGGTTGCAAAAGCTGGGCCAGCCCAGGGTGGCTTTGTCGAAAGCCGTGAAAGACCGGGTGAAAAGTGCCGTGAGCCTGGTTAGCGACTTCGAGCAGACGGCCGTCGGCATTGCCGCCGACAATGGCTACCGCTACGTGGCCTGCGGCCACATTCACCAGCCCGAAATCCGAACTCTGACCACGCCGCAGGGGGAAGTTACGTATCTTAATTCGGGCGATTGGGTGGAAAATCTTACCGCCCTCGAATACACCGCCGACACGGGCTGGACCCTCTACCGCTACGCCGAAGACCCGCTCATGCAGCCCCCCGCCGATGCCGCCGAGCCGCCCGAAGCCACCGACCTCGCTGCCGATGCCGCGCCCGCCACGTTGCTGGCCGGCTTGCTGGCCGAGTTTAAGTTGAAATAAGCCCCGCTGCGTACAGCAGCTAGAAGATGGGCTGATTAGCTGTTTAATATAGTGTAAAATGCATATTCTTTATGCTATTCAGGGCACTGGCAATGGGCACTTGATGCGGGCTCTCGACGTGGTGCCCCTGCTTCGGCAGCAAGTGGAGGCGCTGGGCGGGCAGCTCGACGTGCTGGTGAGCGGTCCGCCCGCCGATTTGCCGCTGCCCTTTTCGGTACAGTACCGGGTAGGGGGCATGGGTTTTGTATTTGGCAAGAAGGGCGGTATCAACTTTGTGAAGACCTTTCGGCAATTCAACTCGGCCGGTTTCGTGTACGATATCCGGCAGTTGCCGGTAGAGCGCTACAATCTGGTAATCAACGATTTTGAGCCGGTGTCGGCCTGGGCCTGCCGGCTGCGCCACCGCCCGTGCGTAGCCTTGAGCCACCAGAGCGCCGTGCTGCACCCTGCCGCGCCCCGCCCCGCGCAGGAAGACCCCGCCGGCCGCGCCGTGCTGCGCTACTACGCACCGAGCACGGCGCAGTATGGCTTTCACTTTCAGGAGTATGCGCCGGGTATCAGCACGCCCGTTATTCGGCGGCAGGTGCGCGAGCTGACGCCCACCGACGAGGGCTACTACACGGTGTATCTGCCGGCTTTCGACGAGCAAAGGCTGGTTGAGCGCCTGCGCTACCTCAGCCGCTCGGTGCAGTGGGAGGTGTTTTCGAAGCACAGCCAGCAGCCCGCCGACTACGGCAACGTGCGGGTGTGGCCCGTGAGCAGCGACGATTTTCTTCAGAGCCTGGCCCGCGCCCACGGCGTGCTCTGCGGCGCGGGCTTCGAAACGCCCGCCGAGGCGCTTTTTTTAGGTAAAAAGCTGCTGGTAGTGCCCATGAAGCAGCAGTATGAGCAGCAGTGCAACGCCGCCGCGCTCGATAAAATGGGCGTGCCCGTGGTGCGCGGCCTCAAAGACAAGCACCTCGACCGCATCGACGACTGGCTGCACCGGGGCCAGCCGATTCGCGTGCAGTATCCCGACCAGACCGGCGCCGTGCTGGCCCGCCTGCTGGCCGAGCAGCTGGGCGTGGGGCCGCCCGCCCTGGCGTTGTAGCCCCGCCCCGAAATAGCCCGCCGGGGCAAAGCCGCCAACTACCACGCTTACTGTCCAGTGACTACCACTCGCTGCGCACTATTTACCGCCTTCCCGTAGCTCCGTTTGATGCCCAACGACCTTCTTGTTGCCAGCAGGCCCCCGCTGGAATTGCCAGATGCCTTTTTCCCGGCCACCACTCCCAGCAGCTATTCGCGCAGCGACTTCGGGCCCGATTTTTACTGGGGGGCAGCCTGCGCAGCCTACCAGGTAGAGGGGGCCTGGCAGCAGCAGGGCAAAGGCCCGAGCATCTGGGATGAGTTTACGCGCCGGCCGGGCGCTATTCAGCGTGGTGAGCATGCCCGCGTCAGTACCGACTTCTTCACGCGCTACGAGCACGATTTAAACCTGGCGCAGGGGCTGGGCTTAACCGATTTCCGCCTCTCGGTGGCGTGGTCGCGGGTGCTGCCCGAGGGCACCGGGGCGGTCAGCAGGCGTGGACTCGATTTCTACGACCGCCTCGTGGATGCCTGCCTGGAGCGCGACCTGCGCCCCTGGCTGACGGTGTATCACTGGGATTTGCCGTTGGCTTTGCAACAGCGCGGCGGCTGGGCCAACCGTGCCGTAGTGGGCTGGCTGGCCGACTACGCCCAGGTGCTGGCCCGCCGCCTCGGCGACCGTGTGCAGCACTGGATGGTGCTCAACGAGCCGATGGTATTTGTGGGGGCGGGGCATCTGCTGGGCATTCACGCGCCGGGGCGCCGCAGTCTGCCCGCCTTTCTGGCGGCGGCCCACCACGCTACGCTGGCCCAGGCCGAGGGCGGCCGGGCGCTGCGGGCGGCGCTGCCCGATACTGCCCGCATCGGCACCACGTTTTCGTGCTCCTACCTTACGCCGGCCCGGCCGGGCCACGGCCCCAGCGAGGCGGCCACGCGCCGCGCCGATGCGCTGCTCAATCGCTTTTTTGTGGAGCCTACGCTCGGCCTGGGCTATCCAACGGCCGAGCTGCCCGCCCTGGGATGGCTGCTGCGCCGCTACCAGCGCCCCGGCGACGAGCAGCGGATGCAGTTCGACTTCGATTTCTGGGGTATTCAGAACTATACCCGCGAGGTGGTGCGCCGGGCACCCTGGCTGCCGCTGCTGGGCGCGGCCCTCGTGCCGGCCGCCAGGCGTGGCGTGCCTACCACCGAAATGGGCTGGGAGGTGTACCCCGAGTCGGTTTACCACATGCTGAAGCAGTTTGCTACCTACCCCGGCGCACCCGAGCTGTTCGTTACGGAGTCGGGCGCGGCCTTTGCCGACCAGCCCCGGGCAGGCCGCGTGCCCGATACCGCTCGTCGGGCTTACCTGCAAGCGGTCATCGGCCAGGTGCTGCGGGCCCGCCGCGACAATATTCAGGTAAACGGCTATTTCCCCTGGAGCTTTACCGACAACTTCGAATGGGCCGAGGGCTATCGTCCGCGCTTCGGGCTCGTGCACGTCGATTATGAAACCCAGGAGCGCATTATTAAAGACTCGGGCCACTGGTACGGCGAGTTTTTGGGTGGCGCACCGGTAACGGTCGGGGCCGGGCGGGCCGGCTTCAGCCAGCAGTAAGCGAAATGACTGCCTGCGACAGGTTATTTTCGGAGCCTTGGGCTAGCGCGTGAGCAGGGTATCGCGGCAGCTCATAAACCGCTCGATTACGCGCTCGGGCTGCTGTTCGTCAAACTCTGCGAAGCCCAGCACGAAAGCCGGCGCGGGCTGCACAAACCGTAGGGCGGTTACCACGGCTTCCAGGTAAGGCTGAATGCCCTCGGGGGTGCCAGCCGCTGCCGCTGCAAACTCGGCATCCCAGCGCAACGCGGCCGGGCCTTTGCGCACCAAAAAAGGCAGCACAAACGGAATATAGTGGCTGAAAACCGGGTTTTCCTCGCTGGTCAGGCGCGTGTCGGGCCACACGTGAAACGCGCTGAATGAGGCCGGCGGGGCTACCAGAAACCGCGCCTGCTCATCGGTCATGGCCTCAAACAGCGCGGCCCGGTTGGGCTGACTATAGAGCTGCGCATACGCCGCGTACCACACCGTTACGCCACCTGGGCCGATGAGCTGATAGGGATGAAACGAGCTGCCGATACTTACGCCACCGTGGGCACCAATTACCAGGTCATACAACTGCCCGAACTTTTCGACGTCAGCCGATTGCCGGTAAGGGTTATTGCTAAGGCCGTAGAGGTAGAAGCTGGCAAACTCAGTGAGTGGGGGCACGGCGGCTGGGGCAGTTGCAGGAGCGGGCACGGAAAGAAAAACCGGTTTCGATAGAAGACACTATCCGGCAAATCTCGGCCAGCCACGACGGATAAGGCGCAGCAGCCTCCATCTCTGGCTCGGCCTTGCGGCGGCCTGCTTACGGCTACGGCCTGAAAACAAGCAAGGTAGCACTGACTGGAACAATTATAAGTTGCTGATATGGGCTAAAACCCGACAATGCCAAAATCATGTACCCGTAAAACTCAACTAAAACCCGACCTTCGCGCGTTCATTCACCAGCCGCTCACTGGTGGCATTCCCTTGTATGGTACTCAGTAACGACCTTCTTATTTCGCGCGGCGAAGTACTTCAGCAACTTGAAGGCTATCTGAAAGATAATATCTATACCTTTCTTAAGAAGGTAGAGGATAGCTGGCAACCCGCTGATTACCTGCCGGACTCGCGCCGCGACACCTTCTTCGAGGAAGTAAAGGAATTGCGCGAGCGGGCTTCTACCCTCAGCTACGACCTGCTGGCCGTGCTCATCGGCGACACCATCACCGAAGAGGCGCTGCCTAACTACGAAGCCTGGTTTCATGAGCTCGACAACCTCAACCGCGACCGCGATAACGGCTGGGCGCAGTGGATTCGGGGCTGGACGGCCGAGGAAAACCGCCACGGCGACCTGCTCAACCGCTACCTCTACCTCTGCGGCCGCGTAAACATGCGCGAGTTTGAGGTCAGCACGCAGTACCTGATTAACGACGGCTTCGACCTGGGCACGGCCAACGACCCGTACCGCGCCTTCGTGTACACGAGCTACCAGGAGATGGCTACCAACATCTCGCACCGCCGCGTGGGCCAGCTGGCCCGCACCGCCGGCGACGACCAGCTCTCGAAAATCTGCGGCATGATTGCCGGCGACGAAAACCGCCACGCTCGCGCCTACAAAACCTTCGTGGAAAAGATTTTCGAGCTGGACCCCAGCGAGATGATGCTGGCCTTCGAGGACATGATGCGCAAGAAAATCGTGATGCCGGCGCACTACATGCGCGAGCTGGGCGTGGATATGGGCAAAACCTTCGGGCACTTCACCGATGCCGCTCAGCGCCTCGGGGTATACACCAGCAGCGACTATACCGATATCCTGGATACGCTCATCACGGACTGGAAAATTGCGGACCATACCGGCCTGACGCCCGCCGCCGAGAAGGCCCGCGACTACGTAATGGCCCTGCCCAACCGCCTGCGCCGCGTTAGCGACCGCATGCCGGTGCCCAAGCTCGAATACAAGTTTAAGTGGATTAGCTAACGGCCCGGCCGCGCTGAAACCGAAAAAAGCTCCGGCTGCCCTGCGCAGCCGGAGCTTTTTCATGCGCCCTAACTATTGGGCGGGGCCCTGGTTATGAGCAGGTACTTACCACTCGTAATTCTCCTTTTCCAATGGCAAAGCAAACGCAAGCCGCCTACTACACCGAGTTTGGCGGCATCGATAAAATAAAGGTTGGCCCCCTTGACCTGCCCGAACTGGGCGAGGGCGACGTGCTGCTGCGCGTAAAAGCCGCCGGTATTAACCCCGTCGATTACATCGTGCGGGAAGGCTATTTTCAGCAGGTAGTGCCCAACGCTTTCCCGGCCGTGCCGGGCTGGGACGTGGCCGGGGTAGTTGAAAAGCGCGGCCACGGAGCTTCCCGCTTCGCTGACGGTGCCGAGGTGTATGGCTACGTGCGCCGCCCCGTGGTACAGCACGGCACTTTTGCCGAATACATAGTAATTCCTGAATGCTATCTGGCGCGGCGCCCGGCTACCCTCAGCTGGGAAGAAGCCGGCGGCCTGCCGCTGGCGGGGCTCACGGCCTATCAGTCGGTTTTCACGGCCGGTAAGCTGAAAAGCGGCGAAACCGTTCTGATTCTGGGGGCGTCGGGCGGAGTTGGCAGCGTAGCTATTCAGCTGGCCAAAAGCGTAGGAGCCACGGTGATAGCCGTGGCCAGCGCCCAAAATGCCGACTATATGAGTAAGCTCGGAGCCGATTTTACCATCGACTACGCGGCCGGCCCGGTAGCCGAATCGGTAAAGAAAATAGCTCCGGAAGGCGTTGACCTACTGTTTGACGCCATTAGCGGCGACACGCTTACCCAGAGCCTGGCGGCGCTGAAGCCGGCCGGCCGGCTCATCTCGGTGCTCAACGATGGTAAAGCACTAAGCTTGCCCCCCGGCGTCTATTTCACGCACGTAATGGCCCAGCCCAGCGTGCCCGACCTCGACCACCTGCGCGAGCTGGCCGATGCCGGTAAGCTGCACCTGCCCATCGCGGCTACCTTCCCGCTGGCTGAGGTGAAAAAGGCCTTCGAGCAGATTGAGTCGAAGCATACCACCGGCAAAGTGGTGATAATTCCTTGAAGAGCAAACGCTAACGAAGCTGTTTAGGGCGTAGTAAAAAACGTGCTGCCTCGACAGGCAGCTGCTTGTCGAGGCAGCACGCTTTTTACTACGCCTCAATCTTCACGCCCTTCCAGAATGCTACCCGGCCCTGAATGTTGGCGGCGGCGGGGCTGGGCTGGGGGTAATACCAGGCGGCATCCTTGTTGAGCGCGTCGTTTACGCGCAGCGAGTAGTAGCTGGCGCGGCCTTTCCAGGGGCAGGTGGTGTGGGCAATGCTGTCCTCAAAAAACTCTTTTTTGAGCGAGCTTGCGGGGAAATAGTGGTTATTCTCAACCACAACGGTGTCGTCGCTCTCGGCCACGACGGTATTATTCCAGATGGCTTTCATGGGATAATGAACATTGCCCCGCGGGCCGTTGTTTTTGCCACCACTACCGTTACGTAGATTATTATGGCTATTGGGGTTCGCTTTCGTGATTTTGTGCCCGATGAAAACTCGGGCGATAAGGGATTTGAGCAGTTATTCAAGCTCTTTATGCAGCTCATTACCATCACCAGCGGCGACGTGGGCGAGGCGTTGCAGTGGCTCAATGAGCTCGACAAGCAGTACGGCCTCACTGACAACGACTACGGCATGGGAAACTTCATCGACGACCTCAAGAAAAAGGGCTACATCGATGAGAATGAGCAGGAGCGGGGCGAGCTGAAAATCACGCCCAAGACCGAGCAGAAAATCCGCAAATCGGCGCTGGAGGAGATTTTCGGCAAGCTCAAGAAGAGCAGCACCGGCAACCACCGTACGCCCCACACCGGACAGGGCGACGAGCAGAGTACCGACCTGCGCGAGTTCCGCTTCGGTGACTCGCTGGAGCAGATTCAGATGTCGGAATCCATCCGCAATGCCCAGCTCAACCACGGCATGGACGGCGACAATTTCATGCTGACCGAGGGCGACCTCGAAGTGCGCGAAAACGAGCATAAGTCCCAGACCAGCACGGTGCTGATGATTGACATCTCCCACTCGATGATACTCTACGGCGAGGACCGCATCACGCCCGCCAAAAAGGTGGCGATGGCGCTGGCCGAGCTGGTGAAGCAGAAATACCCTAAGGACACGCTCGACGTGATTGTGTTCGGCAACGACGCCTGGCAGATTGAGGTCAAGGACTTGCCCTATCTGCAGGTCGGCCCCTACCATACCAACACGGTGGCCGGCCTGGAGCTGGCGATGGATTTGCTGCGCAAGCGTAAAACGCCCAACAAGCAGATTTTCATGATTACCGACGGCAAGCCGACCTGCCTTAAGGAAGGCAACGGCTACTACAAAAACTCGTTTGGCCTCGACCGCAAGGTGGTGAACAAGACGCTGAACCTGGCCGCCGCCGCCCGCCGCATCAAGATTCCGATTACCACCTTCATGATTACCTCCGACCCGTATTTGCAAAAATTCGTGGAGGAGTTTACGGAAGTAAACCAGGGCAAGGCCTATTACTCGGGCCTGAAAGGGCTGGGGCACCTGGTATTTGAAGACTATAAAAAGAACCGGCGCAAGTCGTTGTAAGCTACTGCTTGTCGCTGCAAAAACGCTTCCTATTTCTAACCGGGAAATGGGAAGCGTTTTTTGAATACTATCCACGTTCAACTCGCCGCTGCCCGGCTGAACCACACGCCCGTTAAGCGGGTTTAAGACCTAATGAAGCACGAAACTATCCGCACCCTGGGCCAGCTCCGCGCCAGTGGTTACCAGCCCCGCACCGTGAAACAAGAGCTGCGGGACAACCTCATTTCTAAACTCAAAAACAAAGAGGATGTGTTTCCCGGCATCTTCGGCTACGAGGAAACCGTGATACCCGAGTTGCAGCGCGCTATTCTGGCCGGGCACCACATCAACCTGCTGGGCTTGCGCGGCCAGGCCAAGACGCGCATCGCGCGCCTGCTCATCAACCTGCTCGATGAGTATATGCCCGTGGTCGAAGGCTCGGAGCTGAACGACGACCCGTTGCAGCCGCTGTCGGTATTTGCCAAAAACCTCATTGCCGAGAAGGGCGACGACACGCCCGTGAGCTGGATGCACCGCAACGACCGCTACACCGAGAAGCTGGCGACGCCCGACGTGTCGGTGGCCGACCTCATCGGCGACGCCGACCCCATCAAGGCCGCCACGCTCAAACTGCCGTACTCCGATGAGCGGGTTATTCACTTCGGCCTGATTCCGCGCGCGCACCGGGGCATTTTCGTAATCAACGAATTACCCGACTTACAGGCCCGTATTCAGGTTTCGCTATTTAATATATTGCAGGAGGGCGACATCCAGATTCGCGGCTTCAAGGTGCGCCTGCCGCTCGATATCCAGTTTGTGTTCACGGCCAACCCCGAGGACTACACCAACCGGGGTAGCATCGTAACGCCGCTCAAGGACCGCATCGACGCCCAGATTATCACGCACTATCCCAAGTCGATTGAAATCGGCAAGCGCATTACCAAGCAGGAAGCCCGCATCAAAGAGGAGCAGAAAGGCCTGGTAACCAGCAACGAAATCATCCACGACCTCGTGGAACAGGTGGCCGTTGAGGCGCGCGGCTCCGAGTTTGTCGATGCCAAGTCGGGCGTATCGGCCCGCCTCACCATCTCGGCCTACGAGCAGGTGATTGCCGGGGCCGAGCGCCGGGCGCTCATCAACGGTGAAACCAGCACCTACGTGCGCGTGGCCGACTTTATCTCGGCCGTGCCTGCCATCACGGGCAAGGTCGAATTGGTGTACGAGGGCGAACAGGAGGGCGCCGGCATCGTGGCCGAGAAGCTCATGGGCAAGGCCATCCGCACGCTGTTCCTGAACTATTTCCCCGACCCCGACAAGGCTAAGAAGCTCAAAAACCGCCCCTCGCCCTACAAAACGGTGCAGGAGTGGTTTGGCAACGGCAACACGCTCGATATCCTGCACGACGCCAGCACCGAAGACTACCGCGCCGCCCTCGACAAAGTGCCCGGCCTGCGCGCCATCGTAACCGAGCTGCACCCCAAGGACGATGCCGAAACGACTTATTTCCTGATGGAATTCCTGCTGCACGGCCTGGCCGAGCACTCGCTCATCTCGCGCAACCGCCTCACGGGCGGCGCCCAGTTCAAAGATTTGCTTTCCTCTATGTTCACCATGCCCAGCTTCGGCGATGATGACGACGAGGAAGAGGAAAAGCCCCGCCGCCGCCGGTAGCAAGGTAGCGTGGACTCTGCGAGTCCGCGCGTGAGTAGTAAAAAGCCCCGCGTACCAGTCTGGTACGCGGGGCTTTTTCTTAAAGCAGCTTCCAAATTGGTGTAAGGGGCACCAGTGTGCTACTCGTCTTTTACTACAATCCTGGTAATCTCGTCGTTGCCCCGAATCTGGTCAATCACGTCCAGGCCCTCTACCACTTTGCCGAACACGGTATGCACGCGGTCGAGGTGGGCGGTATTGTCGCGCGAGTGGGCGATAAAAAACTGCGAGCCGCCGGTGTTTTTGCCGGCGTGGGCCATGCTAAGGGCGCCGCGCTCGTGGTACTGGTGGCCGCCGCTGGTTTCGCAGTCGATTTTGTAGCCGGGGCCGCCGGTGCCGGGCGCGCCTTTGGCGCCGGGCTTGGTGTTGGGGTCGCCGCCCTGAATCACAAAATTCGGGATAACGCGGTGAAACTTGGTGCCGTCGTAGAAGCCTTTCTTGGCCAGGTCGGTGAAGTTTTTCACGGTGTTGGGCGCGTCCTGCTCGTAGAACTCGACTTTCATGATGCCCTTAGGCGTGTGGATTTCAGCGGTTTTCATCGAAAAAATAAGCGGTGTGAAGGGTGGGAAAATGGCCCAGCATATGCCGTAGGCCCTGCGAAGGTAAAACAGGCCGTGTCGGGTTGGGGTTTGCTAAACCGAAGGCCCTGGCTATTACGTAATCTTGCGCCAGAGTTCCACTTTTTTCCTCCTTTCTATTTTTTCATGAAGAAGCTATTCTTCCCGCTGGCCGCCCTTACCCTCAGTCTTGGTTTCACAAGCTGCGGCGGCGACAAAACCACCGAAACCACCACGACTACTGAAAAAAGCACCGCTAACCCCGCCGATTCGGTAGCCGCGATGGCCGGCGACTCGGCCCGCATGGCCAAGCCCAAGGGCGTACTGGTAGACGGCGTAGCCATGACGGCCGACAAAGACATCGTTGACAATGCTGCTGCCGCCAAGAGCGTAAGCACGCTGGTAGCATTGGTGAAGCAGGCCGGCCTGGTTGAGACCCTGAAAGGCACGGGGCCCTTCACGGTTTTTGCGCCTACCAACGCGGCTTTTAACAAGCTGCCGAAGGCAGCCGTGGCGGCCCTGCAAGACCCCGCCAACGCGGCTAAGCTTAAGGGCGTGCTCACCTACCACGTTATCCCCGGCCGCCTCGTGGCCGCCGACCTCAAAGACGGCCAGGAGTTGACTACCGTGAACGGCGAGAAGCTGCACATCTCGGTGAAGGATGGCAAAGTGATGGTAGGCAACGGCAAAGACGCCCCCGCCACGGTGCAGATTGCCGACGTGATTTCCAAGAACGGCGTGACGCACATCATTGATACCGTGGTGCTCCCGCTGGCGAAGTAGACATTAATGGTTAATGCATAAATGGTTAATGTTGCTCCGATACGTTGAGTATATTAATCATTAACCATTAACTATTCATGCATTAACCATTAATGAAGTCCCGCGTCTTCCGATACTCTTTTGGCGAAGCTGGCCCAGTCCACGTCGGGCTCGCCCAGGGCCACGGTGGCGGTGAGGCGGTCGCGGATGAGGTTGGCAAAGGGCATGGGCACCTCATTCTTATAAGCCTCCTGCACCACCAGGTTCATGTCTTTGCGGATAATGGCGGGCGGCGCGCCCACCGGCTGGTAGTGCTGCTCGGCAATGAGCTTGCCGTAGCTTTTATAAATCGGGTTGTTGAAGAGGGTGCTGGTTAGCATCTCGTAGAAGCCCACGCGGTCGAGGCCGCACTTTTCGGCCAGCGTCAGGGCTTCGGCCATCCCTTCAATCACGGTGCCGAGCAGGAAGTTGCCGCAGAGCTTGGCCACGCTGGCCGCGCCGGGGTCGTCGCCAAAGTCGTGGGTGCCCTGGCCGATGGCGGCCTGCGCCGGTCTGAGCCGCTCGCGGGCTTCGGCCGGCCCCGAAGAGCCAATCCAGAGCTTACCGGCGGCCGCCACGTCGGGCTTGCCAAACACCGGCGAGGCTACCAAGAAGGAGCCGTGCGCGGCGTGCGCCTCGGCCAGGCGGCGGTTGGTATCGGGCGCTACGGTGCTGCACGAGGCATGGATGGCGCCCTTACGCAGGGTGGTGAGGATGCCGTTGGGGCCGGTGGTAAGGTCCGTAAGCGCGTGGTCGTCGGTAACCATCGTAAACACGATATCGGCCTCGCGCACGGCTTCGGCGGGCGTGGCCGCCACGGTAGCGCCCTGCCGGCGCAGGGGCTCGGCCTTGTCGGCGCTGCGGTTATAAACGGTAAGGGGAAAGCCGGCTTTAAGCAGGTTGGCCGCCATGGCGGCACCCATGCTGCCCAGGCCCAGAAAAGCAATTTTCATTATTTTTAATAGAGGATATGTGGAAAATGTGGGAGAAGTGCAGAATGTGGGAGATGTGAAGAATGTGGGAGAAGTGTAGAATGTGGGAGAAGTGTAGAATGTGGGAGATGTGGAGAATGTGAGAATGTGGAAGCTGCTTCTTTCTATTCCTCACATTTTCCACATTCTCACATCTTTCACATTCCTCACATTCTCCTACATTAAAAACCTAGTGCCGGTTGTCCTCATCGTGGAGCATACTCACGTAGCTTTCGTAGCGCGGCACGGCCAGCTGGCCCTTATCCACGGCTTCGCGCACGGCGCAGCCGGGCTCGTGCACGTGCTGGCAGTTGTGGTAGCGGCACTGGCCCAGCAGGGCGCGCATCTCGGGGAAGTAGCCGGCCAGCTCGGCGGCGGGCACGTCCACCAGGCCCAACTCCTTGATGCCGGGCGTATCGATAATATAGGTTTCGGGCGATACTTCCAGCATCTCGGCGAAGGTCGTCGTGTGCTTGCCCTTATCTGAAAAGGCGCTGATTTCGGCCGTTTTCAAATCCAGGTCGGGCACCAGCACATTTATCAGCGTGCTTTTGCCCACGCCCGAGTGGCCCGACAGCAGCGAGGTCTTGCCCGGCAGCAGCGCGGCCACGGCCGCTACGTTGGCCCCGGTTTCGGCCGAGCACAGCACGCTGGGGTAGCCCAGGCTGGCGTACATGCCGGCAATCTGGCGCTGATAGTCGAGCGTATCGTCGTCGTATAAGTCAGATTTATTGAAAATAAGCTGCGCCGGAATGTGGTACGCCTCGGCCGTAACCAAAAATCGGTCGATAAACCCAAACGAGGTGGCCGGCGACACCAGCGTTACTACCAGCAGCGCCTGGTCGAGGTTAGCGGCTACAATGTGGGCGTGCTCACTCTTATGTACCGAGCGCCGGATGATGTAGTTGCGGCGCGGCCGGATAGTATGAATCACGCCCGCGCCCTCCGACTGCTCCGGCAGGTCAAACTCCACCACGTCGCCCACGGCCAGTGGGTTACTCACTTTCAGCCCCTTGTTTTTAAACTTGCCCCGGAGCCGGCAGCGGTGCAGCTGTCCGCTGGTAGTGTCGCGCACCACGTACCACGAGCCGGTAGATTTAACGACGATGCCAGTCATTTTTGAGTTAAAAGTTAGGAGGTAAGAGTCAGGAGTTGAATAGGCTGTTCTGAGAAGTTAAAGACTGCCTTGCCAGAGGCCGCCCCACAACTTCTAACTTTTAACCCTTCACTTTTAACTCCCTAAGAATGCGGCTTGTGGCCCCCGCGTGCTGGTGCACGTAGTCGAGGCAAAGGTCCTGGACCTTCAGCCGCGCTTCTTCATTGTAATAGAGCCGGTCGAACGCCGCCTCCAGCTGCCGGGCCGATTGCACCGGAAACGCGCAGCCGAGCTGCACCAGCTCCACGGCTTCCTGAAACCGGGCGTAGCGCGGCCCGAAATACACGGGCAGCCCAAAGGCCGCCGCTTCCAGCGTGTTGTGCAGCCCCGCCCCAAAGGCCCCGCCGATGTAGGCAAACTGCCCAAACCGGTAAAGCTGGCTGAGCATCCCTACATTGTCGATAAGCAGCAGCCGGGCCTCGGCTACCGTGCCGGGCACGGCCCGCGAGTAGCGCAGCGTAAGGCCCGGCATGGCGGCTTCTATCTCCTGCAAATGCGCCTCCGATACCTCGTGCGGGGCCACAATAAAGCGCATGGTGCGGGCGTGCTTGCGCAGCAGCGGCGCCAGCGCGGGCAGGTCTTCGGGCCACACGCTACCGGCCACGAGCACCGGCGCGCCGTCGGCCACGAAGGCTTCGGCCAGGGGCAGGGGGCGGGCGGGGGCCAGCGCCGTTGCTGCCACGGTATCGAAGCGCGTATCGCCGGCTACGCTTACCCGCGTGAGGCCGATGCCACGCAGCAAGTCGGCGGAGGCCTCATTCTGCGTGAAAATGTGCGTCAGCTGGCCGAGAATCTGCCGAAAAAAACCTCCCCAGGGCCGGAAGAATGGCTGCTGAGGCCGGAAGATAGCCGCCACAACTACTGCCGGAATACCCTGCGCGCGCAATTCGCGCAGAAAGAAATACCAGAATTCGTACTTGACAAAGACTGCCAGCCGCGGCTGCACCGCCGCCACAAAGCGCCGGGCATTGCCGGCCGTATCGAGCGGCAGGTAAAAGACGTAGTCGGCTCCCGGCCAGCTTTTGCGCACCTCGTAGCCCGAGGGTGAGAAAAACGTGAGCACGATTTTGTGGCCGGGGTATTGCTGCCGTAGGCCCTCAATAAGCGGGCGGCCCTGCTCAAACTCGCCCAAGGAGGCGCAATGAACCCACAGGCGCGGGGCAGCATCGCCGGCCAGCGCCTGCTCAACGCGCGCCAGCAGCCCGGCGCGGCCCGCTACCCAGGCCGCCGCCTTGGGCACAAACGGAGCTACCAGGCGCAGCAGCAGCGCATAAAGCGAAAGTCCTAACGAATAGAGAAAGCGCAAAAAAGACCGTACCCGGAAAGTAAAAGTCCGGCTGCGGTCCCAAAATTAACGCTTTCGAGGGGTTATGGGGCTGGCCTGGCATCGGCCAACTAGCTAGCTCCTGACTTTCAGCCGATAATTCCCTCCTCCGCTTCCCAGTTAGCCGGGCAGGTTTCGCCGTGCTCCTCAAAGTGACGCAGGGCATCTACCACGCGCAGGGCATCGGAGATACGGCGGCCCAGAAAGCGGTCGTTCACGAGCTGGTGGCGCACAATACCGTCGCGGTCAATCAAAAACAGGCCCCGGTAGGCCTGGGCGGTGCCTATGAAGACCATTTCGCCCGATTCGTTGTAGTCGTAGTGACCAGCCAGTACATCGTAATTTGCCGATATGGTCTTGGTCGCGTCGGCCACGAGCGGATACGTTACCCCCACGATGCCGCCCTCATCGAGCGGCGTGCGCAACCAGGCCTGGTGCACCTGGTGCGAATCGGTGCTGCACCCGATAACGGCGACGCCGCGCCGCTCAAACTCGGGCAGCATCTGCTGAAAAGCCAGCAGCTCGGTAGGGCAGAGGCCCGAAAAGTCGGCGGGGTAAAAAAACAGCAGCACGTAGCGCTTGCCGAGGTAGCGGTCGAGCGAAAAATCAGCTTCTACCTGCTGGCCGATAACGGCATACGCCTTAAAAGCAGGCGCGCGCTTGCCAACGAGAACGGACATTTACTTAGTAGTTAATGGTTAATGAGTAGTGGTTAATGACGCTGGATTAGGTAGTTATGGCGGCCGGCCTGGATTACCCAACGACCTCTAAACGGTAATTGGTAGGCATAGTTATTTGTGCACTAAAAACTGAAACGTGCTGCGCGTGCGCTGCTCCAGCAGCAGCGTGCGCCCGGCCGTGAGCTGCTCAATGCTGGCCTGGTCGTAATGCTTAATTGTAAAGAGCGTCAAATCAGTATTATACTGCACCCGAAACTGCGCGTGCAACAGCTCCAAAAGCCGCTGCACGCGCAGCGCATTGTAGTCGGTGCACACCGAAAAGCTGATGGCTGAGTTCTGCATGAGGTTGATTTTGAGCCGCGCCTGGGCCAGCGCGCCGAATATCACTTCCAGGTTTTCTTCCGAGATAAACGCGAAATCCTTGCTCTCGAACGACAGCAGACACTGTCCCGCCTTGCAGATAAACGCGGGCACCAGCGGCGGGTGCTGGCAGTCGTGGATGAGCGTGCCCGGCGCCTCGGGGTTCAGAAACGACTTTACGCGTAGCGGAATGTGACGCTCGGCCAGCGGTTTCAGGGTTTTGGGGTGAATGACACTGGCCCCGTAAAACGCCATCTCGATGGTTTCCTGGTAGCTGATTTCGGGGTACAGCACCGTGTCAGGAAATATTTTAGGGTCGGCGTTGAGCAGGCCCGGCACGTCCTTCCAGATGGTGACGCTTTCGGCATTCAGGCAATAGGCGAAGATGGCGGCCGAGTAGTCGGAGCCCTCGCGGCCGAGGGTGGTGGTGCGACCGTCGGCGGTGCCACCAATAAAGCCTTCTGTTACAATGATTCTAGCTCCGGATTTTACGGCCTTGGTTACGGCTTGCCGTGTAAGACGCTCGGTTTCCGGCCAATCTACGCGGCCTTCGCGCCAGCTTGTATTGGTGCGGAGCATGGTGGTGGCTGCCAGGTGAGTTACTTCTGACGGCTCGAATTCAGTTAGCAAAGCTATACGTACAAACTCGGCGGAAATACGTTCTCCCAGGCTCACAATCTGGTCGTAACCCTCATCATAGTCAGCTTTTACGCGGCCAAAGAATGCGGAGGCAAATGCACTGAAATGATACTTTAAAATTCCTTCAACCGGACCAAATGGTCGAATCCGCTCCATTGGTACTTTTTGGACAACCTCTTGTCCAATGAGCGCGTGGTACCGATGAGTAGTTACCTCTTTATGATAGTAGTCTTGTCCTTTATAACCCAAATCATATAGCTCCTCCAGCGCATTCGTCGTCTTGCCCATCGCCGATACCACAATCAGCAGCGGACCCTGAGGCCCAAAGTCGCGCACGATGCGACAGAGGTTGAGAATCGCCGCCGCGTCTTTCACCGAGGCGCCGCCAAATTTGTAGACCTGCAAGCCCGTTAGTTCTTTTCCCATAAGCCCCAAAACTAGCCCATGCGCCGCTTTTGGGCGCTCGGCCCGGCAATGGTAGCTTTGTGCTAGCTCTTTCCGATTCCCTAGCCACCCTTCATGGACCACAACAGACTCGCCCTGCCCGTCGGCACCACCCTCGACCGCTTCATCATGCGCAAGCAGGAAGATTTTCCGTACGCCACCGGCGAGCTTTCGCAACTGCTGCGGGACATTGCGCTGGCGGCCAAAATCGTGAACCGCGAAATCAACCGCTCGGGCCTCATCGACATTGCCGGGGCCTACGGCAACCGCAACGTGCAGGGCGAAGACCAGCAGAAGCTCGACGTGATTGCCAACATTCGCTTCATCCGGGCGCTGCGCAACGGCGGCGAGGTGTGCACCATTATCTCGGAGGAGGATGAGGATATCATCCAGACCGGCAACACCCAGGGCAAATACGTGGTGGCCATCGACCCGCTCGACGGCTCTTCCAACATCGACGTCAACGTCAGTATCGGCACCATTTTCAGCATCTACCGCCGCATTTCGCCCACCGGCCGCGAGGGCAACAGCGCCGACTGCCTCCAGCCCGGTACCCACCAGGTGGCCGCCGGCTACGTCATATATGGCTCCAGCACTATGTTGGTGTACACCACCGGCAATGGCGTCAACGGCTTTACCTACGAGCCCAGCCTGGGCGAGTTTTTCCTCTCGCACCCCGATATCCAGACGCCCAAAACCGGTAAGGTCTATTCCATCAACGAGGGCTCATCGGAGTCGTTTTCGCCCGGCGTGGCGGCTTTTGTCAAGCATTGCAAAGACTCGAGCTTTTCGGCCCGCTACATCGGCTCGCTCGTGGCCGACTTTCACCGCAACCTGCTGAAGGGCGGTATCTACATCTACCCCGCCACGGCCAAGGATAAGAACGGGAAGCTACGCCTTATGTACGAGTGTAATCCACTGGCTTTCATTGTAGAGCAGGCCGGTGGCAAAAGCTCCAACGGCGAGCAGCGCACCCTCGAAATCGAGCCTAAAACCTGCCACGAGCGCTGCCCGGTATTTATCGGCAGCCGCGAGCTGGTAGAGCAGGCCGAAGCCTTTCTGGCCCAGGAAATACAGGAAGCAACCAAAGAATAATGTTTTTCATATATAAAAAAGCCGTTCCTGCTTGCAGGAACGGCTTTTTGCTTTTTAAGTCAAGTTAAGAGTAGCCGGTGAGGCAGTCAGGCAATTAGTCAGGCTTTTTGGCGCTCTTCTTAGCGGCCGGGGCCTTTTCCTGCGTCACTTCGGGGTTGCCGGTCGGGGTTGCCGCGGGGTCGGCCTCGCCAATTACGCCGCCGGTGCTCAGGGGCTCATCCGTAGCCGGGGCAGCCTCGGCCTGAGTGGGCTGGTAGGGCAGGTGCTGGCTCACGATAGTGTACCAGTTTGTCAGCTTCTTAATATCGGACAGGTACACGCGCTGGCGGTCATACTCGGGCATTACTTCGGCCAGGAAGCCGGTTAGCTCTGCCTCGCTCGACTTGCCCGAAACCGGCAGGCTGGCCCCGTACTTCTGATAGATGCGCTCAAATACATCGGTCAGCGGCAGCGTGTCGTCCGAATCCTGGGCATAAATACCTATTTCGCTCAGCAGCGACACTTTGTTGCTGGCTGGGGCCAGCGAGCGCGTTGCCTTGGCATCGAGGGTTTCGACCAACACACCGTGGCGCGCCGGGCGCACCAGGCGGTACAAGCCACTCTGGCCGCTGATGGCGGCCAACTCTTTCAAATCGTAGGGCATTCGTTTTTAATGATTAATTTTTTAATGATTAACGGTTAATTATTAAGCTGGGCCTGGAAAACAAAAATTAACCATTGACCATTAAATAATTAACCATTAAAACTAGTTTTCCAGCGCGTTTGAGCCAGTAACTCCGAGCTTGAAATCGATGGGCAGGCTGGTCAGGATGGGGTATTCGGGTTTCTTGAATTTGAGCAGGCGCACCACGCGGGCGGCCTCCTCGCCGGTGCCACCGCCCACCTGCTTCACAATGCGCAGGCCCTGAATATTACCATCGGGGTTGAGCGTAAAGCTGATGATGCAGCGGCCCTGCATACGGTTGCGCTTGGCCAGCAGCGGGTATTTCAGCTCCTTGGCAATGAAGGCATACATGGCATCCTGGCCACCTTCGTAATACTTGGCTACCGGAATTTCGGTGCCTACGTGGTTGAGCCCGGTGCCCTGCTCGGTCTGCGGCACGGTTTGGGAGGGCGGCACCGTGTTGGGCTTGGTCGTCTGCGCGTGGGCCGGGGCCAGCAGGGCGCACAAAGCCAGCGGCGTCAGCAGTAGTTTTTTCATGGGGATAGTAAAACAGGTCAGGATGAAACGGGCGGCTAAGGCAATTGGTGGGCCAAAAGTACTTAAGCGTCCGCCGCATCGGCTGCTACCTGCCGGTTTATTTCCGTGATAAAGTTTAGTACTTCCTCGCGGCCCAGCCCGGTTTCGGCCGACGTCACAAAGTAGCGCGGCAGCTCATCCCAGGTTTCGCCCATCTTCGCCAGATAATTGCTGATCAAAGCTTTCGTCTGGCTGGTGGACTGCTTGTCGGTTTTCGTAAAAATCATTACGAAGGGTACGCCCGCCTCCCCCAGCTTTTCCATAAAGTCCAGGTCGACGGCCTGCGGCGCGTGGCGCGAATCGAGGAGCACGCATACGCAGGTGAGATTTTCGCGCTTGGTGAGGTAGGCATTTATCATCTTGCCCCAGTCGGAGCGCGAACTCTTGCTCACGCGCGCATAGCCGTAGCCCGGCAGGTCGACCAGGTACCACTCATCATTAATATTGAAGTGATTAATGACCTGCGTTTTGCCCGGCGTGCTCGAGGTTTTGGCCAGTGCCTGGCGGCCCGTCAGCATGTTTATCAGCGACGACTTGCCCACGTTGGAGCGCCCGATAAAGGCGTATTCGGGGCGGTCGGGGGCCGGGCAGGCGGCCACCTGCGTATTACTAACTAAAAAAGTTGCTTCACGAATTACCATTTGCGGGTTACCTATCGGACGATGCAGGTACAAAGATGCGTTGGACTACGGGTGCCGGCCGAGTTACCAGCTCCGGCAGCTATAGTACAGCATTCGGTAAATAGTTGTCTTTCAAAACCTGCCACTATATTTGCGCCGCTCCCATTCCGCTCTTTTGCCGCTTCGCAAACGCCTGATTACCGCCGCTGGCCTATTTTAGTGCCCCTGGCCAGCCCGCGTACCCGCGCTTTGCCGGTATATTTGTTGCTTCCAAGGGCCAATGGCCTCGTTATTTTTAGACAGCAGCTGGCTAATCGGGCCAACCCTGTCGCCTAATTTTAGTATAAGTCGCCAAAACGAGTGTGCTAGTGGCCTGCTTACGCCGACATTATACTAAAGCCACTTCTTCGCTCTTCCTTTTAAATTTTCCAAACACCCTTTTTTCAATGGACAACGTATCCAAAAGGCTGCTGCAAGCTTCCTACGCGCTAGCCCTGACTGCGGCCGTGGCTACTTCGGCCCAGGCACAGAGCACCCGCAAGGACCTGCAAACCGGCAACAAGCTGTTCAACCAGGAGAACTACCGCGCTTCCATCCCTTACTACGAGCGGGTAATTGCCAAAGACCCTAACAACGCGCAGGCGCTGTTTCGGGCGGGGGTAGCGTATTTGTCCTTTGACAAAGAGAAAGCCAGCGACTACATCTATAAAGCGCAGAAGCTGAAGCCGAAAGTATCGAAAGACGTAGAGTACTGGCTGGGTCGCGTCGACCACCTCAACTACAACTTCGATGAGGCTATCACGCACTACCAGGCCTACAACGCTACGCTGAAAAAGAAAAACGACACGCGCCGTGAGGAAGTGGCGCAGCTGATTCAGCACAGCAAAAACGCTAAAATTCTGTTCAACGCGCCCAAGGACATCTTCGTGAAGAACCTGGGTCCGACCGTGAACACCCAGTACTCGGAGCACAGCCCGGTTATCTCGTCGGATGATAAGACGCTGATTTTCACGACGCGTGCCAACCCGACCGATATCCCCGGCCTCGATAGCAAAGCCCGCAATAAAACGGCGGCCGATGGCGAGTACTACGAGGGTATCGTGGAAACTCACCGCATCGATGCCGACAACTGGGAGAAGCCCCGCTCGCTGTCGGCGGCGCTTAACAGCAAAGGCCACGATGCGTCGGACCAGCTGTTCGACAACGATACCAAGCTGCTCATGTATCGCAGCGATGAGGATGGCGACGTCTTCGTAGCTTCAAAGCAGGCCGGTGGCGACTGGGGCAACCCGGTAAAGCTGAACAGCAACATCAACTCGAAGCAGTACGAGGGTGACGCTTACATCACGCCCGATGGCTTGACGCTATACTTCTCTACCTCGCGGTACTCGGAAGACGGCAACCTGGACCTGTACTACAGCACCCGCACCGCCGGCGGCGACTGGGGGCCGGCTAAGTCGCTGGGCAGCACCATCAACACCAAGTACGACGAGGACAGCCCGTACATGAGCCGCGATGGCAAGACGCTGTATTTCAGCTCGCGTGGTCACAACACGATGGGCGACTACGACATCTTCAAGTCGCAGTACGACAGCATCGGCCACAAGTGGGGCCGGCCCGAGAACATGGGCTATCCCATCAACACGCCGGACGCTGACTCGTACTACCGCCTGGCTCCCGATGGCACGTACGCCTACCTCAGCTCGTACCGCATCGGCGGCTACGGTGAGAAGGACATCTACACCATCAGCTACATCAAGAACATCAACATCAAGGGCTCGGTGTTCTCGAAACGCGACAGCACCCAGGCCATCCCCGGCGTGGAGCTGGTGTTCAACGGGACGCAGGCCGACAAAACGGCCATCAGCTTCCGTGATGTAACCAAGCCCGATGGTACGTATCAGGTGAAAGTTCTTTCGGCCCGTACCTACCAGGTAGCGGTGAACAAGGACGGTAAGAACATTGAGACGCAGGAATTTGCGGTGCCAATTTCGACCAATGACTCGACGAGCATCACTAAGAATTTCTACGTCGATTATATTGACACGACGCAAATCAACCCTATTGCCAAATACAAAATCTATTTCGATACTGACAAATACAAACTGCGTCCGGAATCGATTAAGGTTTTGAACAGTATCAGCACTGTTCTGAAAGCAAACACGGGCCTCAACATCTCGATTGAGGGTAACTGCGACTCGCGCAATACGGATGAGTACAACATGGTACTCGGCCAGAACCGCGCCGATGCTGCCAAGAACTACCTCGTGAAGCAAGGTGTGGCCTCGGCCCGCCTCACTACGGTAAGCTACGGCGAGCGCAAGCCCGCTGCCCCGAACGATTCGCCCGAGAACATGCAGCTTAACCGCCGCGACGAGTTTAAGGTGGTGCTGAAAGAGGGTGAGAAAATGCCCATGATTCAGCCCGCAACTTCAACTACCACTACTACTTCTTCCACCTCCAGCTCGTCGACTATGGCGGCTCCCGGAGCCCCGCTGCCCGGCAAGAGCAAAGTGCGCCTGGCCGACGGTACCAAGGTGAAAACCAAGGTGGATGAGTCAAGCGACAAGGTAAAAGTGAAAACCAAAGGCGCCGCCGGCGAGAAGTCGAAGACGATTTCGAAAGACGGCGAGCTGGAGTCGAAGGCAAAAGACGCTTCGGGCGAGAAAGCCAAAGTAAAAACCTCTAACTAGTCGTTTTTTCTTACTCTTTGCCAGAAAATAAAACGGCCGGACAAACAGTCCGGCCGTTTTTTTGTCCTGACTGCAAAGCGACTATCATCCGCTACGCGACAACGGCCTTGCCGCCGCACAATTTTTGCGGAGCGTTGCCGTTATTTGCACTCCTCCCTATGGCCGTAGTACCCTATAAAGAAGACGCCGCCGATAAGAAATCGCAGGTGGCCCGCATGTTTGACAACATTGCCGGCAAGTATGATTTCCTAAACCACTTTCTGAGTGCGGGCACCGATATTTACTGGCGTCGGAAAGCCGTAAATGAGCTTAAAGCGCTACGTCCGGCCCGCATTCTGGACATTGCGACCGGTACGGCCGACTTTGCCATTGAAACGCTCCGTGCTGCCGCACCCAACGCCCAGGTAACGGGCGTTGACATATCGGCCGGTATGCTGGAAGTGGGCCGCCAGAAGCTGGTGGAGAAGAAGCTCAGTCACCGCATTAAGCTGGAGCTGGCCGATTCGGAAAACCTGCCGTTTGAAGACAACCAGTTTGACGCTGTAACGGCCTCCTTCGGCGTGCGCAACTTTGCCCACCTCGAGCGCGGTCTGGCTGAGATGTACCGGGTACTGCGCCCCGGCGGGCAGCTTGTTATCCTGGAGTTCAGCAAGCCGACGGCTTTTCCGCTCAAGCAAGCGTATAATTTTTATTTCAGTCGGGTACTGCCGGTTTTTGGCAAAGTAATTTCCAAAGACCAGAGCGCCTACACCTACCTGCCCGAGTCGGTGCAGGCATTTCCCGACGGCGCCGAGTTCGTGGCTATTCTGGGTCGCGTCGGCTTTACTACTCCTGCATGGCAACCACTTACGTTTGGCATAAGCTCCATTTATACGGCTCGCAAATAGCGCGAATAAGCCCCTGGCGTGGCCTGCTGCCGCTGTTGGGCCTGCTGCTGCTGGCTGGCCCGGCGCTGGCCCAGCGCAAGCGCAGCGATGCCATCGACCGCAGCCGTAAAGGGCACATCAAGGGGATTACTGTCGAGAACCTGTCAAACTATAACGACCGGTTTTTTCGGCCCGGTATTTACATCGCGCCTAATTTCTCGCGGTTTTTTCTGGAGCAGTCGGCCGCCTATTTCCAGGCGGCCCAGCAGGGGCGGGGCATCTCGGCCAATTCTATTATCAGTCCGGGGTTTGCAGTAGGCTTTATTGGGGATATTCGGTTAGGCAATCCGGGCACTCCGTTTCACCTGCGCTTTACGCCGGGCCTTAATTTCCTGACGCGCCGGGTCGAGTTCCTGAGCGCCGGGGCTGGGCAGCCCGATACCATTCGCACCCAGGAAGTCAGCACTACCCAGCTGGAGCTGCCGATACTACTCAAATACCAGTCGAACCGCCGCCGCAACACGCGCTTTTACATGATTGGCGGCCTCAAGCCCAGCTTTGCCGTAACGCAGCGCCAGAATACGCCGGCCATTAACCAGATTACCGTGGCCCGCGACGACCTGATGCTGGAGTATGGCGTTGGGCTGGATTTATTTTACCCTTACTTCAAGTTTGGGCCCGAGCTGCGCTTTTCGCACGGCCTGCGCAATGTGCTGACCCCGCGCGACAACGCGTACAGCAACAGCTTGCAAAGCCTGCGCACGAATACGGTGACCCTTTACTTAAATATTGAATAATTTTTAACAGGCGGCTGCCCTGCTAAGCCAACAGTTTGCCACAATTTTTATGAAAACTGCTTTTATTACGGGAGCTTCCTCCGGCATTGGCCGGGCTACGGCGATAGCGCTGGCAAAATCGGGTTTTCAGCTGGTAATAGCCGGGCGGCGGCGCGAGCGCCTGGAAACCCTGGTGCAGGAGCTGGCCCCCACGCCGGTGCATATCCTGACCTTTGATGTGCGCGACCGCGCGGCCGTGGAAGCGGCTGTAGCCGGGCTGCCCGCGCCTTTTCAGCACGTTGATGTGCTGATTAATAATGCCGGCAATGCGCACGGCATGGCGCCTGTTCAGGAGGGCGATGTAGCCGACTGGGAGGCGATGCTCGATGGCAACGTCAAGGGGCTGCTCTACGTGAGCCGGGCGGTGCTGCCACGCATGGGCGAGGGCGGCTTTATCGTCAACCTGGGCTCGATTGCTGGCTACGAGGCGTATGCCAACGGCAACGTGTATTGTGCCTCCAAGGCGGCCGTAGCCATGCTCACGCGCACCATGCGCATCGATCTGCTGCCGCGCGGCATCCGGGTGGCTGAAGTAGCTCCCGGCATGGTCGAAACTGAGTTTTCGGCGGTGCGCTTTAAAGGTGATGAAGAGCGGGCCGCCAGCGTGTACAAGGGCGTGCAGCCGCTGCAAGCCCAGGATATCGCTGAGCTCATTCAATTTATCGTAACGCGCCCGCCGCACGTACAGATTGCCGAGGCCGTCATTTTTCCGGCGGCCCAGGCGGCGGCAGCTACGGTGCGACGGCAGCCTTAGCGCATTCCCCAGGTGTGTACAGCTTGGGGCGGCAGGCTGCGCGCTCGTAACCGCTCTGGCAGGGCTACTAGGGCATAGTAGCGTGCAGCTGTTGTAGCAGTGGGCCGTGTAAGGTGTGCCCACCCGCGAAGCGATAAGTCGTAACGTCGGCGCCCAGCTGGCGAAGGGTGGCTGCCTGTTGATTGAATATGTTGTTTTTAATATATTCATCCTGGTCGCCGCAAATCAGTGTTACGGGCAAGGCAGGTAGCAGCTGCCTGGCCGCTATAGGGTCGATATCAGCCGGAAAATCGCCGGCCCACAGTACCAGCCTATGCGGACGCCAGCTGGCGGCCTCACGGCTTAGCCAGCGGCTGGCCGTAGCGGTGCCCTGCGAGAAACCCAGCACCGTAACCTGCACCCCGGCCGGGCACTCGGCCAGCAGGTGGTGGCGTAGAGCCGTGAGATAGGCGGCCTGGTCCTCGATTTCAGCCAGCCGGTCGGCGCGGGTCATCCAGGATGCACCCACGCGGCCCGCCGTGCCCGTGAGGTAAAAGCGGGAGAGGCCTTCGGGCGCTACTACAACGGTACCCACCGGGTCGGCGGCGTGCAGCGGGGCAAAGTGGCGAATAAAGTATTCGGCCAGCTGGCCGTAGCCGTGCAGCACCAGCCACAGCTGCCGGGTAGCGGGCGAGAGGCTGCCCAGCTGCTGGTAGCGCGCCGTGCGGGCAACGGGAAAATGGTGTTCCAAAGGACTATATCGACCAAAAAATGAGCTGTCAGGCCAGCGTTAGCTACGGCTGCCAAAGATGGCGCTGCCCACCCGGATAAGCGTGCTGCCCTCGGCCAGCGCCCATTCGTAGTCGGCACTCATACCCATCGAAAGCTCGCAAAAATCTTCGGCATTGGCAAAATAGGTGGCTTTCAGGTGCTCGAAATACTGACGCAGCTGCCGGAATTCGGCCCGGACCAGCGCCTCGTCGGGCGTGTGGGTAGCGATGCCCATTACGCCGGTGAGCCGCACGTGGCGCAGCGCCTGGTAGTCGGCCGACTGCAATAGCTCTTCGGCCTCGGGCAGGCTGAGGCCGGTTTTGGTTTCTTCCCGGGCAATGTGAAACTGCAGCAGGCCGCGAATAACCCGCCCGTGCCGGGCCGCCTGCTTATCCAGCTCCCGCAGCAGGCGCAGGCTGTCGATACTTTCGACGGTGTGCACAAAAGGCGCCAGGTATTTTACCTTATTCGTCTGAAGCTGACCAATCTGGTGCCACTCCACATCGGCCGGCAGCTCGGGCTGCTTGGCGGCCATTTCCTGCACCCGGTTTTCGCCGAAGCGGCGGGCCCCGGCTGCATAGGCCTCCCGCAGCCGCTCTATGGGGTGGGTTTTGGTCACCACGACCAGCCGCGCCGCGGTGCCGGTTAGCTTCTGCTCGAAGGCAGCAATATTTTCAGCGATTGACATGGGGGTTCCTAATTGTGTTTCGCTACTTGTTGTTATTTTTTTTAATATTCATAATATTCATAATATTCATAATATTCATAATATTCATAATATTCATAATATTCATAATATTCATAATATTCATAATATTCATAATATTCATAATATTCATAATATTCATAATATTCATAATATTCATAATATTCATAATATTCATAATATTCATAATATTCATAATATTCATATTTATAAATACTATGAAGGCAATAAACTATGAACGAGGAGAAACAAAAAGCTAATCTTCCAGCACATTGTTCATAAACGTGCTTTTCAGGGCTAGCCAGAGCAGCCAGAGGGCGAGGCCCAGGCCTAGGTAAGGCCGGTAAAAATCCTGCACGCTGCGGTAGCGCTGAGTGAGAATATCGGATTTTTCTAATTTATTAATTTCCCCAAATACCTGCTCCAGCGCGGCATTATCGGTGGCGCGGAAGAAACGGCCGTCGGCGGCCTGGGCGAGCTGCCGCATGGTGGTTTCGTCGAGGCGGGTTTGCACGTAGCGCGGCTTGCCGGTGAGGGAATCGCGGCCGTAGGGCACATAGCCGTCCTCGCCCAAGCCAATGGTATAGAGCCGGATACCGTAGGCGTGCGCGAGCTTGGCCGCCAGTAGTGGGTCGAGGCTGCCGGCATTGCTTTCGCCATCGGAAAGCAGCACGCACACCCGCGACCTGGCTGCCGATTCGCGCAGGCGGTTGATAGCCACCCCGAGCGCCGTGCCAATGGCCGTGCCGTCGTCGGCAATCAAGCCGGGGCGCAGGCTGCGCAGGTTTTCCAGTAGCAGGTCATAATCGGTAGTAAGCGGCACCAGAGAGTAGGCCTGCCCGGCGAAGGCCACCAGGCCAAGCCGGTCGCCGGCCCGCCGCCGTACAAAGCTGCTGGCTAATGCTTTAGCTGCTTCAAGGCGGGTGGGTTTCAGGTCTTCAATCTCCATACTGCCCGACACGTCGAGGGCCAGCACAATGTCGATGCCGCGGCCGGTTTGGATAAGGTGCTCGCTGGGGCGCTGGGGCCGGGCAACGGCAATGACCAAAAGCGCCAGACTAAGGCTGAGCACGATATCCGGCAGGAAGCGCAGGGCCGCCCGCCAGTCGGGCCGGATGCCGCCCGGTCCGAAGGCCACCACCACCTGCCGGCGCCGGCGGGCCAGCAGCCAGCGCAGCAGCGGCAGCAGCGGCACCAGCGCCAGCAGCAGCAGCAGCCGGGGGTGCTGCCACTCGTAGCCAGCCAGGGTTGCGTAAGAAAAAGAATTCATGCTGAAAGTGGCCCGAAGCCGCAAATTACGCTGCCAGGCCTATGCTGGCTGCGGCACGCGGTGCCGGTACCTTTGCCGGCACTTTATGCCCTAGCGGCCGGCCTCATGATTCGTACCGTAATTTTTGACATGGATGGTGTTATTATCGACACCGAGCCCATCCACAACCACGCATTTAATACCCAGTTTGCCGAGCTGGGTATCAGCATTACTGCTGCCGAATATGCCACCTTTCTGGGGCGCTCGACCCGCAACGTATTTGAGCGCCTTAAAGCGCAGTATAATTTACCTCAGCCAGTTGAAGCGCTGTTGCAGCGCAAGCGGGAGCTGTTTAATAAGGCATTCGACGAAGACGCGGCCCTCGACCTGCTGCCCGGCGTACGAGCGCTGCTGGAGGACCTGCGGGCAAACGGCGTGCAGATGGTCGTTGCCTCCTCGGCCTCCAAGGCCACGATTGAGCGGGTGTTCCGGCGCTTTGGCCTGGCTCCGTACTTTACGCACGTTGTTAGCGGCGAAGACTTTGCGCAGTCGAAGCCCAACCCGGCCATTTTTGTGCAGGCGGCGGCCGTGTCCGAAACCCCGGTAACCGAGTGCCTTGTTATTGAAGACTCGGCCAACGGTGTGGCAGCGGCCAAAGCAGCTGGTATCTACTGTATCGGCTACGCCAGCCCGTACTCGGCCCTGCAAAACCTTAGTCAGGCCGACCGGGTGGTTCAGGACTTTTCGGAGCTGTCGGCTCCGGAGATTCAGGCTATTTAGAGCCGTTGCCCGGACCTGAAATTTGCGCTCAGTCAGTCCTCAAATCGACCCAGCTCTGTGCTGGCAAACGTCCATTCCGGCGTTTCAAACTCGGCCTGGGCCGGGCTGGGCACGGCAAACCAGGCGCCGAGCTTTGGCTGGGCTACGTTGCGCAGCAGGTGAATACTCTGGGCCGGCATATAGCTTTGAGCCAGTAGCAGATAGCGCCGGCCGGTTTGTGAGTTTTCGGCTACGTCGACTACCAGCACGGCGTGGCCGGGGCGGCCGCCGTGCACCAGCACATCGCCGGGCTGCACTTCGGCCAGCGGCACGGGCCGCACCTCCCGGCTCAGCGAGCGGGTGCCCGCGTAGCCGAACACCGGCAGCAGGTAACGTTCCAGGGCCGCGTGCGTAATCGCCTCGGCCGGCTTGGCAGCTGCCTTTACCTCTTCGCCGTGTACCTGAAACGTGTGCCCGGCCAGGTAGTCCGAAAACCAGGTGTCGTAGCCGGTAGTCAGGTGAAAGTGAATCCGGTTTGGGTTCTGGCTAAATAAATACTCGGCGCGCAGCCGGATAACGGCATCGGCGCACTGCTGCAAGTCCCTGGTACCAGGGGCAATATCAACTACGGCCGCCACTACGGCCTGATTATCCTTTAACCGCCCATCGTAAAGGCGGGCGGGCGTGCCGGCGGGGCGAAGCGGCAGTCCGCGCAGCCACTCGCCCCACGAGCCCGGCCGTACTGCCTGGCGCTGGCAGCCCGCCGGAGCTACAAAGCGCCGATGCAGGCACTCTGCCGGCTGCGGCTGCCTTGCCAGCCAGGGGTAAGTGGGCGTAGCCGGCGTAGGTAAAAGCGCCAGCAGGGTAAAGGCCGCAATTTCCGGATAAGTCATAGCCCATTAACGCTGACTCCCTGTAAAGCAGTATAGCCTGTAAATACCTTGCCGGTTAAGGCGAGGTATTTACAGGCTATACTATGTAGAAATACTTTCCTATTTCAATGCTGTTTTCTTAGCGGCGGCCGGCTTCTTGGCTGCTGCGGGCTTTTTAGCGGGCGCTTTTTTCTTGGCAGCGGGGGCCTTGGCGGTCTTTTTGGCCGGAGCGTCAGCTTCTTTCTCGACTGACGGGGCAGCCGCTTTTTTGCCGAAGCGCCCGCCTTTGGCGGGTTTGTCGGGGGTAGCGGCGGCCAGCTCCAGGCAGCGCTCCAGCGTAAGCTCGGTGGGCTCTTCGCCCTTCGGAATCTTTACGTTCTTCTTGCCGGCTACTATGTAGGGCCCAAAGCGCCCATTAAGTACCTGAATATCGGGATTTTCAGCAAATTCCTTAATTAGTCGCTCCGCGTCGGCCTTACGCTTGGCTTCGATGAGCGTTACGGCTTCTTCGCCCGTGATGGTATGCGGGTCCTGCTCCTTGGTAAGCGAGTAAAACTTGCTGTCGTGGCGAATGTAGGGGCCGAAGCGTCCGAGCGCGGCCGTCATCTCCTTACCCTCAAACTCGCCCACCACGCGCGGCAGCTTAAACAAATCCAGCGCCTCTTCGAGGGTAATGGTTTCGATAAACTGACCTTTGCGCAGGTTGGCATAAGCAGGCTTGGTTTCGCCCTCGGTATCGCCCAGCGCCACGTAGGGGCCGTATTTGCCCAGGCGGGCCGTTATCTTCTCGCCCGTTTCGGGGTGCAGGCCGATTTCGCGGGTGCTGCTCAGCGTGCTGCGCTCAATGTCCTGCCCCCGCTCCACGCTCTTGTGAAAAGGCTCGTAGAAGCCGGCCAGCATGTGGCCCCATTCCTCCCGCCCGTTGGCAATCTGGTCAAACTCGTCTTCTACCTTAGCCGTGAACTGAAAGTCTACGATAGCGGGAAAGTGCTCAACCAGAAAATCATTGACCACCAGGGCCGTATCGGTCGGAAAAAGCTTAGCCTTGTCCGCGCCGTAGGTTTCGCTGCGCTGCTCGGTCTTCACCTCGCTGCCCACCAGCGCCAGGGCGTAAATCTTGCGCTCCTTGCCCTCCCGCGAGTCTTTTTCGACGTAGCCGCGCTTTTGCACGATGCTGATGGTGGGGGCGTAGGTGCTCGGGCGGCCGATGCCCATTTCCTCCAGCTTCTTCACCAGTGAGGCTTCGGTGTAGCGGGCCGGCGGCGTGCTGAAGCGCTCGGTGGCCGTCAGGGCCTGAAGCGGCAGGTGCTGACCTACGCTCAGCGGCGGCAGGCCGCGCGAGAAGCTGCTTTCGCCATCGGCGGGCTGGTCGTCATCGTCCTTGCTTTCGGCATAGGCTTTCAGGAAGCCCTCAAATGTAATTACCTCACCCGTTGCCGAAAACGTGGTGCCCGGCTGGGTGCTGATACCAATCACGGCTGTGGTGCGCTCAATTTGCGCGTCGGCCATCTGCGAGCCCATGGCCCGCTTGCGGATGAGGTCGTAGAGGCGCTGCTCCGAGGCATCGGCCCCGGCTTTCACCTGCTTGAAGTCGGTGGGGCGAATGGCTTCGTGAGCCTCCTGGGCCGAGGCCGACTTGGTTTTAAACTGGCGCTCCAGGGCATACTCGGCCCCGTAGGCAGCCTCAATGGCCTCGCGCGCCCCCTTGCGGGCCTCCTCGCTCAGGTTCACCGAGTCGGTTCGCATGTAGCTGATGCGGCCCGCCTCGTAGAGCTTCTGGGCCACCGTCATGGTCTGAGCCACTGAGAAGCCCAGCTTACGCGAGGCTTCCTGCTGCAGGGTAGAAGTGGTGAAGGGCGGCGCGGGGCTGCGCTTGCCCGGTTTTTTATCGAGGCTATTAATACTGTAGGTAGCCCCGATGCAGCGCGTCAGAAAGGCTTCGGCCTCTTCGCGGGTTTTGTAGCGGGTGGGCAGCTCGGCTTCCAGGGTGGTGCCCTGGCCGGCGTCGAAGCGGGCCACTACGCGGTAGGCGCTGGCCGATTTGTGCTGGTTAATCTCCCGCTCGCGGTCTACTACCAGGCGCACGGCCACGCTCTGCACGCGGCCAGCCGAGAGGCCGGCTTTCACCTTGCGCCACAGCACCGGGCTCAGCTCAAAGCCCACCAGGCGGTCGAGCACGCGGCGGGCCTGCTGGGCGTTCACCAGGTCGAGGTTTATCTCGCGCGGATTATCGATAGCCCTGAGAATAGCCGCCTTGGTAATCTCGCGAAACACAATGCGCTTTGTCTTGTCAGCCTTGAGGTTAAGCGTTTCCGACAAGTGCCAGGAAATGGCTTCGCCCTCCCGGTCATCGTCACTGGCCAGCCACACCATCTCAGCTTCCTTAGCCAGCTTTTTGAGCTGCGAAATGAGCTCGCGCTTGTCGGCATCAACCACGTAGGTGGGCTTGAAGCTGTTGGCTACATCGACGGCATTATTATCCTTGGGCAGGTCGCGGACGTGCCCGTAGCTGGAGCGCACCACGAAATCCGGGCCGAGGTAGCCTTCAATGGTTTTGGCCTTGGCGGGCGACTCGACGATAACTAGATTCTTGACCATGCAGGCGGTAGTAGGAGCGGGGTAAGGTTTTGCCGGGATGCTGAGAACGCGCACCCCGCCCGAAAAGTTGAAAACGGGCACAAAGATGCACGGTAGGCGCTGACTGCGGCCGGCAAGCTACCTTACCGACGCGATTGTATTGTCGGATTGCTTCGCGGCCCTACTTTTGTTGAGTCTCCCCGCGAGCCGCTGGTTCGCCCCACCCTCACTGCTTCCCTCCACATGGCTTCCGCCAAGAAAGCTCCCGCTTCAGAACCAGACTACGGCCTCAACGGCGAAAACCCGGATGATGCACCCGTGATGCCGGTAGTGCGCACCGACCAGACCCGCAAGCGCGGGGCCGGCCGCAACTCCGAGCTGACCGATACTGACTACGTCAACGAGCAGCTCAACCGGGTGCTCTTCGCCCTCGATGCCTTTAAAAAAGGCGACGTGTCGGTGCGCCTGACCAAGCAGAACGACGACATCTTCTCCGAAATCGCCGAAGCCTACAACTCGATGGTGGAGATGATTGGCGGGGTAGGCGGTGAGGTATCGCGCATCTCGAAGGTGGCCGGGGTTGAGGGTAACCTCAAGGCCCGCGCCTCGGCCGAGGGGGCCGCCGGCTTCTGGCGCGACATGATAAACAATATCAATGGCCTGGTGGATTCCATCGCCGTGCCGGTACTGGAGGTGGGCAAGGTGTTGAAAAACATCAGCCGGGGCAACCTGGACGAGAGCTTCCAGATTCCGGTATCGGGCGACTTCAAGGTGATGGCCGAAACTATTAACCGCACCATCGACAACCTGAACGTGTTTGCCGGTGAGGTAAGCCGCGTGGCGCAGGAAGTAGGTACGGAAGGCCGCCTCGGCGGCCAGGCCGTGGTGCCCAACGTGGGTGGCGTGTGGAAAGAGCTGACGGACAACGTAAACACGATGGCCTCGAACCTGACGAGTCAGGTGCGCGACATTGCCAACGTGGCCACGGCCGTAGCCCGCGGCGACCTCAGCCAGAAGGTAACGGTAGAGCTGAAAGGCGAGCTGCTCCAGCTTAAGCAGAACCTCAACCAGATGGTGGACTCGCTCAACCTGTTTGCTGGCGAGGTAACCCGCGTGGCCCTCGACGTGGGCACCGAAGGGAAGCTGGGCGGCCAGGCCAGTGTGCCGGGCGTATCGGGCACCTGGAAGGACCTCACCGACAACGTGAACAACATGGCCGCCAACCTGACGAGCCAGGTGCGCGACATCGCTAACGTGGCCACGGCCGTTGCCCGCGGTGACCTGAGCCAGAAAATGACGGTAAACGTTAAAGGTGAAATATTAGAATTAAAGAATATTCTGAACCAGATGGTTGACTCGCTCAACATCTTTGGTGACGAAGTAACCCGCGTGGCCCGCGAAGTAGGTACCGAAGGCAAGCTGGGCGGGCAGGCCGTGGTGCCCCGCGTTGGGGGCACCTGGAAAGAGCTGACTGACAACGTAAACACGATGGCCGCCAACCTGACGAGTCAGGTGCGCGACATTGCTAACGTGGCTACCGCGGTAGCCCGCGGCGACCTGAGCCAGAAGATGACGGTGGATGTGCAGGGCGAGATTCTCGACCTGAAAAACATTCTGAACCAGATGGTGGACTCGCTCAACATTTTCGCCGGCGAGGTAACCCGCGTGGCCCGCGAAGTGGGTACCGAGGGTATTCTGGGTGGCCAGGCCAACGTGCCCCGCGTATCGGGAACCTGGAAAGAGCTGACTGACAACGTAAACACGATGGCCTCGAACCTGACGAGCCAGGTGCGCGACATTGCCAACGTGGCTACCGCGGTGGCCCGCGGCGACCTGAGCCAGAAAATCACGGTAAACGTGCGCGGCGAGCTGCTTCAGTTGAAGGAAAACCTCAACCAGATGGTGGACTCGCTCAACGTATTCGGCGATGAGGTAACCCGGGTGGCCCGCGAAGTAGGTACCGACGGCAAGCTGGGTGGCCAGGCCGTGGTGCCCGGCGTAAAAGGTACCTGGAAAGACCTGACCGACAACGTAAATACAATGGCGGCTTCGCTCACCAGCCAGGTGCGCGACATTGCCAACGTGACGACGGCGGTGGCCCGCGGCGACCTCTCGCAGAAAGTATCAGTAGATGTGCGCGGCGAGCTGCTCGACCTTAAGGACAACATCAACCAGATGGTGGACTCGCTCAACATCTTCGCCGGCGAGGTAACCCGCGTGGCCGTGGAAGTAGGCACCGAAGGCCAGCTGGGCGGTCAGGCCAACGTACCGAACGTGAGCGGTGTGTGGAAAGACCTGACGGACAACGTAAACACAATGGCCGCCAACCTTACTACGCAGGTACGGGGTATTGTGAAGATTGTAACGGCCGTATCGCAGGGCGACCTGACCCAGAAGCTGATGCTGGAAGCGGCCGGCGAAGTAGCCGACCTGGCCCAGACCATCAACCGAATGGTGGATGACCTCAACCGCCTCGCCTCGGAAGTAAGCCGGGTGGCCCGCGTAGCTGGGGCCGAGGGCAAGCTCACCGAGCGCGCTACGGTAGGCGGCGTATCGGGCTCGTGGAAAGAACTGGTGGACACCCTCAACGCGCTGATTGAGAGCATCGCCCTGCCGGTACTCGAAGTAAGCCGCGTGGTACGGGCCATCTCGGAAGGCGACCTGACGCAGATGGTCGAGATTCAGCCTACGGGCGATATCGCCGCGATGTCGAACGCCCTGAACCTGGCCGTGGAAAACCTCAACGCCCTGCTCGGCGAAATCAACGATTCGGCGCAGGTAGTAGGTACTTCTTCGGAAGAAATGGTGGATAAGGGTCAGGAAATGAGCCGGGTAACGGTCGACGTAGCCCTGGCCATGCAGCAGATGGCCGAAGGCGCGCAGAACCAGGCATTGAAAACCGACCAGGCCTTTAAGCTGATTGAGGAAATCATGACGGCCACCAAGGAAACGGCCAACAAGGCCGATGTGGTAAACAAGTCGGCTATCATGGGTGAACAGACCTCGCAGCAGGGCCTGAAAACGGTGGCGGAAGTGGTAAAGAACATGGAAGAGATTTCCAGCGCCGCTACCCAGACCTCCCGCACCATCGAAGTACTTTCGACCCGCTCGCAGGAAATCAGCAAGTCGCTGGGCGTAATTACCGACATTGCCTCGCAAACCAACCTGCTGGCCCTGAACGCCGCCATCGAAGCGGCCCGCGCCGGCGAGGCCGGCCGCGGCTTTGCCGTAGTAGCCGAAGAGATTCGCAAGCTGGCCGAAGGCTCGCGCAAGTCGGCTAACGAGATTGCCACGCTGGTAGAAGACGTGAAGAAGGATACGACCAGCGCCGCCAGCGCCATCAGCGCGATGGAAAGCCGGGTACTGAAAGGCAAGAACGCCACCTTCGAGGCCAGCGCGGCCTTTAAGAATATTGCCACCAGCAGCGGCGAAACGCTACGCACCTCCCGCGACATTCTCACGGCTACGGCCGTGCAGCAGACCTCGATTGGCGACGTGGTGAAGTATGTGGAAGAAGTGGTAGCCATTGCCGAGCAAACGGCCACCGGCACGCAGCAGGTAGCCGGCACGGCCCGCCAGCTGTCGTCGTCGATGCAGGAGCTTACCAGCTCCTCGCAGCGCCTCTCGGATATCGCGGACGACCTCCAGGACGGCCTCGAAACCTTCCAGCTCTTCGACTACCTGCCCGAGCCCGAGCCCCAGCGCCGCGTACTGCGCCGCACAGCCCCCGTGAAGGCAGCAGCATTGGCCGCTACCTCGCCGGCAGTACGCCGCGCCACGCCGCGCCGTGCTGGCGAAGCCGCCCGCACTACCGAAAGTCCGGCCGCTCCGCCAGCGCATACCGCCAACGGCAGCAACAGTGGTAATACCACAGGCCGGACGCGCCGCGTAACCGCCATCGCCGAAGCCCAGAAAGCACAAACTAATAGCGCCAGCAAGAATGCGTCGCGGCGGCCCAAGCTCACCCCCAAGCCGGAAGCCACTGCTAAGCCGGACGCCAAGCCGGAAGCCCCCGCGGCTGAACGGCCCCGTAATCGACCCAAATCCAGGTAGGGCCCCGCCTCTGGCCAGCGCCTGCTCCGCAGCGGGGCTCAGCTTTTAATTTCTCTTTGCTTTTAATTTTTTGCGCATGGCTGATTCTGCTGCTGCCCGCCCGGCAACTACGTCGGGCCGGGCCGCTCCGGCTGCTCCCGAGGCCGTTGTCCAGCTTATCGTTTTTCGCCTCGGTGATGAGGACTATGGCATCCGCATCGAGCAGGTGAAGGAAGTAACCATCACCCCGGATGTAGTGCGGATGCCCAAAACTCCACCCTTCATAAAGGGTATTGCAAACTTGCGGGGCGACATTATCGCCATTGTAGACCTGGAAGAGCGGTTTCAGCTCCGGCCCGCCGGGCGGCCGGTTCCCGAGTTTTCCTATACCTTGGCCGTCGAAGCGCCCGATTATACCCTGGGCCTGATGGTGCGGGAGGTGCCGCGCCCGGTAACGGTGCCGGTGAGCCTGATAGAGCCCGCTCCCGAGTTTGTGCAGGATACGGCGCAGCGGGAAAAATACCTGGAGGGCATTGCAAAGCTTCCCGACGGTAATGGCGTCATTATCGTGCTTGATATGCCTAAACTATTATCACCCAGCGAGATAATGCGCCTGCCCGGCCGGCCGGCCGAAACGGCTAATCGGCCAGCCAAAGCCAGCCGTACGCCGCACGATGCACCCTCTAAGCCCCAACAGACGTAGAGGAGCCAGCCGGAGCCCAGTCCGTTTCGGCTTTTCTTCTATTCTCCTCTTCACTCTCTAGATTTTCAGGTATACATGAATAAGCGGATTCTCATCGTCGATGACTCGTTCTACATGCGGACGATGCTCAAGAATATGCTCACCGATGCTGGCTACGACGTAGTGGGTGAAGCAGCCAACGGCCAGCAGGCCCTGGAAATGGCAGTGGCTACTACCCCCGACCTGATTACCCTTGATGTTATTCTGCCCGATAATACCGGCCTCGACGTGCTCAAGGGTATTCGTCAGCAGCAGCCCGATGCCAAAGTGGTGATGTGCTCGGCCGTAGGCCAGGAAACTATTGTGAACGAAGCCATTGAAAATGGTGCCCTGGCTTATATCGTCAAGCCATTCTCCGAAGAGCGGGTGCTTGAGATAGTGGGCTCCGCCTTGCAGGGCGACAGCTCGCTGGCTTAGGTTATTCGGTGGTTTTATCTAACGCTTGGTAGTTTTACAGCTCTTGCTTTCTCTCACTTTTTTTGCGCATAGTGCCCGTCTACAGACGCTGGCTGGCTTCGGTATTCCGAAGGCGGCTGCCTGTGGGTGGCTGTTGCGCGGGCGGGTGGGCCGTAGCTATTTGTCGGGGAGTCGGTTATGAAATCACGAGAACAAGAGTACCGTGAGCTGTTCATGGCCGAGGCGTTGGAGTATTACGACGCCATGTCGCGCCATTTGAGTGAGCTGGAGCGCAACCCGCAGGATACAGCTGCGCTCAACGAGCTCTTTCGGCTCATGCATAACCTCAAGGCAAATGCCCGGGCTATGGGTTTTGTCGATATGGGCGAGGTTGCCCATAAGATGGAAACCCTCTTTGGCCAGATTCGAAGCCAGGAGCGGGCCTTTACCGGGGCCTTGGTAACGCTGACCTTCCGGGCCGTAGATGTGCTCGGCACTATGATTCGGGCGGTGGGCTCGGGTCAGGATTCGGGTGAGGCCAAGGGCCTGCTCGACAACCTCGACCTGCTTATAAAGGGCGAAGAGCCGGTAGAAACCCAGGCGGCCCCTACCGAAGAAGAAGTAGATTCGGACGCGGCCCGCAAGCTGGAATTATCTGACTTGGTCTATATTCCGGTTAAGAAGCTTGACAACCTGCTGAACCTGGTAGGAGAGCTGGTAATCGACCGCGACCGCATCCTGACGCTGGCCGAGGAGCTGGGCCATTCGGCGCTGCAAGCCACCGCCCGGCACCTGTTTCGCATCTCCGACGACTTGCAGTACTCCGTGATGGACGTGCGGCTGGTAGGCGCGGGGGTGCTGCTCAACAAGTTTCCGCGGGTAGTGCGCGACGTGGCCGCTACCGAAAACAAGCAGGTAGAATTGACGCTGGCCGGCCAGGACGTGCAGATTGACCGCAATGTCTTGCAGCTCATTACTGATGCGCTGCTGCATATTGTGCGCAATGCCGTAAGCCACGGCCTGGAGGAGCCGGCCGCGCGGCTGGCGGCTGGCAAGCCAGCAACTGGTCAGTTGAGCATCTCGGCCCTGACCGAGCGCGACGACGTGCTGCTCCAGGTGCAGGATGACGGCCGGGGCATCGATACCGAAGCCGTGCGCCGCAAAGCCGTGCGCAAAGGCCTGGTATCGGCTGAGGCGGCGGCGCTGCTCGATGAGCACGGAGTATGGGCGCTGCTCTTTGAGCCCGGCTTCTCGATGGCCGAGCAGATAACGGATATTTCGGGTCGGGGCGTAGGCCTCGACGTGGTTAAGCTGGCCATCGACTCGCTGGGTGGGCAGCTGCGGGTAAATTCTGAATTAGGCAAGGGCACCACGTTTACGCTGGTGCTGCCAACCTCTATCGCGGTTAAAGGCGCCCTGCTGATAGAGCTGGAAGAGCGGGCCTATGCCGTGCCGCTCCTGCACACCGATACGGTACTGGCCCTGGCTAATGACCAGATTTTTGCCGTCGGTGGGTTGCTTATGACCCGCGTGCAGGACGAAAATGTGCCCATCGTGCCCCTGCGGCAGCTCTTATATGCCGAGGGCGATGAGCAGCTGCCCCGCGCTACCCGCGCCGACCTGCCCACAGACGGCGGCTTGCACCAGGTGCTGATAGTCAGCTACAACAACCGTCGGCTGGGCCTGCTTATCGACCGCTTTCTGCGTCAGCAGAATATTGTGGTCAAGTCGTTGAGCAAGCCCCTCGATACCATTGACCTCTTCGGGGGCGTCACGCTACTGGGCAATGGGCAGCTGTGCCTGGTGCTGGACGTGCCGGCCCTTACTCGTCTGTTTCTGGCCAAACGTCCTTGATGTTGGCTACCTCCCCCTGTTTTTCGTATTACCCTGCTGTCTCCCGCTGCTGTCGCCACGCACTTAGCTGTTATGAATTTATCAATGAATGAGTTAGAGCGCGATATTATCCGCGAAATCCTCAACATCGGTCTGGCCCGGGCGGCCGACAGCTTTGCCGTGATTGCACAGGAGCGCGTGATGCTGGAGGTTCCCAACCTGGACTTGCTGCCCAGCAGCGAGATTATTGACCGGGTGCGCGATTACCAGGCCCGCTACGTGGCTATCCAGAGCGATATTCGGGGCGATTTTAACGGCTCGACGTTCATGTTCTTTTCCGGGCAGCACGTGCAGCGCCTTTCGCGGGTGTGCCTCCGCATGCAGGTGTCTGACTCGCTGCAGCTCAACGAGCTGCAGGAGTCGCTGCTGCTCGAGATAAGCAATATTATTACCGGCGCCCTGGTAACTCAGCTGGCGAACATTCTGAAAGCCAATATTTACGGCGCGCCGCCGATGGCGCCTACCGGCGACCTGGCCGAAGCGCTCCAAAACCTGCTGCCCGACCCGTCGGCCCTGCAGCCGCTTATCTTCTCCGTAATTACGCAGTTTTCCGACAAGGAAAATTCGGTTGAGCTACCGCTGATGCTGTTTTTTGACCGGGCTACGTTTGAGAAAATCCTCGAAATCATCCGGACGTATGATTTTCTGGGGAAAGCACAGTCGGCAACGTAGTAATATGCATTATTTAATATATTAATTCGACAGCCATTTTCTTGCTTGCTACGGCCGTAACGTCATATTTCTTAACCCCACCAAGCGCCAGTCGCTTGGTGTTCTTTTTTAGCTGTGTCCCAAATTTCGCTCGCGCAAAAGATTGCCAATTTTGACCCAAATGCCCTCGGCGACGCCGCCGGTGGTTTATTTGGCCTGCCTTTTACCCCCGAAGAAGCCCAGGTTGTGGTGGTGCCCGTGCCCTGGGAGGTAACGGTAAGCTACCGTGCCGGCACGGCGCAGGGCCCGGCGGCCATTCGCGAAGCCTCTTTGCAAGTTGACCTCTACGACCCCGAATTGCCGGAAGCCTGGAAGCTTGGGCTGGCAATGGAGGAGGAAGACGAGGCGATTGCCCAAGCCAGCCGGGAGCTGCGCCCCGTGGCAGCCGGCTACATTGGCTGGCTTGAAGCCGGCCAGCCCGCCGCCGGGGCCGCCAAGCATGGGCCGGTACCGGCCCGAATGACTGCCGAAGGCCAGAAGCTACTGCAGTGGCTCAAAGCCAAGACCGGTGCCCTGCTGGATGCCGGCAAGGCCGTAGCCGTGCTCGGCGGCGACCACAGCACGCCGCTGGGCTACCTGCACGCGCTGGCCGAGCGCCACAGTGAGTTTGGCATCTTGCAGATAGACGCGCACTGCGACCTGCGCCCCGCCTACGAGGGCTTTCAGTATTCGCACGCCAGCATCATGTATAATGCCCTGGAACTGCCGCAGGTGAAGAAGCTGGTGCAGGTGGGCATCCGTGACATGTGCCAGCAGGAGGCCGACCTGGTTGAGCATTCGGTGGGCCGCGTGGCACTGTTCGGGCAGCGGTTTATGAGCGAAGAGAAGTTCGCCAAGAAATCCTGGAAGAAAGTGTGCGGTAAGATAATTGCTCAGCTGCCCCAGAAAGTATATATTAGCTTTGATATAGATGGTCTCGACCCCAAGCTCTGCCCCGGTACCGGTACGCCCGTTCCCGGCGGGCTGGAGTACGAGGAGGCAACTTACCTGCTACGCCAGATAGTGCGCTCCGGCCGCACTATTATTGGCCTCGACCTCAACGAGGTAGCGCCCGGCGATACCGAGTGGAATGGCATCGTGGGTGCCCGCCTGCTATATCAGCTCTGCAACTGGATGGCCGTGTCGCAGGGCCGCCTGGCGGCTAAGGGCGTGGAGTCGTCGACCGACTAGCTTTTCCTTCATTTCCCACCCTTTTGCACTGTTTCGCGCTATGGGCAAGCTTCTTATCAAGTTTATGCTTTCGGCCCTGCTTACGTATGGCCTGGCTAAGGTATTGCCAAACGTGCGGCTCGACGGCGTAAGCAGCGCCGCGCTGTTGGTTATCGTCATGGGGCTGCTCAACGCCACCGTGAAGCCGGTGCTCAAGATTATCGGCTTTCCGATTACGGTCCTGACTTTAGGGCTGTTTCTGCTGATTATCAACGTGATAATCGTTAAGCTGGCGGACTTTCTAATGACCAGCTTTGCCGTAACCGGCTTCGTAAGCACCTTGATTTTTAGTCTGGCGCTGTCGCTGGTCACAACCGTGGTAGACATGGTGGTGGACTAGGTGCCAGCCGCTGCGCGCCGGAGGAACCCGTTGGGTGTTGGCTGGCAACGGGCAACGAGCCTGGGCAATAAGGTATTCATCAAAAAGCCCGGCCGCTTCGAGAAGCGGCCGGGCTTTTGGGCATTGGGCTCGTTTGCTATACGCGCCGGATATCGGCGCCCAGCGCATTCAGGCGCTCGTCGATGTTCTGGTAGCCCCGGTCAATCTGCTCCACGTTGAGGATTTTGCTGGTGCCCTCGGCACTCAGCGCCGCGATGAGCAGGGCCACACCGGCCCGGATGTCGGGTGAGGTCATGGTAATGCCATTCAGCATCTTATGACGGTCGAGGCCGATGACAGTAGCGCGGTGCGGGTCGCAAAGGATAATCTGCGCGCCCATATCAATGAGCTTGTCTACAAAAAACAGGCGCGACTCGAACATTTTCTGGTGAATAAGCACCGTGCCCCGCGCCTGGGTGGCCACAACCAGAATAATGCTCAGCAAGTCGGGGGTAAAGCCCGGCCAGGTATGGTCCGAAACGGTCAGGATGGAGCCGTCGAGGTAGGTGCCAATCTGATAATGCTCCTGGGCCGGAATATAGATATCGTCGCCGCGAAACTCCAGCTCAATACCCAACTTGCGGAAGGTGTCGGGGATGATGCCCAGCTCGGGAATCTGACAACCCTTGATGGTAATTTCGGAGCCCGTCATGGCGGCCAGGCCGATAAAGGAGCCAATCTCAATCATGTCGGGCAGCATCCGGTGGTCGGTACCACCAAGATTTGCCACCCCTTCAATGGTGAGCAGGTTGGAGCCAATTCCCTGAATCTTAGCGCCCATGCGCACCAGCATGCGGCAGAGCTGCTGCAAATACGGCTCGCAGGCCGCGTTGTAGATGGAGGTGGTGCCCTCGGCCAGCACGGCCGCCATCAGAATGTTGGCGGTGCCGGTTACGCTGGCTTCGTCGAGCAGCATGGAGGCGCCATGCAGCTTGCCCTTGGGCACATGCAGGCGGTAGAAGTCGGTGCCTTCCAGGGTGAGCTGGGCTCCCAGCTTCTCAAGGCCGATAAAGTGCGTATCAAGCGGCCGGCGGCCAATCTTGTCGCCGCCTGGCTTGGGTAGCTGGGCGCGGCCGTAGCGGGCCAGCAGCGGGCCAAGTATCATCACCGAGCCGCGCAGCTCGCGGGCCTGGGCCACAAACTCGGGCGTATCGAGGTAGTCGAGGCGCACGTCCTCGGCCTGAAATATATACGTGTCCGGCGCCAGCTGGCCCACTTTCACGCCCAGGTCGCGCAGCAGCTCGATGAGCTTATTCACGTCCCGAATATTAGGTACGTTGCTGATGGTGACAGGCTCCGGGCTGAGCAGCACTGCGCACAGAATCTGGAGCGCTTCATTCTTAGCCCCTTGGGGTATAATTTCCCCGTGCAGCTTCCGTCCGCCGCGTACTTCAAAAGCAGCCATTCTCTTTCAATTAACAGTTAACAATGAGCAGTGAGAAATTGACCGGGCACCTGGGCGGTGCCGGCCAATGAAGCTGCAAAGCTACTGCGGCGGCTGCTGGGGTTCGGAGCGAAATTTCTTGCCCCGCTTTTTATCGCGCTTTTTACCGTTGCCGAAGCCGTTGCCGCCTTCGGGCCGGTCGGGGCGGCGCTCCCGGTTGTCGCGGTCGCGGCTGCCTTCAAAGCGCGGCTGCCCACTGGCGCGGGCCGGTGCGGTGGGCGTTGCCGCAGCCGGCAGGGCCGCCAGCTCAAACAGGCCCTGGTCGGCCACTACCTGGGCATCGAGCTTCAGCTCGCCGCCCGACAGCTCGCTCAGATGCCGGATAATGGTCACGTCCTTGGCGTTTTCCTTGTTGTGCTGGCGGTACAGAAACTTCATGGTGCGCCCAATCTGGGCGGCGGCCAGCTCGCGCTCGGCAGCATCGGGCAGCGTCAGGGCCTTGGCAATCAGCGCTTCCACGCCGCGACCGTAGGCCTTGAGCTTGGGGGCCTGGCGGGGGTACTCCACGCGCCGGGGCTTTTCGGTGTGCAGCTTGGGCGGGGTCAGCGGCACGGGCGCATCGAGGGCCACGTCGGTGCCGGCCAGCGCGTGCAGGTGGTTCCAGAGACGGTTCTGAATGTCGGGCTGGTCGCGCAGGCTGGGGCGCAGGCGCAGCATCAGCTGCACAATGCCCGCGGCGCGGCGCGTGCGCTCGGCTACGTCCTCAATCTGGGCCAGACCCTGAATGAGCTGGTAAGTGCTTTGCCCGTATTCGCGCACCAGCAGTTGCAGGTGGAAGGGCAGGGTAGTGGGAATTTCTTGCATTGATTTATACTAATTTAGCGCGGAGTTTCGCAAAGTTTTAACGGCAGACTTTGCGAAACGCTGCCAACGCTGCGAAACTCCGCGCTACAGCACCCGCAGCTTGGCAAAGCTCAGGAGCAGGGTTTTTTCGCCTACTTCTTCAAACAGAATAATCGCCTTCACGGTGCCGTTCTGCTTTTCGAGGGTGGCGACCTTGCCGAAGCCGAATTTAGCGTGCTCCACGCGCTGCCCGGCCTGCAAGTTACTCGTGTCGGAGGGTTGGAAGTCGGCCGGCGCTACGTACTTGGTGGGCACCGTCTTACGGACGGGGGCCGCCACAAGGTTGGAGCGCCGCTCAAATACGTGCTGAAAGGGCGACTCACCCACCGCCGGGCCGGCCGCAAATTTCACGTTGAGGTACTGCGGGTCAATCTCATCGAGGAAGCGCGACTTCTCGCACGAGCGCAGGTTGCCCCACTGGTAGCGCGAGGTAGCATAGCTGAGCGTCAACTTCTTTTCGGCCCGCGTAATGGCGACGTAAAATAGCCGGCGCTCTTCCTCCAGGTCGGCCCGCGAGGTAATCATCATCTGGCTCGGAAAAAGATTTTCCTCCATGCCCACGATGTATACATTGCGGAATTCCAGGCCCTTAGCCGAGTGAATGGTCATCATCGTCACGGCTTCGCCTTCCTGCGCGGCATCTTTCAGGTCGGAGTCGGTGACGAGGGCAATGTCCTGTAAAAAGGCGCCCAGCGACTTATCCTCGCGCTCGTGGTCGTCGACGTATTCCTTAATGCCGTTGAGCAGCTCCTGAATGTTCTCGTAGCGCGACAAGCCCTCGATGCTCTTGTCGGCGTACAATTCTTCAATCATGCCCGAGTTTTTGGCAATGAATTTGGCTGCCTCGAACGCATCTTCCTTGGCCGCTACGGCGGTGTAGCTTTTTATTTTTTCGGCGAAGCCTACCACCGGGTTCGATACCCGCGCCGGCAAAAACTGGTCGGCATTGCTCACCACTTCCCAAATGGTATGGTTGGCTTCTTCGGCCGCGTTAATTAATTTGCTGATGGTGGTATCGCCGATGCCACGCTTCGGATAATTAATGACCCGGCGCAGTGCCTGCTCATCGTTGGGGTTTACTGTGAGGCGCAGGTAAGCCACTAAGTCCTTGATTTCCTTACGCTGATAAAAGCTCAGGCCGCCAACGATTTTGTAGCGAATATTCAGCTTTCTTAATGCTTCCTCCATTGCCCGGCTCTGGGCGTTGGTGCGGTAGAGGATGGCGAAATTATCGTAGGAAAGATGCTGGTTCATCTTGTCCTCGTAAATCGACTGGGCAATTAATTTGCCTTCCTCGTTGTCGGAGGCGGCTTTAATTACCTCAATTAAATTGCCGTCCTCGTTTTCCGAAAAGACGCTCTTGCGCAGCTGCGCCTGGTTGTTTTTAATAACCGAATTGGCAGCCCACACGATATTTTTGGTGGAGCGATAATTCTGCTCCAGCTTGAATACGTTCAGTTCGGGATAGTCTTTTTCGAAATTGAGAATATTGGTAATATCGGCACCCCGGAAGGCGTAGATACTCTGCGCGTCGTCGCCTACTACGCAGATATTCCGCTCTTTAGCTGCCAGCTTGCGGGTAATTAAATACTGCGAGTAATTCGTGTCCTGGTACTCGTCTACCATCACAAACCGGAATTTATTCTGGTATTTATTCAGGATATCGGCGTGGTCGCGGAAGAGCACGTTGGTCTGGAACAGCAGGTCGTCGAAATCCATGGCGCCGGCCTTGAAGCAGCGCTGCTGGTACTGCTGGTAGAGCACCCCGATTTTGGGTCGCAGCGCCGCCTCATCGTCCTGCTTGATAACCGGGTCGTTGAGATACTGCTGCACCGACACGAGCTTGTTTTTGGCGGCCGAGATGCGGCCCAGCACGGTGCTGGCTTTATAGAGCTTATCGTCGAGCTCCAACTCCTTCACAATCTGCCCGATGAGCGTCTTGCTGTCCTGGGTGTCGTAGATGGTAAACGAGCGCGGGTAGCCGATACGGTCGGCCTCGGAGCGCAGAATCTTGGCAAAAACCGAGTGAAAGGTACCCATCCAGAGGTTTTTGGCCTGCGGGCCCACCACTTTCTCAATGCGGGCGCGCATTTCCTTGGCGGCCTTGTTGGTAAAGGTGAGGGCCAGAATATTGAACGGGTCGACGCCCTGCTCGAGCAGGTGGGCGATGCGGTAGGTAAGCACCCGCGTTTTGCCCGAGCCGGCGCCGGCGATAATCATGCAGGGGCCTTCCGTCTGGAGCACGGCAGCGGCCTGCGAGGGATTTAAAAGAGCGTGATAATCTAAAGCCATACGAAAAGTCCGCCGGAGGGCGGCTAGCTGACAAAGATAAGTTGGCAGGGTGGGAGGGCGGTATCTTTGTGCTACCAATTTTAGGCAGCGCGGCTACCCGCTGGCGCTTTACTAACGGCTTTCTATTGTCGATAAATTCGCTTTGCGTTATGATTGTTATCCAAAATACCGTTATTTCCGACGACGTAGCGGAGAATTTCTTTGTCTGCAACCTCGAGGCCTGCCAGGGCGCCTGCTGCGTGGAGGGCGACCTGGGCGCGCCGCTGGAGCTGGCCGAGCTGGAGATTCTCAAGAGCGAATACCCGAAGATTGAGCCTTTTCTGACTGAGGCCGGCAAGCAGGCCATTGCCGCTCAGGGGCTTTATATTGAAGACTGGGAGGGCGATTATAGCACCACCACTATCAACGACCGCGAGTGCGCCTACGCCCTCTACGACGAGCGCGGCATTCTGAAGTGCGGCATCGAGCAGGCGTATCTGGCGGGCGCTACCACGTTTAAGAAGCCCATCAGCTGCCACCTGTACCCGATTCGCATCACGAAGTACGAGGGCTTCGAGGCGCTCAACTACGACCGCTGGGACATTTGCTCGCCGGCCTGCTCGTTTGGGGCCAAGCTGGGGGTGCCGGTCTATAAGTTTTTGCAGGAGCCGCTGGAGCGCAAGTACGGCGCGGCCTGGTACGCCGAGCTGGCGCGGGAGATTGAAAATCCGACGGCGTAACAGTAGCGCGGACGCCGCGAGTCCGTGCGTGGCGTCGTTGGGCAACGTTTCCACGCGCGGACTCACGGAGTCCACGCTACTGTTACTTCATAAACACCGGGCGGATAAGGTTCTCAAACGTGAAAATCTCGTCCCACTTCTCCTGGGTCAGCAATGCGCGCTCGGTTACGGCGATGTCGTGGACCGACTTGCCGGTGGCCAGGGCTTCTTTGGCGATGCTGGCGCTGGTTTCGTAGCCGAGCACGGGGTTGAGCTGCGTTACAATGCCGATGCTGTTGTACACCATACTGGCGGCGTGGGCCGCGTTGGCGGTGATGCCGAGCACGCATTTTTCGCGCAGCGTGCGGCAGGCGTTGGTCATGTAGGAGATGCTGGTAAACAGCGCGAACGAGATAACCGGCTCCATCACATTGAGCTGCAGCTGGCCCGCCTCGGCAGCCATGGTCACGGTGAGGTCGGCCCCGATAACGTAGAAGGCCGTCTGGTTTACCACCTCGGGCACTACGGGGTTTACCTTGCCGGGCATGATGCTGGAGCCGGGCTGCAGGGGCGGCAGGTTGATTTCAAACAAGCCGGCGCGCGGGCCCGAAGCCAGCAGGCGCAGGTCGTTGCATATCTTGCTCAGCTTCACGGCGGTGCGCTTGAGCACGCCCGAGAGCTGCACGTAGGCCCCGGTATCGTAGGTAGCTTCGATGAGGTCGCCGGCCAGGCTCAGGTCGAGGCCGGTAATAGTACGCAGGTGCTGGGTTACAAGGCCCGCGTAGCCGGGCGGCGTGTTCACGGCCGTGCCGATGGCCGTGGCACCCATGTTAATTTCGGAGATGAGCCGGCGCGAGTCGTCGATGCGCAGCAGCTCCTCGCGCAGGTTGGTGGCGAAGGCGTTAAACTCATCGCCCATGCTCATCGGCACGGCATCCTGGAGCTGGGTGCGGCCCATTTTGAGCACGTTGTGAAACTCCTGGCCCTTTGCAAAAAAAGCATCGGCCAGCTCGGCCAGCGTGTCGCGGTAGCCGGCGAGCTTGTTGTTGAGCGCAATGCGGAAAGCCGTGGGGTAGGCGTCGTTGGTGCTTTGCGAGCAGTTGACGTGGTTGTTGGGGTGGCAGTACTGGTAGTCGCCCTTCTGGTGACCCATCATTTCGAGGGCCACGTTGGCAATTACCTCATTGGCGTTCATGTTAACGGAGGTGCCGGCCCCGCCCTGAATCATGTCGGTCAGAAACTGATTGTCGAACTCGCCGCCGGCCACGCGGTCGCAGGCCCGGGCAATGAAGTCGGCAATGGTGGGGTCGAGCACGCCCAGCTCCTTGTTGGCCAGCGCCGCCCCTTTCTTGACAAATGCCAGCGCCTGCACAAACAGCGGCTCGGTGCGTATGGGTATTCCGGTAATATAGAAGTTTTCTAATGCTCTTAAGGTTTGGATGCCGTAGTAAACATTATCCGGAATAGCCATTTCGCCCAGAAAATCGTGTTCGAGGCGGGTAGCTTGCGTGGGGGTAGTAACAATCATGGAGAGAAGCAGGGGAGGTGAGTGGGTGGGAAGCCGCCGCAAAGTAAGTTGAACTATAACGTAAACTGCCCCTGCCGGCCGAAATGGCGGGGGCAGGGGGCAGTTTGGTCGCTAAGCTTAAGCCAGGGGGAATAGCGCAAACCACGAAAGTTTGCGCTACGGCCGGCTAATATAGGTAGCTCATGCTTTCGCCTTCAGGAGCAGTTAGTTGGGCACCCACACCGACCAGCTGCGGCTGTTGACCGGGAAGTTGCCGTAGCCGTTGGCATCGGTAGTGATAGTACCGCTGTAGTTGCCGGTTTTGTCGGTGAGCGTGGCGCTTTTAAAGGGCGAGGTAATGCCCCGGCTCTGGGTGCTGCCGCCGTCGTTGAGCACCAGCATCAGGCCCTTGTGGGTAGAGTCGCCGGCGCGCGAGTAAGCGTAATAGTCGGCATCATCAATGCTGGTATATTCGTAGGAGGCGCCGTAAGCATTGGCCTTGCGAATGCCCATCAACGTTTTAATCTGGGCACCGAGGCCGTAGTTGTAGTAGTCTTTGTAGAAAACGCAGGGGTAACCCTTCTCGCGCATCAGGATGTAGGCGTAGGCCAGCTGCTTGAGGTTGGCCACCGGCGAGTACAAGCCGCCGGGGTTGTCGGTGTCGTGGTTATCAACGAACGACACGGAGTGCACGCCGTCGGCTTCGGTGAGGCCGGCAAACTCGAGCCCGCGCATATCCCACGAGCCGTTACCATCGCTCATGGCCTTGAAGGTGTAGTGCAGCGGCACGTCAAACAGGCTCGTGCGCCCGCCCGTCGAGGAAATATAGCTCTGAAGCTCGCTTACGCTGTTGAACCACACCTCACTCACGGCAAAGCGCGTGCTTTTCACGTTGTCGAACCACGTGTTCAGGAAGGAGGTAAGCATGTGCTTGCCGGCGTCGATGCGGTAGCCGTCCAGGCCCAGGGTGGTGGTCATCCAGTTGCCCCACTTCACCGTCTCATTGACCTGGTTCACGTCGGCATAGCGCACTTCGCAGCCCATGAGGTTGTCGTAGGCGTCGCCGTTGTTGTAGGGCTGAAAATCCCAGGGGTTCCACTGGTACCAGCCGTTATTCGGGGCCTGCTGGGCCCCGTTGAAGTTGTAGTAGTGCCACTGGTAAGTGCTGTACTTGTTGGCCCGGGCCGGGTAGGTAAAGCTGGTCCAGACGTTGTAGTTGGTGCCGTTGTAGGTGAAGCTCTCCTGGGCATCGGCGCCCATGAAGTGGTTCATGACCATGTCTTCGTAGACCTGGATGCCCTTGCCGTGCAGCGCCGAGACGCAGCTTTGCAGCTGGGCCAGCGTGCCGTAGCGGGTGGCCACCGAGCCTTTCTGGTTGAACTCGCCCAGGTCGTAGCGGTCGTACACCCCGTAGCCGTCGTCGTAGCCGCCGGCCGCGCCTTTGTATGCCGGCGGCAGCCACACAGCCGTAAAGCCGGCGGTGTTAAACTCCGTGGCTTTGCCGCCGAGCACCTGCCACCAGGTCTGGCCGCTGGTGCTCTGGGGCACGTCCCAGTAAAAGCCCTGGAGCATCACGCCATTGACGGCAGTGGCATTGCTGCTGCTTAAGGCAGTAGGGCTGGGAGTGGTCGGAGTCGTCGACTCCTTGGCGCAGGCAGCCAGCAAAAGCGTGGCCGCCAGCGATGCGCGGGTAGCGCCTCGTAAAAAATGAGACATTAAAAAGAGAATTGGGTGGGGAAAAGAAAAAGCGGACCGGCAACTTGCCGGTCCGGTAAAAAAATTAGTGCCAGGTGTCGGTTACCGTTTGGGTAGTGCCGGCTGGCGTGAGCGAGTTGTTGGGGTCGTTTTCCCAGAGGATATTGCCCGAGCCGTCTTTGCGGAAGTACTTGTACTGCACGCCGATGCCGGCGGTCAAGGGCAGGGTTACCGACCAGTTGGGGAAAGCCGCGCCGCTCAGCTGAATGGCGTTGGCCGTGTTCCAGGAGCCAAGCTGGCCGGTGCTGCCCACGATGTACAGGTTCTGGCCCGATACCGTGTTGCTGTAGTTGATGTTGAACGTTACGGCCGTAGTTGGCTGGGGCACCCACACCGCGTAGGAGCGCGAGTTAACGGCAAACGTGCCGGTGCCATTCGCATCCGTGGTTACCGTGCCGGCCGTGTTGCCGGTGAGGTCGGTGAGCGTCGCGTTTTTGAAGGGTGTGGTGAGCGTCTTGGTGGCGTTGCTGCTGCCGTCGTTGAGCAGCGTGAGCAGGCCGGTATGGCTGGCGTCACCGGCGCGCGAGTAAGCGTACACATCGGCGTCATCGGCGCTGGTATACTCGTAGCCCGAGCCGTAGGCGTGGGCCTGGCGGATGAGGTTCAGGGTTTTAATCTGGGCGCCGAGGCCGTAGTTGTAGTAGTCTTTGTAGAAGACGCAGGGGTAGCCCTTCTCGCGCATCAGGATGTAGGCGTAGGCCAGCATCTTCAGATTGACGATGGGCGAGTACAAGCCCCCCTGGTTATCGGTGTCGTGGTTATCGACGAACGACACTGACAGCGGTCCGTTTGACTCGGTGAAGCCGGCAAACTCGAGCCCGCGCATGTCCCACGAGCCGTTACCATCGCTCATGGCCTTGAAGGTGTAGTGCAGCGGCACGTCGAACAGGCTCGTGCGCCCGCCCGTAGCCGAGGCGTAGCTGTTCAGCTCGCTTACGCTGTTGAACCATACTTCACTCACGGCAAAGCGCGAGCCCTTCACCTGGTCGAACCAGGTATTGAGAAAAGAAGTGAGCATGTGCTTGCCGGCGTCGATGCGGTAGCCGTCCAGGCCCAGGGTGGTGGTCATCCAGTTGCCCCACTTCACCGTCTCATTGACCTGGTTCACGTCGGCATAGCGCACTTCGCAGCCCATGAGGTTGTCGTAGGCGTCGCCGTTGTTGTAGGGCTGAAAATCCCAGGGGTTCCACTGGTACCAGCCGTTATTCGGGGCCTGCTGGGCCCCGTTGAAGTTGTAGTAGTGCCACTGGTAAGTGCTGTACTTGTTGGCCCGGGCCGGGTAGGTAAAGCTGGTCCAGACGTTGTAGTTGGTGCCGTTGTAGGTGAAGCTCTCCTGGGCATCGGCGCCCATGAAGTGGTTCATGACCATGTCTTCGTAGACCTGGATGCCCTTGCCGTGCAGCGCCGAGACGCAGCTTTGCAGCTGGGCCAGCGTGCCGTAGCGGGTGGCCACCGAGCCTTTCTGGTTGAACTCGCCCAGGTCGTAGCGGTCGTACACCCCGTAGCCGTCGTCGTAGCCGCCGGCCGCGCCTTTATAAGCCGGGGGCAGCCACATGGCGGTGATGCCGGCCGCGCTCAGCTCAGCCGCCTGGCCGCCGAGCACCTGCCACCAGGTCTGGCCGCTGGTGCTCTGGGGCACGTCCCAGTAAAAGCCCTGCATCATGGTGCCCGGCACCGCCGAGGCGTTGGAAGAAGTCGCGCTCGGCGTGTCCGGGGCGCTGGGGGCTGCCGCCTCCTTGGCGCAGCCCGCTAGTAATAGCAGAGCCAGCGCGCCAGTCAGGCGCGTGGCCCCGGGTAGGGGTGTTAGCATGTTGGTTTGGGTGGGAAAGGTAGGCCGCAATGTTAACGGAAATTCCGCGCTTTACCACTATAAAATTTGGATTTTTTTTGCCAAAGGCTGAAAGGCTGTTAAATGATTGTTGCATGAAGTGACCTGCTAATTAACCGGCTTTTATACTATTTTTAGGCCTTTAAATGAACTGTAAGAAGTTTTTTGCTCACCTCCCTTTCCACAAACGTTTGCAGGTAGGTCAGCTGCTTCGGAAGAAAAATTTTTGGATAAAAAGAAGACGCCTGCCTGCCTCGTCGCATAGCCGCCGCTGCGGGGCGGGCAACCCCGGTAACGACTTCGCAGTTTTAAGCCCGTTACTTTCACGCGGTCTAATCCCAAACACCTTTTCCCTCCTCTGACCTTATGATAGCCTATATTGCCGCTGCCGACCGCCACCATGCTGCTCCCGTGGCCTGGCTCAGCTCGTATTTCCTGTTTTCGTTTGCCGATTATTTCGACCGGAATAACATGCACTTCGGTCCGCTGCGGGTGTTCAACGACGATACCGTGGCCCCGCAAAATGGCTTTCCACAGCACCCGCACTCCGAGATGGAAATTGTAACGCTGGTGCTCGAGGGCGAAGTCAGCCACGAGGATACCATGGGCAACCAAACGGCCATTCCGGCGGGCGAGGTGCAGCGCATGACGGCCGGTACCGGCGTGGCCCACAGCGAGATGAACCGCCAGAATAAGCCCCTGCATCTGTATCAGCTCTGGTTTATTCCCAGCCAGAAAGGGCTCGCGCCCAGCTACGAGCAGAAAGACCTGGGCTTTTTGAAAGGCAAGAAAAATGAGCTGGTGCCGCTCGTAACCGGCCAGCGCGTGCTCGAAGACGTGGTGTACATGAACTCGAACAGTACCATTTACTGGAGCAACCTGGATTGCGGCAAAAAGCTGACCTTTAAGACCTTTCCTATCCGCCTCACGTTTATTTACGTAAAGCAGGGCAGCATTTATGTGAATGGCGTCGAGCTGGGCACCAGCGACCAGGCCCGCATCGACGCCGAAGACGTGCTCGAAATTGAAGCCACCAAAGATGCCCAGTTTATCCTGATTGACTTACCGGGCAGCGAGGCAAACTATTAGCAACCGCCCGGGTCCGGGCTATCGGTAGCGTAAAGAGGCGCGGTTAATATAGTTAATTAACTATATTAACCGCGCCTCTGCTTTGTCTGAACGCCAATCCTGTATCTTGCTCCAGGCTGGGGTTCAGGGAGCAGATAATCAGGTCAATAGCTACTTTTTGGCCGGAACAGGCCGGGGCTTCAGCACCAGGCGAAAGCCGCGCAGCGCGGCCGGATGGTAAATAGTAGCGTGCGTTTCGGCCGGCAGCGGCTCATAATAGCAGGTAAATTCGGGCCGGGCCGGCGCTTGCAGGAGAGTAGCGAGCCGGGCCGTGCCTGCCAGGTCGCCCTGGCTGCTGGTGGCCAGGTAGAGCGTTTTGGCGGGGCCGTGGTAGGCCGGCACGATAGCAGCCGCTTGTTTTACCAGCTCGCCCTTGTTCCACCACAGGCTAGGGTCAAAAGCGAGATACGTATCGAACAGGTCGGGCTCGAGCAGCAGGGTTTCGACGGTGAATAGCCCGGCCAGCGACTCGCCGACCAGGGCCGTTTCGGCCGTAGTGCGGTAGCGCTGGCGCACGGCCGGCATCAGCTCGCGGCGGATAAACTGCCGAAACACGGCCGAGCCGCCCACGACGGGCGCGATTTTCCTGTCCGCTTCCTGGGTAGTGGGGCCGGTAAGGTCACGGCGCCGGGCCGTGTTTTCGATGCCCACCAGAATGAAGGGCCGCATGGTGCCATTGCCCACCAGCACCTGCACCAGGCCCGCTACGTGCAGAAAATCTTCGGCCAGGCCGCCATCGGGCATGTATAAAACCGGCAGCCGCACGGTAGCCGAATCGCGGTAAACCGGTGGGTAGTATACGTTGATGTGCCGGGTTTCACCCAACACTTTCGATGCCAGCGTGAAGGTTTCGCCGATGCACAAGGGCGCGGCGGCCGGCAGGGACTGGGCACCAGCCCAGTGATTTGCCAGCACGAGCAGCAGCAAATGGAAGCTGATTTTCCACCTGCTGCGTGCTGATTTAGTAAAGAGTAAGTCCTGCATTACATCGTGTATTTACGCCCTTTGTTCTGCTCCTTCAAATACGCCATCAGCGGCTGGAAATAATCGACCATTGCGCGGGCCGAGAGGTCTTCGCCGGTTTTTTCCTTGAGTACCGTGCGCCAGTCGCGGCTGCTGCCGGGCCGCATAATATCCTGCAAAAACCGGCCGACCTCCTGGCTGCCGTAGTAGTTGGTGGCGTGCGGGTCCTGGTGCAGGATTTTGCGGGCAATGTGGTCGTGGAGCTGGAATAAGATGATGTAGCTCAGGGCGTAGTCGTAGTACTGGGCCGGGTCGTCGTTGATGTGAGTTTTGGTAGCCGGGTCGAGGTAGTTTTCGCCGCGCGGAGTGGGCGGTACCATGCCCTGGTACTGCTTGCAGAGCGCCCACCACTTGGCGTTGAGCTGGTCGGCGGGCAGGTTTTCGGCATAAAAGGCATTCTCCCACTCGCTCATCACGCCCGAGGCGAAGGGGATGAACGGCACGTATTGCAGCGCTTCCTTCAATAATTGCTGGGTCTGGTCGGTCTGGGTTTTGGGGTCAATCAGTCCCAGGCCCACCAAAAATGGCTTTTGCTGGGCGGCCAGGCCCATCATGCTGCCAATGGCCTCGTGGTAGGCGCGGTTGGCCCCCTGGCGCAGCAGCGGCGGCACGTCGGGGTTAGTATAAGTGAGGTAGTAATAGATGTGACCCAGCTCATGGTGGGTCGTTTCGTACCACTCGGTGTTGGGCTCCACGCTCATCAGGCTGCGCACGTCGTGCTGAAGGTCGATGTGCCAGGCCGAGGCGTGGTTGTTCTTTTTATAAGGCGTGCCGGCGGGCAGCGGATAGAGACTGCTTTTCTCGTAAAAGCTGGCCGGCAGCGCCGGGAATCCCAGACTCTGGTAGAAGCGCTCGGCCTGCTTCACGGGCCATTCGGAGCCTTTCTTCGCAATTTCCGCGTCGAGGTTGACACCTTTTACCGTCACCATACTGCCCCAGTCCTGGCCCCAGCGGTTGGGCAGCCAATCGGAGGGCAGGTAGTCGGGCACCTGTTTGGCGTGGTATTTCTTGGCCAGCTCGTAGCGGGCGTAGGTGTGCAGCTCGCGGTAGAGCGGGCGCAGCTCGGTGTTGAGCTGGTGCACGAGCTGCATCATTTCCGCGCGGGTAAGGCCGTAGTCGCTGGCCTGGTATGCGAAAAAATCGGAGTAGCCAAGTGCCTGCACGGTCTGGTTGCGCAGGTCGCGCAGGTTGAGCAGCCCTTCCTTGAGCGTAGGCCCGATGGCCTTGCTCGCCTCCCAGATTTGCTGGCGCTTCGGCAGGCTGGTTTCGGTGCGCAGCAGCGCGTCAATATCATTGGTCGTTACGCTCTTGCCCGCGTATTTATAATCGAAGCCGTAGAGCTTCTCGGTTTGCGCCGCCTCCGCCTTGATGCGGCGCTTTACGAGGTCGGCCACGGTCTGGGGCGAGTTGGCGGCGTTGTAGAGCGCCGTTTCGAGCTGCTTGACCTGCAGCGGGATAAGCTGGTCTTTGTGAGTCAGTAAATAGCGTAATTCTTTAATATTGTCGGCGCTGCCGGCGAAGGCGGCCATGCGTTCGTTGGCGCGGCCGGTGCGGCCGGCGTTGGTGGTGTCGCCGGGCACGATGTGGGTGTTGCTGGTCCACTCGGCTTCGCTCGACTGGGTGTAGCGCCGCACGTACTCGGCCGTATACCGGGTTAAAAACTGGTCGGCCTGGGCGCGGTAGTCGGGCGGAGCCGGGGTGGCGGGGGCAGCCGGTGCGGCGGCCGTCGCCACCGTCGGCAGCTTGGCCGTCGGCGCGCAGGCGGTAAGCAGCGCGGCCAGCACCGGCCAGGGCCGGGCAAAACGAAATTCGGAATAGCGCGTTTTCATGCCCGAAAGGTAGGAGGCAAGCGCCTGCTGCGCCCCCTGCCCCGGCGCTATTGCCGCGTACCTTCCCAACTTAATTGCTCGTTTATGAAAAATACTTCCCTGCTGCTGGCCGTTAGCTTACTGACCCTGACAGCTTCGACCAACCTTTGGGCGCAGGCCACTGCCGCCGGAACGGCCGCGCCGGTACTGCCGCTCTACAGCGGCTCCATCCCCGATTCCAAGCCCAGCCAGGTGCAGGAAACGAGCGTGACCGAGAGCGTGGGCGTGCGCATCTCCAACGTTATTCAGCCCACGCTGACGGTCTTTATGCCCGACCGCACCAAGGCCACTGGCACGTCGGTTATTATTTGCCCCGGCGGCGGCTATGGGCGGCTGGCCATCGACCACGAGGGCTACGACGTGGCCAAGCGCCTCAACGACCTGGGCGTAGCGGCCTTCGTGCTGAAATACCGCCTGCCCAATGCCCAGAGCCAGCCCGATAAAACCATTGCCCCGCTGCTCGATGTGCAGCAGGCCCTGCGCCTGGTGCGCCAGCTGGCGCCCAAGTATAATCTTAACCCGGAGCGCATCGGCCTGATGGGCTTCTCGGCCGGCGGCCACCTGGCGGCTATGGCGGGCACGCACTTTGCCCGCCCCGTGGGCGATAACCCCGGCCCAGGGTCGGTCCGACCCGCATTTCTGGTGCTGCTTTACCCGGTTATCAGCTTCACCGACAGCCTTATGCACAAAAACTCGCGTGATAATCTGCTCGGCACTACGCCCAGCCCTGAGCAGGTGCGCCACTACTCGGCTGAGCTGAACGTGAGTGCCCAAACGCCGCCCACCTTTATCGTACACGCCGAAGACGACAAAACGGTGCCCGTTCAAAACAGCCTGGTGTTTTACCAGGCGCTGCACCGCCACGGGGTGCCCGCCGAATTGCACATCTACCCGCACGGCGGCCACGGCTTCGGCATGAACAACAAAACCACCAAAGGCCAGTGGATGGACCTCCTCCAGAACTGGATGGATGCCAACGGCTGGCTGACGAAGTAAGTAGCCCAAGTTTCGGGTCGGGTACAGATTGGTTGGCGTGGGCAGCCGGCTTTTAGTCGGCTGCCCGCCTTGTACCCTGACCTAAAATGTGCGCTAGAGCGGTTTCGCGCTCAGGGTACAACGTGGAAGTAGCGTGGCTTCTGCGAATCCGCGCGTGGGCTGTTCGAGTACCATTCACGCGCGGATTCGCAGAAGCCACGCTACACCTACACTGTCTCCGAAACAACTCTAGTAGAGAACAATAGACATTCTACCTGTTCCTTACTCACTACTTACTGTTCACTGAAAAAATGCTTCAGCTCGGCAATCAGGCTCCCGACTTTTCCCTCCTTACTGATAAAGGCGACATGTTTCACCTGGCGGCCCAGCGTGGGAAGCCGGTAGTGCTGTATTTCTATCCCAAAGACGATACGCCCGGCTGCACGGCCGAGGCCTGCGCCTTCCGCGACCAGTATGCCTATTTCCTGGATTTGGGGGCGGTAGTGGTGGGCATCAGCTCCGATAGTGAAGCTTCACACCGGAAATTCAGCCAGAAGCACCGCCTGCCTTTCCCGCTGCTGGCCGATACGGGCGGGCAGTTGCGCAAGCAGTACGAGGTGCCCCGCGCGCTGCTGGGCTTGCTGCCCGGCCGCGTCACGTTTGTGCTTGATAAAGAAGGTAAAATTGCCTATATATTTAATTCGCTAAGTGGCGCAACCGACCACGTAAGCAAGACTAAGGAGGTGCTGCGCGGGCTGGCGGCGCAATAGCGTATTGCTACCACGCAGGGCTGGCTTGCGTATCAGGCAGCTATGCAGCCTTCCGTTAGCCTCATCAGTGATATTGGGCTGGTAGCCGCCGCGCTATCGGCCCTTACGTTTTTTCCGCAGGTCGTACATACCTGGCAAACGCGCTCGGCCAATGGCCTGAGCGGGCCCATGCTGGCCGTGGGAGCCAGTAGCATGGTGCTTTGGCTGGTGTACGGCGCCTATGAGCATAATACGCCCATATTGTTCGGCAACGGCATAAACCTGTTTTTCACCCTGCTGCTGGTGTTTTTCAAGCATTATTTCCGGCAGCTGGGCGAGCCCGAAAAGCCCCTGCCCGCGCCGAAATAGTAAGGGAGAGCTGTTTGGTAAGGGTGGGTTTTACGTGTTGGAAATGGTGGTTTACAGTATGTAAAAGCTACAGTGCCTACCTGAATTACTATTTGACTAGACGTTCTAAGGGGAAGCCGTGTAGTGCTCTGACTTGTAGCCAGTCTGATTTGCGTAGCAGTTTTGCCAGCACTAACCATGCTCCCCTAGCAAGATGAAAAGGCCAGTTTTAAAATACTTATTGTTGGTCGCGCTGCTGGTTGTGGTGAGCCTATACTTTACTTCTGCCTCCCGCAATCCTTACGAGGGCGTCGAATGGGTCAAAGACTACCCAGGTGCGGGAGACCGGTATGTGACCTTTAGCCCCGTACTGGCAAGCGACCACCGCGTCGCGCTTGGACCAAGCATCGGTGCGGACTACGGCGAGCTTTACTTCAAGGATTTAAACCGTGATGGCATCAAAGAAGCTATTGTCGAGAGTAATCCTTCGTTCACATTCGGAGAATTTTGCCCTGGCCGGGAGGTACTAGAATACCGAAAAAGCCCAGGCAAGCGGGTTGAATTTGTGCGTATTGAGCGCTTGTCTAAAAATTAGGGCGGTCGGTTTAGGAAAGGTATAATGGGAAGTGTCTTGGAAATGCCGCACATTCGCCCTCCTCCCCCAAAGTAGCCCGCCGGCCGCGCCCCGGCAGGCAGTTCAAACCCACTACTTTTCCAAGACTTGTACGAGAAGCGGCCATTATGTAAAGATTTTCCCAGTGGAGCTTACTGCAAAGTTGGCGTTTTTAAATACCACTGAAAATTCTGTTCCGCCCCTCAGCAAGCAAAGCCTGACTACCGCCAACCGCCGCCCAGCGCGTGGTAGAGGTTAGTAACGGCCTGGCGCTGCTGCAGCTGGTCGTTTACACCGCTGAGCTGGGCCTGCAGTAGGCTCTGCTGAGCCGTGAGCACCTCGGTATAGTTGGCGAAGCCGGCGCGCAGCAGCTCGTGGGTGTAGTCCACGGCTTTGTTGAGCGCGTCGAGCTGCTGGGCCCGGATGCGGGCTTTTTCAGTGGCGCTCTGGTAGGCAAAGAGGGCGTTGGAAACCTCCTGCCCGGCCGTGAACATCGTTTGCTGATACGTGTATAGGTATTCCTGCTGCAAGGCTTGCGAGCGAGCCAGCCGCAGGCGGTTGATGCCCTGGTTGAACACGGGCTGGGCCAGGCCGCCCACCACGCTGGCGAAGATGGCCGTGGGCGAGAACAGGTTCTGGATAGTCGTGCTGGTGAGGCCGCCGTTGGCCGTAATGGTAAAGCTGGGGTAGAAGTAAGTCCGCGCCGCGTTGGTTTGCTCGAAGGTCGACTCAAACGTATACTCGGCCTGCTGCACGTCGGGGCGGTTGCGCAGCAGCTGGCCGGGCACGCCCGTCAGCAGGGCCGGCGAAGCATCCTGCCCGGCCAGCGTACCGCGCTCAATGGGCCCGGGTGTGCGGCCCAGCAGGGTAGCCAGCAGGTTTTCGGTTTCGCGAATGTTGCGTTCCAGGTCCGGAATTGTGACTTCCACGGCGTAGCGCTGCGCCTCGCTTTGGACCACGGCCGCCCCGGTTACCACGTCGCCTTCCAGCAGCAGCTTCATCACCTCCACGTCCTGAATGCGGTTCTGGACCGTCTGGCGGGTGATTTCGAGCTGGGCATCGAGCGCCAGCAGGGAGTAGTAGTTGTCGGCAATATCGGCAATAAGCTGCGTGAGCACCACGCGCCGGTAGGCCTCGCTCTGGAGCACATAGGCTGCGTACGAGCGCTTGGTACTGCGGAGCTTGCCCCACACATCGGCCTCCCAACTGCTGCTCAGACCCAGTAAATATTGGTGAGCCGCTCCGCCACCCGTTACGATAGACTGGTCGGTGGTTGTCGTGCCGCTGGTGGTGCCGCCCGTAGTTGTGCCGCCAGTGGTGCCGCCACCCGTAGTAGTGCCTCCCCCGGTGGTCCCCCCGCCGGTAGTGCCGCCCCCGGTAGTGCCCCCGCCGGTAGTACCGCCGCCCGTGGTGCCGCCGGTAGTGCCGCCCGTGGTTCCTCCCGTAGTGGTTGTGCTGCTACCGGTGCTGGTGCCTACAAAAGCGCCGCCTACCCGCGAGAGGGTAGTAGTGGCCCGCCCGTTGAGGCTGGGCAGAAAGGCAGCCCGGCTTTGGGCAAGCAGCGCCTGCGCCTGGGCAATGCGGGCATCGGCCACTTGCAGGTTGCGGTTGTTGGCCAGGCCCTCCGTAATAAGCTTTTGCAGCTGGGGGTCGGTAAAGAGCTGCTGCCAGGGCCGCGAGGCCAGGGTGGTCGTATCGGTAGTGGCCGCGTCGCGGTAGAGGCCGGTAGTAGCAGTATCGGGCCGGCTATAGGGGTGCAGAATGCCGCAGCTGCTGGCTGCGAGCAAAAGCCCGGACAAGGATAGCCGATATAAATTAGTGCAAGTCATTAGGAGGTAATTCTGAGGCTTATACGCGGCCGCCGGGCCGCCGGGTGCTGGCCATGGGGAGCCGGGGCTAAGCCATTGCGGGCTGCACTGCAGGTTTTTCTTCCGGCTTTTGCTCGTCGGGCTTCTTCCCGTCGGGCTTCTGCTCGCCGGCATCTTTTTTGGGAGCACCACCCTCCGCCTCTTCCTGCTCAATCTGTTCCTGCGTTTTGGGCGGACCGCTGATGCTTTCCTGCAAGCCCTCAAAAATCATGAACAGCACCGGGACAAAAAACACCCCGACCAGCGTGCCAAACAGCATGCCGCCGATGGCCCCCGCGCCGATACTCCGGTTACCGTTGGCCCCCGCGCCACTTGCAAACAGCAGCGGCATCAGGCCAAATACAAAGGCAAAGGAGGTCATCAGAATGGGGCGCAGGCGGGCTTTGGCTCCTTCCAGCGCGGCTTCGGTGATACTCATGCCGCCGCCGCGCCGACGTGAGAGCGAAAACTCAATTATCAGAATGGCGTTCTTGGCCAGCAGCCCGATGAGCATAATCACCGAAATCTGCAGGTAGATATTGTTGTCGATGCCGAAAAGCTTGGCAAACAAGTAGGTGCCGCTCAGGCCAATCGGAATGGAAAGCAGCACCGCAAATGGCAGGATGTAGCTCTCGTACTGCGCACTCAGCAGCAGATACACGAAGACCAGCGAGAGCGCAAAGATGTAGAGCGACTGCTTGCCGCTGCCCTGCTCTTCGCGGCTGATGCCCGAAAACTCGAAGCCGTAGCCGGCCGGTAGCTTTTGCGCCGCTACTTCCTGAATGGCTACCAGCGCCTGCCCCGAGCTGACACCCTCCTTGGGCGAGCCATTGACCGAGATGGCCGTAAACAGGTTGAAGCGCGACAAGCTCTCGGGGCCGAAAACGCGCTTCAGCGTAACAAATTCGGTGATGGGCGCCATGGCCCCGGTGGCATTACGCACGAATATCTTGTTCAACCCAGCCGGGCTGGCGCGGTAGCTGCTGTCGGCCTGCACCATTACCCGGTACTGCTTGCCAAACTGGTTGAAGTTGGATGCGTACGAGCCGCCGTAATACACCTGCATGGCATTCAGAATATTGGCTTCAGTCAGACCTGCCTCTTTCACCTTGGCCACGTTGATGCTCAGCTCATACTGCGGAAAGCCGGGGTTGAAAGCCGTGGACGCATACTGAATCTCGGGCCGCTGGTTGAGGGCCGCCAGAAAGTCCTGCGCCACCTTGTAAAACTCGGCCGTGGTGTGCCCGCCCCGGTCCTGGAGCTGAAACGTGAAGCCGCCTGTTTGCCCAAAGCCCGTGATGGTCGGCTGCGAGTTGCTGCGGATATCACCGGCCCGGATGTGGGCCGTGAGCTGGGTTATCTTCTTGATAACTGCCTCGTTGTTCATGTCCTTGCGCTGGTCCCAGGGCTTGAGCCGCACGATAACCATGCCGTAGGCGCTGCCCTGCCCGGCCAGGAAGTTCTGGCCCGTGATGCGCAGCGTGCCCAGCACGGCCGGTATCTTCCGAATCAGGCTATCGACCTCATTATTCACGGCCGTCGTGCGCTCCAGGGTAGAAGCCGGCGGCAGGCTTACGTTGACGAAGATGGTGCCCATGTCCTCGTTGGGCACGAAGCTGCTTGGGGTGCTCGTCATCAGCACGTAGAGGCCTACCGCAAAGCCGGCTACCCCAATAAGAGCCAGCCACTTGCGTCCCATCAGAAACTCTACTACCCGCGTATACTTGGCTACCAGCGCATCATAGGCCGCGTTAAACGAAACACTGAAGCGCTGCATAAGCGTCTTTTTGGGGGCGTTTTTCGCTTCCTCGTGGTGGGGCGGCAGCAGGAAAAGGGCGGCCAGCGCCGGGCACAGCGTCAGGGCGTTGATAGCCGAAATCAGAATGGCCACCGCCAGGGTAATGCCGAACTGCTTGTAGAACACGCCCACCGAGCCGGTGATAAACGTGACCGGCAAAAACACGGCCGCCATCACCAGCGTGATGCTCACGATAGCGCCGGTTATCTCGCTCATGGCGTCGATGGCCGCCCGGCGCGGCGAGGTGTAGCCGCTTTCAAGCTTGGCGTGCACGGCCTCGACCACCACAATCGCATCGTCGACCACAATGCCGATGGCCAGCACCAGGGCGAAGAGCGTTAGCAGATTGATACTGTAGCCAAAAACCTTGAGAAAGAAGAAGGTGCCGATAATGGATACCGGCACCGACACGCCGTGAATAATCGTGGAGCGAAAATCCTGCAGGAAGATAAAGATTACCAGGAACACCAGCGCAAAGCACTCGAACAGGGTGTGGAGTACCTTGTCGATGGAGGCATCCAAAAAGTCGTTGATGTTCACCAGGTTGGTGTAGTGAATGCCGGCCGGAAACGACTTCTCGGCAGTAGCCAGCACGGCGATTGACTTTTGGATAACATCGCGGGCGTTGGAGCCCGGCGTCTGGTTCACCGAGATGCCTACCGAAGGCTTGCCAAACGTGGCGCTGTTGCTGGCGTAGTCCTGCGCGCCCAGCTCAATGCGGGCCACATCTTTGAGGTGCAGCAGCTGGCCCTGCGAGGTGCCCTTGAGCACGATGTTGCCAAACTGCTCTTCCGTCACCAGCTTGCCGGTATACTTGATAACGTACTGAAAGCTCTGGTCGCTGTTCTGGCCAAACTGGCCGGGCGCGGCCTCCACGTTCTGGTCGGCCAGCGCGGCCGTGATGTCGGCGGGCGTGAGGCCGTAGATAGCCATCACGTCGGGCTTGAGCCACACCCGCATGGCATAATTGCGCGAGCCGAAAGCATTGGCCGCCCCTACACCATTGACCCGCTGGAGCTGGGGCACAATGTTGATGAGCGCGTAGTTCTGCAAAAAGGTCTGGTCGTAGGCCGGGTTATCGCTGTAGAGCGCAAAAATCAACAGGTTGCTGCTCTGCTGCTTGCGCACCGTTACGCCGGCCAGGGTTACTTCCTGCGGCAGCAGGCTGGTAGCGCTGGCCACGCGGTTCTGCACATCGACGGCGGCCTGGTCGGGGTTGGTGCCCACGTTGAAATATACCTGAATAGACCCCGAGCCGGTATTGGTAGCCGAAGAGGTCATGTACGTCATGCCCTCCACGCCGTTTATCTGCTCTTCGAGCGGCACCAGCACGCTTTTGAGCACCACGTCGGCGTTGGCCCCTGCGTAGCTGGCCGATACCTGCACCGTGGGCGGCGAAATATCCGGATATTGCGCTATGGGCAGCGACAGTAGTCCCAGCACGCCCAGCAGCACGATAATAACCGAGATAACGGTGGAGAGCACGGGGCGCTCGATGAATATTTTCAGCATATAAATCTCATTTAACAAGTAGCCTTTCTCACTTAACGGAGCCCCTGCCAGTGAACCAGGGCTGGTTCGCCGTTAACTGAACCCTAGCCTGCCATATCGGTCCGGGCTTTCTTCACCACCCTGGGCCTGATTTTCATGCCTTCCTTGAGCCCGCTGATGCCCTCCAGCACCACGCGCTGACCGGCTTTCAGGCCCTTTTGCACCACGAAGGAGGTTCCGTCGGGCGTGGGCACTACCGTGAGGGCTACGGCGTGGGCCGCCGTATCCTGGCCCACTACGTAGGCAAAGCGCTTACCCTGAAGCTCGTAGGTGGCACTCTGCGGAATGATAAGCGCATTTTGCATGGGTTGCATCGTGCGCACCGAGCCGCTGCTGCCGCTGCGCAACAAGCCCTGCGGGTTGGGAAACGTAGCCCGGAAGCTACTGGCCCCGGTTTCGGTATTTATCTGACCGATAGCCGTTTCGACGCGGCCGGTGTATGGGTACACGCTGCCATCGGCCAGTACCAGGCGCACATCGGGCACGTGGGCCAGCTTGTCTTGCAGGGTGTTGCCGGGGCGTCGGCGGGCAAAGTTGAGCAACGCTTTCTCGCTGAGCGAGAAGTAGGCATAAACATTGCCAATACTTGATATAGTGGTGAGCGGGTCGGTGGAGGTGCTGCTCACCAGGCTGCCGATTTTATTCGGAATCGAGCCCATGATGCCGGTTACCGGACTCGTAATGGTAGTATAAGCCAGATTGGTATTGGCATTGGACAGGGTGGCCTGGGCCTGCGCCAAGGCCGCTACCTTCGATTCCAAAGTATATTGGGCCCCCTCCAGCTCATACTTGCTGATAATATTGCGGGCCACCAGCGGCTGCACCTTGTTTACTCCCATGCGGGCGGCGTCCACGTCGGCCTGGGCGGTTTTGATGCCGGCCTGCGCCGTGCGAACGGCCTGCTCGTACTGCGGGGCGCTGATGTGAAACAGCTTCTGGCCCTTGCGCACGCTGGCCCCCTCATCCACGTAAATAGCTTCTACAAAGCCATCTACCTTGGGCCGAATCTCGACGTTCTGCTGCCCCTGAATCGTGGCCGGGTAATCCTGGAAAAGCGTAACCGTATCGGGCCGCACCACCAGTACGGGATAGTCCTTGATGGGCTGGGGGCCGCCATCCTTGCCCCCTTTGCCGCCCTTGCCATCCGCAGCAGAAGTATCTTTTTTAGAGCCGCAGGCCGCCACGCTCAGTAGGGCCAGCAGCCCGGCCGCGAGGCCTGGTAATCGAGTAGTCATGCGTATATAACGTAAAGCCGTAGCGCCGGGTCGGGCCGCCCGCCTGCTAAAAGACGAAGCCGCCAACCACCCCGGCAGACACCGCTATACGTCCGATGGCCAGGGCAGAGTTATCAGGCAGAGGAGAAGTAAGGCTGTTTCCCCATAGGCCCCTCACTTAGTGATGGTGATGATGACCCGGCTCCGGGGGCCTGCCAAACAGGTTGACCAGGGCTCCGGTTACGAACAGGGTGGCCCAGCATAGGTAGAGCCAGCCGTAGCCGGCGGGCAGCGGCCGGCGCACCAGGTAGCGAATAAGCAGCTCGGCCCCGCCGCTCATGAGCAGGCCGGTGAAGGCGATAAACTGCCAGGAGTTGAACCGGCTGGGGCGATAGAGCTTGGTAAAATCCATAAGCAAGGCAGAAAAGCGGCAGGGCCGGCACAAAGAAACTGCCGCCGCTACGGGCAGGGCCAAACTTAGGGCCGGGCCACGCGTACAACCCAGGACCGATGCCTGCCGATGTGCGGTGGTCCGACACCAACGGCCGCCGTGATTTCAGCGCGCAAATTTAGTACTTACCCACCCCGACTTTTATGATACTCAGCGACGAGCTTTTCGAAGAAGATGCTGCTAAGGCTATTCCTGGCGGCCAGCAGAAGGATGCCCCGAATCAGAACCCTACCAACAGCGTGGGCCCGGGCAACGAGGAGCTGGCCCGGCAGCGCGATTACCAGCAGGACCAGAGCAACAACAAAGCCAGCGACGATGCCACGGCCCACCGCAACGTTGGTGCCAATGGCTACACCCAGCGCAGCGACCAGAAAGACCAGCTGGCCAACCTGCACATCGGGGGCTCCGAAACCGAGCCGCAGGGGGGCAACAACCACACCTCGGCCGGCGAGCAGGCCCAGGGCCCCGGCTTTACGGAAGAAGGCAGCTACGAGCTCGACGAGCAGGGTGAGGGCGTGCGGATGCACGAGCAGAAGCTGGGCGATAACCACACCAGCGGCTCGGTACTGCGGCCCCAGGACGAGACCAGTAAATAGAAAATTCTTACTATTTAAGCAGTCAGGCCTCCTGGCTGCCGGCCTCCCTGGCCGGCGGCCAGGAGGCCAGCTTTTATAGAAAAGGAATTTAGCTGCTTGTCGTTGTGAAGGCGCCGCTTATCTTGCCGCACCTTATTTGTTCTTCACAATGAATTCTGTTTTTACTGCAACAAGTTTATCGGGCCTGAAGCCGCTTTCTCTTCTGCCAGACCGGCCTTATCTGCGTTGGGGGCGGAGCTTGGCCGGCCTGCTGCTGGCGGCCGGTCTGGCGGGCTGTAGCCCCACCCCGGAAACCGCTGCTACTGCGCCGGCCATCACTGCCCCCGCCTTAGCCAACGTTGCGGCCCCACTGCCGGCTCCGGTAGCAGCCACCCCTAAGGCGGCCAGCGGGAAAGAGCAGCTTAAAGGGAAGCTTGCCAAGCCGCGGGCCGTAAAGCCCGTGGCGCCGCTGCCCGCGCCGGTAGTGGCCGAGGCCGCCCCGGCGCCGGCCCCCGAGCTGGTAGCCGCCCCGGCGCCGCCGGCCACGCGCACCCAGGCCGGGCGGGTGCTCGACGAAAATGGCCGGCCCCTGGTTGGGGCTACCGTGCTGCTGCGCGGCAGCAGTAAAGGCACCAGCACCGACGCCAACGGCAGCTACACGCTGGAAGTACCCAATGGCGAAAATACCTTCCTAATCGGCTACGGAGGCTACGAAGACGAAACCATCAGCAGCCGCGATGGCCAGCCCCTGACGGTTACGCTGCTGCCCTCACCCAGCAGCAAAAAAGCCGGCCGCCGTGGCCGGCAGTAGAAAAAACCAGTGCGGTTGCCAAGGTGGCACCTTACCTGTTGCCTGAAAGGGAAGCGCTAACAGACAGATTACTCTGATGTTAGCGCTTCCCTTTGTTCCTTCTTACCGCAGCCGCTGGCGAAACAGCCAGTACACCGGCAGCCCCAGCGCTACCAGGCCCAGGCCGTAGCGCGAGTATTCGGCCGTGTCGGGCGCGATGAGCAGGATAACGCAGAAGGCCGAAGCCAGCACCACGTAGAGGCCCGGCAGCACCGGGTAGCCCCAGGCGCGGTAGGGGCGGGGCGCGTCGGGCCGGGTGCGGCGCAGCACGAAAATGCCGATTATCGTAATAAGGTAGAACAGGATAACCGAAAACATGACGTAGTTGAGCAGCTGCCCGTAGCTGCCGCTCAGGCACAGCAGGCAGGCCCACAGGCACTGGGCCCACAGCGCCCGGCCCGGTACGCCGGCCTTGTTGAGCGTGGCCAGCGAGGGAAAAAACAGACCGTCTTTCGCCATAGCATAATAGGCCCGGGCGCCACTCAGAATAATGCCATTGTTGGCCCCAAAGGTGCTGAGCATGATAAGGATAGCCAGCACGTATGCGCCGGCCGTGCCCATCACCGACTCGGCCACGGCGGTAGCCACGCGGTCGTCGGCGGCGTACTGAATGCCGCGGCCGGCCAGCGTCGCGGCCTCGGGCGAGCCTTTAAGCGGCAGCACCAGCAGGTACACCACGTTGATTAAAATATAGAGGGCCGTGACGATGGCGGTGCCCAGGGCCATGCTGCGCACCAGCGTGCGCTCGGGGTTCTGGATTTCCTCGCCCGCGAAGCCGATGTTGTTCCACGAGTCGGACGAAAACAGCGAGCCGGTCATGGCCATGCCAATGGCGATAACCAGGCTGCCGGTGCCCAGCGGCACGATGCCGCCGGTGGCCCCCGGTGCCGGCGAGCGCGTGGCGTGCCACAGGTCGTGAAAATTGGCCTGCACGGCGTCGGCATTCAGGCCCAGAAACAGGCCAAAGAGAATAAGCAGCGCCAGCGCCACGAGCTTGGTCGAGCTCAGCACATTCTGAATAAGCTTGCCGGCCCGCACCCCGCGCGCATTGATGGCCGTGATGCCCACAATGAGCAGAATGGCCAGCAGCTGCACCGAGCTGAACGGAAACGGCCCAATGCTGAACAGCACGTTTTTAACGGAGAACCAGGGCCGAAGCACGCCCGTAAACTTGGCAAAGGCCACGGCTACGGCGGCAATTACGCCGGTCTGAATCACGAGGAAAAGCGTCCAGCCGTACAGGAAAGCTACCAGCTTGCCAAAGGCTTCGCGCAAATACACATACTGCCCGCCCACCTTGGGGAACATGGCCGCCAGCTCGCCGTAGCTGATGGCGCCGGCCATGGTGATGAGGCCCGTGAGCAGCCAAACTACCAGCAGCCAGCCCGCTGAGCCCACCTGCCGGGCAATATCGGCCGACACGAGGAAGATGCCCGAGCCAATCATGGAGCCCGTCACGAGCATTACGGCATCGAACAGCGTAAGGGCGCGGCGGAAGTGGCCGGGCGCAGCGTCGGTAGAGGAGGGGGGTAAGGTTTCGGCCATAAAAGCAGGAGTATGGGCAGTTTTTTGCCAAAGAAACGGCACCACGTCTGATACTGCCGGCAACCGGGCAGGCTGCTCCTGCATTTGCCCGCATTTTTTATGCTTTTTGGAGCGGTGCCCGCTACGCTTCTGGGTCTTTTCACGAGCTTAGCCTGCCCGAGCGAGCGGGTGGTGTAAAAAGAATGGCCTACCCGCCGGAGTACGGTAGCTTGGGGCCCGGCCGCCTACTTTTGCCTTCATGTCCCGCAAGCTTCTGGCCCTGTTGGTAGCGATGGTGGTGCTGCTCTCGCTGGCTACCTACGTTTATTACCGCCGCACGCTGGCCGCCCGGCCCATTGACCCCTACGCCCTGGTGCCCGACGATGCGGTGCTGGTGCTGGCCACCCGCGACCACGCCGCCCTGGTGCAGCACTTGCAGGAGGCCGGCGTGTGGGACAATATTACCGGCGTTAGATATTTTCAGCAGGTAGCCGGTCAGCTGGCCCTGGCCGACAGCCTCGACAACGGCGGGCGGCCCGTAAGTCCGCTCGCGGGCCGGCAGCGCGGCTTGCTGGCCCTGCTGGGCCGCAAGCTGGTGCTGACCTCGCTGCACCTCACCGGGCCGGGGCAGGTCGATGCGCTTTATCAGGTGCCGCTGGCCAATGTACGCGAGTACCGGCAGGCGCGGGGCCTGCTCGAAACGCTGGGGCGCGACCCGCGCTACACCTTGGGCACCCGCGACTACGAGGGCTATGAGCTGCAGGAGCTGACGGCCCGGCAGGGCGGCCGGCTCACGGTGCTCAATTACCGCAATCACTTGTTGATGAGCACTTGCGCGCCGCTGGTAGAGGCGGTAGTCAATCGCCTGCGCCACCCCGATTCGCCGACCGTGCACGCGGGCTTCGGCACTACCGACCTGCTGCGCCTGCGCGATGTGGATGCCACTCTGCTCGTTAACTTTCGCCGGCTGCCGGGGCTGCTCGATGTGCTTTTTCAGCCGGGTACCCACGCTTTGCTCGACCAGGCCCTGGTGCTGGCTCACGAAGGCCTGCTGGGCCTGAAATTCGGCCCCGGCCAGCTTACCCTCACCGGCTTTGCCAACCCCGAAACGGCCGCCAACTCCTGGCAGCAGCAGCTGCGCGGCCAGCCCGCCCAGCCCTTGCGCGCACTTGCCGATGTGCTGCCCCTGCGCACGGCCCTGGTGGTAGCCGTGGCCGGGCAGCTGGCCCGGCCCCCGGCCTTGGCCGCCGATACTGCGCGGGCCACCAGGCAGGCCCTCGACAGCCTGCGCGCTTCCCTTACGCCAGGTGCTACCCTGGCTTACCTGGCGGCGCCCGCGCCCGGAGTGGCGCCCGTGCGGCTGTGGCTGGTGCGCAGCCCGGTGCCGGGCCGTGCGGCTCGCTGGCTGGCCCGGCTGCGCCGCTTGGGCGGGGCTTCGCCGGCATTCAGCAGGGTGGGGCCCTATGAGCAGTACGAGGCAGGCTTCGCCGCCGACCAGCTCTTGGGACCGTTAGCGGCGGCTCGGCCCGCGGGCGAACCTGCCGCGCCCCTGAGTACGGCGCTGGTTGGCAGCTACCTGGTGCTGAGCGATAACGCTGGCCTGCGCGCCTACCTCGCCGAAGTAGCGGCCGGGCAGGTGTGGAGCCGCTCGGCCACGCAGGTGGCGCTGCTGCAGCAAATGCTGCCGCTGGCCCGCCTCTCCCTGCTGGCCGATGTGCGCCAGGGCTGGAATGCCCTGCTCGGCAACCTGGCCGAAGAGCGCCGGGCCGGCCTGCTGCGCAACGAAAGCTTACTGCGCTACTTTTCGCAGGTAGCCTGGCAGCTGGTGCCGCCCGAGCAGCCCGCCGAGGAGCTTCGGGTGGCCTTTGAGCCCGGCAGCCAGTATTTTGCGCAGCTGGTACTGCGCCGCCCCGGCCAGGCCCTTACGCCCGACTCGGCCGCGGCGGGCAGCAGCGCGCGCCTGCGCTTCCCCGCCGTGCTGGCCGGCCAGCCGGTGCTGCTGCCCGCCGTGCCGACTGCCGATGGCTCGCTGGCGTCTCCCATCGTAGTGGCCGACTCGCTGGGGCAGCTGCGCCTGCTGCCCGCCGGCACCACCAACCGGGCGTGGGTCGATACCCTGCCGGGCCCCGTAGTGGGCTCCGGGCCGCGCCTGCTGCGCGGGCGGCTGCTGCTGGCCACGGCGCACCGCCTCCACTGGCTTAGCCCGGTCGATGGCCGGGAGGCGGCCGGCTTCCCCTTCAACCTGCCCGATACCGCTGCCGTTGCCGCCGTAGTGGCGGGCACGTCTTCCCGGGTGCTGGTGGCCACAACGGCCAACGACCTGCTGCTGTTTGATACCAATGGCCGCCGCTACCCCGGCTGGCCCCACCGGCTCGAAGCACCCCTGGCCGGCCCGCCGGTCTTGCTTACCGTAGGGGGCCGCGACGTGGTAGTGGCTGCCCTGCGCAATGGCTACGTGTATGCCTTCGACCAGGCGGGGGGGCGCTTTCCGGGCTTTCCCGTCAGCGCCGGGGCGCGGCTCGAAGGTCCACTGCTCACTACGGCCGGTAGTACGCTGGCCCGCAGCCAGCTGCGGGTTGTCAATCAGCACGGCGAACTGCTTACTATTACCCTCAGCGGCGACATCACAGCCCGCCGGCGCGTTGCTACCTGGAGCCGTACGGCCAGCTTCCGGCTCGTGCCGGAGGCCGAGGGCCGTGCCGGCTCGTTTGTGGTGGTGCGCCAGGATGGCGGCCAGCTCGATGTATTCAGCCCCACCGGGGTGGTGCCGCTGCTGAGCCGCCAGCTGCTTACCTCCGGTCCAAAGCCGGTGCAATGGTTCGACTTCGGTAGTACGGGCGGGGGGCAGGTGCTGGCTCTCTCCGAGCCGCAGCCGGGGCAGGTATCGTTGTTCGACGGCCAGGGCCGTGCGCTGGGCGCCGGTGCCGGCAGCCCCGGCGCGGCCGGCGTGTGGCCCAGCACCGGCACCGGCGTGGCCCTGCGCTATGATGCGGCCCACCAGCGCTATCAGCTGCTGCGGCTACTGCGCCGCGAGCTGCGCCGCGATGAGGTAGCGCGGCCATAAGAGGGAGTAGGATAGTAAAAAACTATATTATTCGATACGAGTCATTTTCAAGCTTTTTTGCTTAGCGCTACTCGTTACTTGCTGCTTTCTGTAAATAATGCGGAGTCCCATCAAATCTACAACTTGTTGAAAATATAATCTTAATAATATATAAAAATATATTATTAAGATTAACTTAATTCTTGTCAGGCTTTTAGCCGGGAGTTTCAGACGGGACTGCCCATTTTTTGAAACCCGGGGCCGCATTTTTCTGAACCCCCTTGCGGCTACGCCCGTCCCCTTTTTGGGTTCTTGTGACAAACGCATCCTGTTGGCGAATCATTGCGTGGTGAAACGAGGTGCCGTTAACCCAGACGCGGCCGCTTTCGAGCAATCACTACCTCAGTCAACAGCTTAAAAACGAATTCGCCAACAGGATACGTTTTCCACAGGAACCCGATGACCGGTGGAGAGGGTCCGCCCTTGTTGCGGATGCCTTACTCCACTGCTAGACGCAGGGCTTTGTTGCCAGCGCGCACCACGTACACGCCCGCTGGCACCCCCGCCGGCAGCACCAGCGCGGCTGCACCCGAGGCATCGGCCGGGACTGACGTGACCAAGCGGCCCAACGCGTCCAGCACGGTCACGACGGTGCCGGGCGCTGCGCCCGTAAGCGTGGCTACGCCGCCGGCCGCCGGGTTAGGATAGAGCTGCACAGAACCCGCGCCCCGTGCCAGGCCACGCACGGCTAGCGGCGAGAGGCTGGTGTCTACCACGCGGGCCAGCACTAGCGTGCTGCCGTTAGACGTGACGGGGATAGTGTAACTGCCGAAGGTCGCGCTGGGGACCACGTTGCCCACGGTCACCACATTCTGCCCGCTCACGGCGGTGCCGTAGCCCACGTCGTCAGCGGTGCCGCCGCCCACCTGGGCCCAATTTAGCGCGGCACTGCTGCCATTGTCGGTATACCTGGCCAATACCAAGTCCTGGGTCGTTCTGCCGGTGGCGGTGGCCCCGTTCACCGTCACAGTGCCGGGCGTGGTGCCTGAGCCGCCGAACAATACACCGTTGGCGTTGGTGGTGGTGTTTGTGATGCTACCCGTCACGTACACGCTAGTGCCGCTCACGGCGATGCCGTAGCCAAAGTCGTTAGCGGTGCCGCCGCCCACCTGGGTCCAGCCCAGTGCGGCGCTGTTTCCGTTATCAGTGTATTTGGCCACCAGTAGGTCGTAGTCAAGTGCGGCGCTGCTGGCTCCGTTCACCTGCACGGTGCCGGGCGTGGTGCCCGAGCCGCCGAACAACACACTATTGGCGTTGGTGGCGGAGTTGTTAATGGTACCCGTCACGTACACGTTGGTGCCGCTCGCGGCGATGCCGAAGCCCCCGTCGGAGCCCGTGCCGCCGCCCACCTGGGTCCAGCCCAGCCCGGCACTGCTGCCATTGTCGGTATACTTGGCCACAAAAACATCGTCCGTAGCCCTGCCGTTTGCCCCGTTCACCTGCACGGTGCCGGGCGTGGTGCCTGCGCCCCCGAACAATACACTATTAGCGTTGGCAGTGGTATTCCTGATGCTGCCCGTCACGTACACGTTGGCCCCGCTCACGGCGATGCCATAACCAAAGTCGTCCGCGGTGCCGCCGCCTACCTGGGTCCAACTCAGCGCGGCACTGCTGCCGTTGTCGGTGTATTTAGCCACTACTAAGTCGGAGCTGGCCGTATTGCTGGCTCCCAACTGAACGGCCGCGCCGGGCGTGATGCCTGCGCTTCCAAACAGCACACTGTTGGCGTTGGTCGTGGTATTGTTGATGCTGCCCGTCACGTACACGTTGGCCCCGCTCACGGCGATGCCGTAGCCGGTGTCGGCGCCGGTGCCGCCGCCCACCTGAGTCCAATTCAGCGTGGCATTGTTGCCGTTGTCGGTGTACTTGGCCACCAGTAGGTCGGGATTAGGCGCAGGGCTGGCTCCGTTCACCTGCACGGTACCGGGCGTGCTGCCCGAGGCGCCAAACAGGACCCCGGCGCCGTTAGTAGCATTATTGGAGATGTAGCCCGTCACGTACACGCTGGTGCCGCTCACGGCGATGCCGTAGCCCACGTCGGCCAGGACGCCGCCCCCGCTTTGAGCCCACGCCCAGGTACTGGTGGCGGGCACGTACTTGGCCACGAACAGGTCCGCGCCCCCCTGACTAGTAAGCAACGTACTGCCAAAGGCGACCTGCCCGACAAAGCGGCCCGTCACGAAAACGTTGCCGCGGGCATCGGTGGCCACGGCGCGGGCCTCGCTGAGGAGTCCGCTTTGGCTGATGACGCCGATGGCCCCGGCCCAGGCGGGGGCCTGGGCCGAGGCTGTGCGGGACGGCAGCGCTAGCCACAGAGTCAGCAACAGACAAGAAGCGCGAAAAGCCAGGCGGCGCGTATGGGCGGCTTGCCCAAGGACAGTGTAAGGATTTTTCATGCGTTTAATAGAAAAAGAATGAGGGAATGCCTGGTTCCGCCTCTTGGCCCAGCAAGCGGGCCGCATCAACTTGATGCTCAGACAGGACCGGCACTAAGATACACGTCACATGAATTATTTGTTTGTCTATTCTCCTGCTTGTGTTAACTCCGCTGGTCACGGCGGTCTGGGGGTAAAAGGGATTCTTCTAAACGGGCGGATTTACACGCGAAGCCCCGCTTAACTGCTTGCTGACCTGATTCATTCATGGCCAGACCTTCGCGCAGGAGCTGCGCAATGGCCTCCTGTTTGCCCGGAGCCAGGCGGGGCGGACCACGTGCTGGCCCTGGGCTTAGGCCCGAGTTATGCCGGCGCGCACCCGCGGGCTGACAAGGGTGCTTTTCGCGCCGGTACTTACTCAGCCAGCGGCAGGCCCAAGGTGTCGACGGCAATATGACGCTTGCGGCCAGCTACTTGCTTACCGGCCTCGTAGCCGTGGCAGCCCCCCTTTGACTGCCTATGCGTATCGACTGCGAGTCGATGGCCCCGGCTGTCGGTTCCGGCTCGCGGGTGAGTTGGCGCACTTGCCGCCGCAGGCCCGCGAGTAAGCGGTCCCAGGTACCGTCCTCGCGCCAGGCTTCGAACTGCTTATAGACCGTGCGCCACAGCGGCAAATCATGTGGCAGCAGGGCCATGGCCCCGCCGGCGCGCAATTGGTAAAAAATAGCGTGGAGCAACTCCCGTTTATGGTGCAACGGCGGCCGACCCAGGCCACTGTTGCGCAGGTAAGGCTCCATTAGTGGCCATTCGGTATCGGTCGGTTAAATCGGTAGCGTAAGCGGCGCGAAACATAGAACAAACCTACATAGCCCTTCTATTTGCCAACCCCCTGCAGGGCCGCGCCCGCCGCCGTGGCGGCCGAAGCCGGCGCGCTAGCAGGCGGGGCGTTGTAGTTTGCGCCACTTTCCCATGCCTCCACGGCGGCAAGCAAAAGCTTTGGCTACCTTCCACTCATGCCTTTCTCCCTTGGCCTCGTCGTAGGCAAGTTCTGGCCCCCGCACCGGGGCCATCAGCTGCTGCTCGAAACAGCCGCTGCCCAGGTAGCCGAGCTGCTCGTGCTCGTGTATGCCAACCCCGACGACCCGGCGCACCCCGCCCCCGAGCGGGCGGCCTGGCTGCGCGAGCTGTATCGCGGCGACGACTACGCCCAGGGGCCGCGCATTGGCGCCACGCCGCTCCGTATTATAGCCCTCACGGCGGGCACCGACGGCGTGCCGCCCGATACTGCCGACGATCACACCCACCGCGCTTTTATCGGGCAGTGGCTGGCTCGCCACGGCTACCGCATCGAGGTAGTGTTCAGCAGCGAAGCCTATGGGCCCGGCTTTGCCGGGCACCTGGGGGCGGCGCATGTGTTGGTCGATATCACCCGGCAGCGGGTACCCGTTAGCGGTACCCGGCTTCGCGCCGCATTGGCTGATAATACCCTCGTGGCTGACAACTCTTTGTCCCTGCTGCACCCCTTTATCGCGGCGCAGTACGGCGCGGTGCCGCCCGCCGCCCTGCCCCGGCTGGTGCTGCTCGGGGCCGAGAGCAGCGGCAAAACCACCCTGGCCTCCGCACTGGCCGAAGCGCTCGGTACCGTGTGGGTGCCCGAATATGGCCGCCTGCTGCACGAGCAAAAAAACGGTGAGCTGGTCTACGAAGACCTGCTCTACATCGGCCGCCGCCAGCTGGAGCTGGAAGATGAAGCCACCCCCCGCGCGCACGACTGGCTCGTTTGCGATACCAACGCGGCTACCACAGCGCTTTATTCCTACTACTATTTTCATCGCTGCGACCCCGCCTTGCAGGCGCTGGCACGGGTGTGCGGCCGGCGCTATGCCCGCACCTTCGTGTGTATGCCCACCGTCCCCTTCGAGCAGGATGGCTGGCGCGGCCCCGAAGCGCTGCGCCAGTTTCAGCACGGCGCTATTCTGATGCAGCTGGAGATGCTGGGCATCCCGTATACTTTGCTCGATGGCAGCTTGGAGGAACGGGTAGCGCAAGTGCGGGCGGCGCTAGGGTAATAACCTTTGTTCGCCACTGTCTTTTCTTAAAACCTGTTTAGGAAGTAGACTAAAATAAAAAGAACGTCATGCTGAGCTTGTCGAAGCATCTCTACCGCTTCACCTACCCTTTCACTGGCGCGAGTTTAGCGCAGCGTAACTCGTGACTATTTTTTCGGTGGAGGCTGTGCCTCCTATAGAACGAGCCGTTGCTGTGCCACTACTACCAGCCCGGCCGCCGCTTGCCGCTGGCGCGGCAGTGGAGGTGCAACCTCCACAAGAAGAAAAGGCACGAGTTACGGCTGCGCCTAAACTCGCGCCAGTGAGGGGTTTAGCACTCCGTTACTTTAAGCAGCAGGCGCAAACTCCAGGATGAATACCGTGCCCTTACCCACTTCCGACTCGGCCCGGAGCGTGGCGTGGTGAAAGGCGGCGATGGTTTGCGCAATCGGCAAGCCCAGGCCGTAGCCCTCGGGGGCCTGCGGGCCGGTGGCGTGAAAGCGCCGGAAACGGTCGAAGAGCAGCGGCAGGTTTTCGGCCGCGATGCCGGGGCCTTCGTCTTCGACGCGCAGCTGGTAGCCACCGGCCGCAGTGGGGCGGCCCAGCACCCGAATCCGGCCGTTTTCGTGGTTGTACTTGATGGCGTTGCTGAGCAGGTTGCGCAGCAGCGTATGCAGCAGCGTAGCGTTGGCACGGGGCACTGTGTGGTCGGGCGAGAGGTCGATGTGCAGCGCTATCTCGCGCTGCTGGCGGCGGTCGTCGAGCTCCTCGGCTACGTCGTGCACGGTTTGGGTTAAGCTCACGCTGGCATCGCGCAAATATTGTTCATTCTCTATATTTGCAATCAGCAGCAGCGTGCGCACCGTATTGCGCAGGCGGTAGAGCGTGCGCTGCGACTCTACTATCTGGCGGCCGTGAGCTTCGGGCAGGGTAGGGTCCTGGAGCATGTTTTCGAAGCGCGACTGCAAGATGCTGGTGGGCGTGAGCAGCTCGTGGCTCACGTTGCTCATAAACTCGCGCTCTTTCTCAAACGAGGTTTGCAGCTGCCGCATCAGGGCCGAAAGCGAGTCGTCGAGCCGCCGGAAGTCGGTTGTATCGGTATCAAGGCGCTGAAACGAGAATTCGCCCGGCTGCCGGATGCCGCGCAGCTTGCGCGAAATCAGCTCGCGCAGCGGCCCCAGCAGGTAGTGCGCAAAGGCCGCATCGGTAAATACCGTGATGAGCGCGCCGGCCACCAGCACCCACAGGGCCAGCCGCCGCAGCGTGGTCGTGAGCAGCTCGACGGTGGCCAGCGACGAGCCGATTTCGAGGCGGTAACGCCGGGGCGCGACGCTGCTGGCCGCGTTGCCGGGTACTTGCAGGGGCGCAACGTAGCTCAGAATCCGGAAGTCCTCGACCTGCTTGTCAACCTGCCGGGGCTCCTCAAAAATATGCTCGGTTGGCGCGAGTATCGTGCCGGCCGGGGCGGGCGGCAGCGGCGTCAGGGTAATGTATTCCTGTTTTAATATATTATAATCGGCGTATGACTCGTCGCGCTCGGCCCGCAAAAAAACGGCCAGTCCATCGCGGCTGATGAGGTGCAGCAGCTCCTTGCGCTTGTCGCGCAGGCGCTGGTCGGTGTGGGCCACCGCCACCCGCTGCACAATGGGCGGAATAAGCATGGCTCCCAGCAACACCAGCAGCAGCTTCGAGAGGCCGTTGAAGAGGCCGAGCTTAGTTTCGAGTCGCATAGTTTGGAACTAAAAGTCGGGGCTAGCCAAATAGAAAGAACGTCATACTGAGCTGCCTGGCAGGCTCAGCATGACGTTCTACGTGAACCAGGCTTCAAGCTTACACCGCCCGGTAGCCGATGCCGCGCACGGTTTCGATAAAGTCGGCCGAGCCGAACTGGGCCAGCTTTTTGCGCACGTTCTTGATGTGCACGTCGATGTAGTTCGAGTCCGAGTCGTCTTCCAGCACATTGCCCCACAGGTGCTCGCCGAGCTGTAGGCGCGTGAGCACGCGGCCCCGGTGCAGCAGCAGATAGTGCAGTAAATCAAACTCTTTCTTGGTGAGCGGCACCTCGGGGCCGGGCACTTCGGGCGTGCTGCCGTAGCGCACGGTGCGGGCCGTTACGTCGAGCACAAAGCCATCGCCAAAAACGATTTCGGGCCGCTTCAACCCAAACTTGCGGCGCGTGATGGCCTGCATCCGGCTCGTGAGCTCAAGCAGCGAAAACGGCTTGGGTAGGTAGTCATCGGCCCCCAGGTCGAGGCCCTTGATGCGGTCGTCGAGCGCGCCGCGCGCGGTCAGGATAATAAACGAAGCCTCCTGTTTCTCGCTCTGGCGGGCATCGCGCAGCAAATCGAGGCCGTCGCCGCCGGGCAGGCCCAGGTCGAGGAGCACAAAGTCGTAGGAGTTTACAAACAGCTTCTCCGAGGCCTCTGCGTAGGTGTAGGCCGAATCGACCAGGTACTGGGCCTGGGTCAGAAACTGGCGTACCTCCTGGTGGAGGCTTTTTTCGTCTTCAACGAGCAAAACGTGCATGGAGCAGGGAGGGAAAAGAGGAATAATAGTACAACATACGGACAGTGGCCGTTAAATGAAGATGAAGATTAGCTGTCTGTTGGATGAAGATGAAGAAATAATCGAAAAAATATTTCCGGCTGAAGCTTATCAGTCGCTGGGTTCAGGTTCCTGAGTAGTTCGCTTGCCTCGAAAAAAGAATAGAAATTCTTGAAAGCAGGTGGCCTTTAGGGTCCCGCTTGCCTGGCAGCTACCTTTGGCAGGTAATCTTTTTTGCCGAAACTCCTTGCCTTACCCCATGAAAACCGGCCTGCGGCAGCTGCTTTTTAGTGTAGTCTTGGTACTGGCCACCTGTGCCAGCGTGGCGGCCCGGCCGCCCGTTACCACCATCTACCTCGTGCGCCACGCCGAAAAGGACCTCACGCCGGGCCTCGCCGACCCACCGCTAACCGCCGCCGGTGAGGCGCGGGCGCAGCTGCTGGCCCGGCGCCTGGAAGGCCGCCACCCGGCCGCCCTCTTCACCACCGACACCCGCCGCACCCGCGCCACGCTGGCCCCGCTAGCGCGGGCCACGGGCCTTACACCCGAAGTGTACACTGCCAAAGACCCGGCGGCGCTGGCCACCCGCCTCGGGCAGCAGTACGCGGGCAAAACCGTGGTGGTGGTAGGCCACTCCAATACCCTGCTGCCGCTGCTGGCCGCGCTGGGCGCTACTACGCCGCTCGCCGAGATTAGGGAGGAGGAGTATAACTACCTTTTTAAAGTGACGCGGCGGCCGGGGCAGCCGGCCAGGCTGGTGGTAAGTCGCTACGGAGCCGCCCCGCCGGCGGGCGGGGCAGGAGGAGGCGGTATGCGGTAGCGCTTCGCGCGATTCCGACAGTTTTTCCGGGCTAAAGTGCGCCTGCGCCGCGGGGCTGAATGCCTGCCGGAGGCGGCAAGTCGCCGCGGGCTGGTACTTTTGGCTGACTTCGGGGCTTGCCGCCCTTTCTTTTGCTTATGCGCGCTCTTTCCTCTCTGCTTTTTGTCGGCCTGCTGGCCGGCAGCGTGGCCCCTGCTTCGGCCCAAACCGCCGCTAAAACCGACTCACTTGCTATTCGCAAAATCTACGACGAGGCCCTGCTACGCGGCCAGAGCTACGACAACCTGCGCTACCTGTGCCAGAAAATAGGCGGGCGCCTTGCCGGGTCGCCGCAGGCCGCCCTGGCTGTGGAGTGGGGCAAGCTGACGATGGAAAAAGCCGGCTGCTTCGATAAAGTGTACTTGCAGGAATGCCTGGTGCCGCACTGGGTGCGCGGGGCTAAAGAAAAGGGCCAGATTATCGGCAATAAAGGCAAGAGCATCAGCGTGGCCGTATGCGCGCTGGGTAATTCGGTGTCTACCCCTAATAACAAGCCCCTGCGGGCCGGGGTAGTGGAGGTGAAGAGCCTGGCCGAGTTGAAAGCCCTGCCCGATGCGGCGGTGAAGGGTAAATTCATCTTCTTCAACCGGCCCTTCGACGATGCGCTCATTGAGCCGGGCGCGGCCTACGGCGCGGCCGGCGACCAGCGGCGCAGCGGTCCGGCCGAGGCGGGCCGGCGCGGCGCGGTGGGTGCGCTCGTGCGCTCGCTCACCGCCGCCCACGATAACTATCCGCACACGGGCACTACCAGCTACGGCGATACGCCCACCAAAGTGCCCGGCGCGGCCCTCAGCACGGTGGCCGCCGACCAGCTCAGCCAGCTGCTGGCCGCCGACCCTGGCTTACAGTTTGAGCTGGAAATGAGCTGCCAGATGCTGCCCGACGAAAAAAGCTACAACGTGATAGGGGAAGTGCGCGGCTCGACATACCCCGAGCAGGTAATTACCGTGGGCGGCCACCTCGACTCCTGGGACCTCGCCCAGGGGGCTCACGATGACGGCACCGGCGTGGTGCAAAGCATGGAGGCTCTGCGGCTGCTCAAAGCCGCCGGCCTGCGCCCCGAGCGCACCGTGCGGGCGGTCCTTTTCATGAATGAGGAGAACGGCACCCGCGGCGGTGAGAAGTACGCCGACCAGGCCCGGCAAAACCACGAAACCCACCTGGCGGCCATTGAGAGCGATGGCGGAGGCTTCACCCCCCGCGGCTTCACCGTGGAAGCCACGCCGGCGGTATTTCGCAAAGTAGCCGCCTGGAAGCCGCTGCTGCGGCCCTACCTGGCCGATGAGCTGCTGCCCGGCCATTCGGGCACCGATATCGAGCCGCTGAGCGAGAAAGTGCATCCGACCGCGCTCTTTGGCTACAAGTGCGACTCGCAGCGCTATTTCGACCTGCACCACACGGCCAACGACACCTTTGAGCAGGTAAACAAGCGCGAGCTGGAGCTGGGCGGAGCAGCCATGGCCACCCTGATTTATCTGCTGGGTAAGTACGGGTTGTAGCGCCGGGAGGCGGTAAAAGAGAAGGGGTAAAGATGGCAGACCATCTTTTACCCCTTCTCTTTTACCTTTTTTCAAGGCAGGCTACTGGGTGTCAAGAATGGAGAACAGCTCGTCGAGCTTCGGCGTCAGGATAATATCGGTGCGGCGGTTAATGGCTTTATTCTGAGGCGTGTCGTTGGCCGCTACGGGCAGATACTGGCCCCGGCCCGAAGGTGTTATCTGCGTGGGGTCGATGCCGGCAGCCGTGAGCAGGCGCGTGATTTCGGTGGCCCGCAGCACGCTCAGGTCCCAGTTGTCCTTGGCGCCGTTTACCACGCCTTTAATGGGCACATTATCGGTGTGGCCTTCAACCAGAATATTCACGTCCTTGTTGCCCGTGAGGGCATTAGCCAGCTTAATAAGGGCGTCCTGCCCGGCCGGGTCCACGCGGGTCGAGCCCGATTTAAACAGCAGCTGCTCGGAAAGCGACACGTACACCTTGCCGTTCTTCACGTTCACCTGCAAGTCGTTGGAGTTAAAGCCCAGCAGCGCGTCCGACACCTTTTTGCGCAGGGCGTTGGTGGCGGCCTCCTTTTCGTCAAGTACCCGCTGCAGCTCCGCTACGCGGGCATTTTTGCCGGCCAGGTCCTGCTCCGTAATCCCGAGCGTCTGGTTAAGCTGGTTTACCTGGCTGCTTTTATTCAGCAGGCTGCTGTTGAGGCTGGCCTCGGTGCGGTCCTTAGCCTGCTGCAGCGCGCTTTTTTCCAGCTGAAGCTGGTCGCGCGACTTCGTCAGCTCGGCGTTTTGCTGCTGAAGGGCGGCGATTTCTTTTTTATTGCAGCCGGGCAGCGCCAGCAGGGCGGCGGCCAGCAGCACCGAAGCCACCGGCCCGGCCTGCTTCGTGAAAAAATGCATAAGGTTAAAGCACGTAAGGCGGTAGAAACGTCCCGGCGCTAACCAGGGCACCCGCGCTAAACGAACCAGTGAAAGCGCAGGTTGCCCGGCCGGGCTGGCCGGAGCCCGGCGGCGGGGTACTTTTGCGCAGTAGCCGGGCAGGGGCTTTTGTATAGTATGCGCATAGTTGCACTTCTGAGTATCGGTATTGGACTGCTGGCTGGGCTGGCGCAGGGCCGGGCGCGGCCGGTAGCGCCGGGCAGCCCGGCGGCTACCCGGTACTGGGTCCGTTTCAGCAACAAAGACGGCGTGCCATTCGACCCGGCCTGCTACTTCAGCGCCGCCGCGCAGGCGCGGCGGCAGCGGCAGGGCCTGCCCGCCGCCGAGTTTACCGACCGCCCCGTGCGGCCCGACTACGTGGCCGCCGTGCGCGCCCGCGTCGATACGCTAACCGTCGTCAGCCGCTGGTTTAATGCCGTGGCGTGCCGCGCCACGCCCGCCCAGGCTGCCGCGCTGCGCCGGCTCCCCGGCGTGGCGGCCGTAGTAGCCTGGCCGGTAAGCGGGCGGCTGCGGCCAGCCCGGTTGGGGAGGGAAAAAATTATAAATTCACTATATAATAAAAAATCATTATATGCTGCCCAGTCGGCCATTTCGCCCGCCGACTACCAGCTGGCCCGGCAGCAAACGGCGGCCCTGGGCCGGGTCGACCTCAAGCGGGCGGGCCTGCTGGGGCAGGGGGTGCGCATTGCGGTGCTTGACGTCGGGTTTCGCGGCACGGACAGGCACCCGGCGTTCCGGGCGCTGCGGCACGAGCGGCGCATTGCGGCTACCTACGACTTCCTGAAAAACCAGCCCGACGTATTTCGGGGCGGCGCGCACGGTACCGAGGTGCTGGGCTGCCTGGCCGGCCGCTTGCCCGCCCCCGATAGCCTGCACCCCGGCCCGGCGCTGGGCCTGGCCCCGGCGGCTATCTACCTGCTGGCCCGCACTGAAAGCCTGGCCAGCGAGCGCTTTACCGAAGAAGAGGCTTGGCTCCGGGCCGTGGAGTGGGCCGACCAGCAGGGTGCGGACATCATCAGCTCCTCCTTGGCTTATACCGAGCAGCGCTACTTTCCCGAGCAGATGGATGGCCGGCACTCGCTCATTGGGCGGGCGGCCACGCTGGCGGCCCGCAAGGGAATACTGGTAGTGAGCGCCGCCGGCAACGACGGCGACGACGACTGGGTGCGCATCGGCACGCCCGCCGATGCCGACTCGGTACTGGGCGTGGGGGGGCTCGACCCGGCCACGGGCCTGCACCTGGCCTTCAGCTCGGTGGGCCCCAGCGCCGACAGCCGCCTCAAGCCCGACGTGTCAGCGTTTGGGATTGTGCTCACGGCCAGTGCGGCGGGTGGCTTCGAGCGCGTCGAGGGCACGTCTTTTTCGGCGCCGCTGGTGGCAGGGCTGGCAGCCTGCGCCCAGCAGGCCAGCGGCGGCAGGCTCACGGCTATGCAGCTGTTTCGGCAGGTGCGCGAGGCCGGCGAATTATTTCCGTATTATGACTATGCCCACGGCTACGGCCGGCCCGAAGCCAGCCGCCTGCTGGCCCGGCTCAACGGTCCGCTGCCGGCGGTAGCGCCCACCTTCGACTTCGTGGTGCACGATTCGCTGGTAGCGGTGGTGCTGCGGCCCGCCGCCACCGTGCCCGCCGCCCGCCCACTGCCCCTGGTAGCCGAAGCCGACGAGCTGACCCCTGGCACTACCGACTGGCTAAGCCCGCCCGCCCCGGCCCGGCCCGCCGGCTCGCCCACCCCCACGGCTCCGAATGTGGCGCCGGTCGGCAAAGAGCAGCCCGCGCCGGCCGATACCGCGCCCGCGCTGGCCGCTTACCCAGCCTACCCACCCCACCTCTACTGGCACCTGGCCAATGCCCGGGGCGTGCTGCACCGCTACGAAGTACGCGCTACCACTCAGCGCCTGGTAGTGCAGGTGCCGCGCCGCCTCACGCGCGGCGGCAATGTGCTCCGGGTTTATTACCAGGGCTATACTGGCGAATATCATGAATAAGCTATGTAGAGAGCGCGGTCGCGTAGGCGTACCGGCAAATTCAGTTAAACAGGCAGTTCGACGTCAATAGTCAGTGGCACAGGATAACATGTTGAAAGATAGACTACTGGTACTGGTTTTGCTCGCGGTTGCCCCGGTGGCCTGGGCTCAGCAGGTGCTGCTGCAAACCGACGTAGCCAACGATACTATTCCGAGCCGAACGGGCCCCAACCGCCGTTATTTCGCGCATCTGTACGTGGGGAGCACCCTGGCGGCGGGCTCCAGCGCGCTCGGCCTGAAGTACGGCTTTGCCTCGTCCGAATTGCAGCTGGGCGGCCGGCTTAAGCGGCGCCTGAGCTCCTTCCTGGCCTTCAATACTGACCTGCGCTACGCCTACCTGCGCTACGGCCTGGACCCCGGCGCGGCCCGGCCGCTGCCTTTCGGCTCGGGGTTCGACAGCCAGCTCTTCAGCTACCACCAGCTGCAAAGCGAGGGCAGCCTGCGCCTCAATCCCAGCCGCCGGCGCGGCAACACCGTGGGCCGCTACGTCGACCTGCTCGCTTACGGCGGCTGGGCCTTTGCCACTACCTACGCTACCGAAGGCCCCGCGCCCGGCGGTGGCCGGCTCGAAATAGTAGCCCACGAGCCGCCTTACTTGGCCCGCTGGCAGGGTGGGGTAGGCGCGCGTGTAGGCAGCAACTCGCTGGCGCTGGTGGGCCGCTACCGCCTCAGCAATGCCCTCGCCGGCACCACCCTGCCCGAGCCGCCCCGCTGGCAGCTGGGCCTGGAGATAGGCTGGTTCTGAACCCTGCTTTGCACACCTTGCGTACACGGCAACACCCTGGGCGCTATCTTGGCACCCACCGGCTTTTCTGCCGGGTTGCTTACCCTGCTATATGACTACCTCTTTCTGCAAGCTCGGCGCTGTTGCCGCTATTCTGCTCGCCGCCACTTCCTGCGTTAATACCGAGCGCGAAACCGCTACGTCGTCTAAAGACCCGCACGCCGAGTTTACGCCGCCTACCGGCCGCGGCGAGCGCGTGGGCGGGGCTACGGTCCTCAATACGGTGCGGGCTACGCATCCTTTCTCCAACCCTAAAACGCCCGATACCTTCGTGCTGCAAATGCGCGGGCCGCGCATTCTCAGCAGCCGCCTGCATTTGTTTGTGCTGAGCAGCGCGGGCGATACCCTGCGCCACGAAGTGCTGCCCGCCACCGCGCTCATCAGCGACCGTACCCTGCGCGACAACCAGTCGGCCTCGGTGCGCGACAAGGAAATCAGCATTCTGCGTGGCATGAACGATTTCTTTGCCGCCAGCCACTTTGTGCAGCCGGCCGTGCCGGCCACCGCTACCCAGCCCGCCGAAGTAGATACCCAGGCCTGGACCAGCCTCCGCAGCGACCCCCACGCCATCGGCTTCGATTATCCCAATGGCACCGGCGAAACCCGGCTGGCCTATTCAAAGCAGTTCAACAAAACACTGCTGCTTAATCTTTGATATTTTGCGCAGGGCGATGCCGCTGCGTAACATCAGTTAATCGATAAGTTAACTAGTCCCCTGTAAAAGCGCGTCAGGCCAACCAGTGGGAGGCCTGACGCGCTTTTAATTAACCAACGGGCTGTAACCCTATAGGCGGGCCCAGCCCTGCTGACCGGCCGCGTTGCGCAGCAGCGCATAGCCGTGGCTTTGGCCTAGCACGGCGGCGGCCGTGTGCGAAGGCCAGGCGGCCAGGGCTGGGGCGCCGGCCTGCGGTGCCGTTTGTATTTCGTGGGCAATGGGCAGTGACAGCCGCCGGAGCGGCTGCGCCGGGGCCACCGCATGGGCGGCCACGTAGCGGCGCTGGCCGGTGGGCAGCTCTACGCGCAGATACTCGGCGCGCTGGCCCAGCACTAGCAGGGGCAGCGTGGCGGGCAGCAGCCGGGTAGCTTGCGCCGGGCGCGGGCGCACCCACTCGCCCCGGCGGTCGGGGCCGAACCCCGCCGGGCCGGTATGGGCAACGGGCACCGGGTCGGCGCGGTGCAGAAAGGGCCAGGGGTCAATGGCCCCGCCCGCCCGGTAGATGCCGAAGTGCAGGTGTGGCGCCGTGGTGCGGGCATTGCCGGTGTTGCCCACCAGGCCCAGCGTGTCGCCGGCCCGCACGCGCTGGCCGGGCTGCACCAGCTGCCGGTCGAGGTGGGCGTAGTAGAGGTGCTGGCCGTGCGCCGCATCGGCCAGCCACAGCACGCGGCCACCCAGCGGGGTTTCGCCGGTGCGCATGATGGTGCCATCGGTAGCGGCCACGGCCGGCGTGCCGCGCGGGGCAAAAATATCGACGCCCTCGTGGCGGCGGGTGCCGCCATCGCGCTCGCTGCCCCAGAAGCTGCCGATGGCCTGGTCGGTGCGCCCCCGTACCGGAAATAGCCCCAGACCCGGCCCGCGCCACAGGCGCAGCGTGTAGCGGCCGGCCGCCAGCAGCTCGGGCTGCACGCGCAGCAGGTGCTGGCCGTCGTCGGTGGCCTGGTAGCTGAAGTCGAAGGAGCCGGCGACGGTAGTATCGGCGCTGGCCCATTGTAGCAGCTCGGGCGCGTGGCCCGGTGCCAGGGCAAACGCATCAACGAAGAGGCGCGGGGACAGCACCGGGCCGGGCGCCAGCGTGAGGCGCACGTGCACCAGCTCACCGGCCCGCACGGCGTAGCGGTAGCTGGCGGCCGTGGGCTGCTCGGGGCGGAAATAGCCCGTTTCGAGCATGGGCAGCGGTACTACCAGCGAATCGCGCAGGGCCTGGGCGGCGGCCTGCTGCCACTGCCGGCCCAGGGCGGCTTCGTGCAGGCCGGCGCGGTCGAGGGCGCGGGCATAGTCGTCGTGCGGCGTGGTTTTCTGGAAAAGCGCGGCCAGGGTCTGGGGTTTGCTGCACGAGGCCAGCAGGGCCAGCATCAGCCCCAAAAAGCCCCCAAGCTGCCGCCGGCCCGGGGCTGGAAAAAACGAAAAAAGCATACCGGGCAAACGCCCGGCTAGCTGGGCAAGTTCGGCCGCAGTAGCGTGGACTCTGCGAGTCCGCGCGTGGTAGCACCCGGATGCTACTACGCGCGGACTCGCAGAGTCCACGCTACTGCGCTTTACCTTCGCTTTACTATGCTCACCCACCCTGTCGTTCTTACCGAGTGCCCGCGCGATGCCATGCAGGGCCTGCACGAGTTCATCCCCACCGCCACCAAAACGGCTTACCTCCAGCAGCTGCTGGCCGTGGGCTTCGACGTGCTCGATTTTGGCTCGTTCGTGTCGCCCAAGGCTATTCCGCAGCTGCGCGATACGGCCGAGGTGCTGGCCGGCCTCGACCTCAGCCGCACCAAAACCAGGCTGCTGGCCATCGTGGCCAATCGGCGCGGGGCCGAGCAGGCCGCCAGTCACCCCGAAATTAGCTACCTAGGCTTCCCGCTCTCGGTGAGCGAAACCTTCCAGCGCCGCAATACCAACCAGACCATCGCCGAGGCCCTGGCCGACGTGGCCGCCATGCACGAGCTCTGCGAGCGCCGGGGCAAAACGCTGATTGTGTACCTCTCGATGGGCTTTGGCAACCCCTACGGCGACCCGTACAGCCCGGCCGTGGTGGCCGAGTTCACGCAGCAGTTGGCCGTGCTGGGCGTGCGCATCGTGGCCCTGTCCGATACCATCGGGGCGAGCACGCCGGACTTGATTACGCCCTTATTTGCCGAGCTGATTCCGGCTTTTCCGCAGATAGAATTCGGCGCCCACCTGCACACCACGCCCACTACCTGGCTCGAAAAAGTGCAGGCGGCCTACCAGGCCGGCTGCCGCCGCTTCGACGGCGCCCTGTGCGGCATCGGCGGTTGCCCGATGGCCGCCGATGTGCTCACGGGGAATATGGCGACCGAGAATCTGGTGGCGTTCTTGGCAGGGAAAGGGGAGGAGCTGGGGTTGAACTTGAATAAGTTCTCAGATGCGCAACTAGCAGCTAAATATGTTTTTAATATGCCTTTTGATCTATGTTGAATTGGATGTCTAAAAGGTTGGACAAAACGGCTGTAGAAGAAAGCAAGAAGCCGATTATTGGCATAGAGTTTTACAATCCGCAGGCTACGAAACTTACCCTCTGGATAGAGCTGGCGTGTATAGCAGTAGAGTTGGAGACTACAATGGAGTACCGGATAGAATCTGACGAAACTGAGTACCGAATTGAATTTAGCGGTGACCAATTGATACTTTTCTTGCAATATCGGTTTGGGCCGAAGGTGCTAAAACGCCCTTATTCGCCTGGCTTTAAGAATAATGCTCCGTGGAAAGTAGAGATAGATTATTCAACTTAGCTACTTTTTACTCCTATTGCAACTTAGTTGCGTAAAAAATTTGCCAGTTACTCTATCCGCCAATGCCCACGCCCCAAGTCGATATCTTCATCCCCTGCTTTGTTGACCAGCTTTACCCGCACACCGCCCTCAACATGGTGAAGGTGCTGGAAAAAGCCGGCTGCCAGGTGCACTACAACCCGGCCCAGACCTGCTGTGGCCAGCCTGCCTATAATGCCGGCTATAAGGCCGAGAGCCGCAATATTGCCGAGAAGTTTCTCTCCGATTTCACTCCAAATTCGAACGAGCCGCGCTATGTGGTCAGTCCCTCGGCCTCGTGCGTAGGCATGGTGCGCAACGCCTACTCGCACTTGTTTGCCGACACCGCCGACGTGGCCCGCTGTCAGGGAGTACAGCGGCGCACCTACGAGCTAACCGAGTTCCTGGCGGAAATATTAGAAATGCACGATATTTCAGGCGCGGCCCTGGCTGGCACCTACACCTATCACGACTCCTGCTCGGCGCTGCGCGAGTGTGGCATTCGGGAAGCCCCGCGCCGGCTGCTCGACGGCGTGGCTGGCCTGCGCCGCATCGAAATGGCCGAAACTACCACCTGCTGCGGCTTCGGCGGCACCTTCGCGGTGAAGTTTGAGGCTATTTCGGTGGCCATGGCCCAGCAGAAAGTCGAGCACGCGCTGGCCACCGGGGCCGACTACATCGTGAGCACCGACGTAAGCTGCCTCATGCACCTGGAGGCGTACATCCGCCGTGAGAAGCTGGCTATCAAGACCATGCACATTGCCGACGTGCTGGCCAGCGGGTGGTAATTACTTGCATTATAATGAGCGAAGGTCTGCAAAAGCTAGAAAGCCACTTGTGCCGATTAGGCATAACTCAAACCTATCGCGGCGACCCTTATCAGCAGGGGCTCGACTGGGTATACTTCGATTGCTATTTTGATGAAATAGCAGTGCGCCAGTATTTTAAACTGGGGACGGCAATCAAATATGTTGAGTGGGATGGCCGGGTGGCGGGCCAGGAAGCAGGATTCTACGAGCCAGCCAGTGGCTATGGCATCATGGGAAATCATCCCATATATGGTCAAGCTCGGGGAAACCGAAAAATTACTGGGGCGGAATAACGGGTTAAGCAGGCTCTGCTAGCCGATACATCACATCCGAGCGCAGCACGTACTTGACGCCCTGCGTCACCTCGCTGCCCTCGTGGTAGAGGCTGTGCAGAAAAAGCAGCGCCATGCCCTGCCGGGGCTGGATGCGCACCCCGCGGAACGTGGTATCGCCGCCCTGAAAATTGTCGTTTAGGTACACCATGAAGGTGAAGTAGCTGGCCTCGTGGTCGTTGCGAATGTAGCTCTCGTCGAAATGGCCCTTAAACTTGTGTCCGCGCTGGTAGCGGTAAAAGCGAAATAGCTCGTTGAGGCCGCAGGCCGAGCTATTGCCCAGCTGTGCCGGGACGAACGGCTGGATTTTCGTCCACAACTCCTGCGCCAGCTCCTCGCTCTTATAAAAGGCTCGGCTGTTGTTGCGCACATCGGTTTTGACTTTGCTGCCGCTGGCCGTGTTCACTTTGGCCAGTTCGTAGCCGATTTCCTCACTGCGCACGACGTACTGCAAGCACTCGGCGCGGGTGAGAAAATCTTCAACCGTAAAGATGGAATCGGTTACTTTGGTAAGGCGCACAGGCAAGTATAGCTTACAACAGAGCTTTAATCCGGGCCGTCAGCCCGTCGCTGGCGGGCACCAGCGGCAGGCGCACGGCGGCTTCGCACACGCCTTGCAGGGCCAGGGCGGCCTTCACGCCTACGGGGTTACTCTCCTCGTACATGAGCGGGTTGAGGGGCACGAAATAGTGCAGCAGCTCATTGGCGCGGGCGTAGTCGCCGGCCAGCGCGGCGCGGGTCATGTCGCTGAATTTTTGGGGGAAGGCATTGGCCAGTACCGAAATAATGCCCTGGCTGCCGCAGGCGATAAGCGGCACCGTGAGCATATCGTCGCCACTCAGAAACAGAAAGTCGGCGGGCTTGCCGGCCAGAATGGCCAGGCACTGCTCTACGTTGCCGCTGGCTTCCTTGATGCCGATGATATTGGGGTGCTGTGCCAGCTTCAGCGTCGTATCGGCCGAAATGTTGGAGGCCGTGCGGCCGGGCACGTTGTAGAGCAGCAGGGGCAGGGGCGAGGCATCGGCCAGGCGCTGGTAGTGCGCCACCAGGCCGGCCTGGCTGGGCTTGTTATACGCCGGGCTGGCCGAGAGGATAGCGGCCACGCCGGTCAGGTCGGTGCTGCGCAGCTGCCCCTCCACGGCCGCCGTGTCGTTGCCACCGATGCCGTACACCAGCGGCACGCGGCCGGCTACGTGCTGGCGGGCCCTGGCCAGCAGCTCAATCTTTTCGGAAGCCGTAACGGTGGGCGACTCGCCCGTGGTACCGTTGATAACCAGGTAGTCTACGCCGCCCGTAATCGCAAAGTCGAGCAGGCGTAGCCAGGCGGCATAATCGACTGCGCCGGTAGCAGTAAAAGGCGTTACCAGGGCCACGCCGGTGCCATGTAGTTTGTTCATCCGCGGTGGGAGTTGTTGCTTTGTGCAAAAGTACGACTTCCGCCCGCCGTGGCTTGCTGCCCGGCATTTTTTTAGTTTCCTTGAAAATCCTGTTTCCTGTGGCTGCCACCCTGGCCGCTACCCTGAGCTTAGCCGCCTGCGACTCCAAAACGGCCACTACCGGCGAGGCCAAAACCCCCTCCACGGCCGAAGCGGCCGGCAAAACTGACTCGGCCAAAATCGACGAGGCCGCCCCCACGTCGGGCGCTGCCGCCGTGGCCGCCGAGGAAGCCAATGCCAAGCCGGGGCCCGACCCCAGCACCATTCCGGCCGCCAAGGCCAGCGACGCGGCGGCCATCTACGCCCGCCCGCAGATTCCCATTTTGTGCTACCACCAGATTCGCGACTGGACGCCGCGCGACTCGAAAGGGGCGAAGGATTACATTATTCCCATCGCGCAGTTCAAGGCCCAGATTAAGATGCTGGCCGACTCGGGCTACCATACCATTCAGCCCGACCAGCTGTATGCCTACCTCACCACCGGCGCCAAGCTGCCCAGCAAGCCGGTGATGCTGACCTTCGACGATACCGACCTCGACCAGTTTACCATTGCCCGGCCCACCCTGGCGCAGTACGGCTACAAGGGCGTGTATTTCGTGATGACGGTGAGCCTCGGCCGCCCGCACTACATGAGCAAGGCGCAGGTGAAGCAGCTTTCGGATGAGGGCAACCAAATCGGCTCGCACACCTGGGACCACCACAACGTGAAAAAATACCAGGGCCAGGACTGGGTAACCCAAATCGACAAGCCGACCAAGACGCTCGAAGACATCACGGGCAAGAAAATCAAGTACTTCGCCTATCCCTTCGGCCTCTGGAACACCCAGGCCTTCCCCGAGCTGAAGAAACGCGGCTTCGTGGCGGCCTTCTCGCTGGCCGAGAAGCGCGACCAGCAGGACCCGCTGTTTACCATCCGGCGCATTATTGCCAGTGGGTATTGGTCGCCCCGGACGCTGCACAACAATATGGTGCAGAGCTTTTAAGAATTAGCCTTAGAAGCTGAATTCAAACAGAACGTCATCACCGATGGCACGGGGCAGAGCCCCGCGCCATCAGCGCTAACCCAAACAGCTTTTTAGAAGCTCCTGAATGCAGTGAAGCAGCTCTGCCACGCCAGTAGGTTAGGAATGCTAACGGGGTAGTAGAGTTGCTTCACTGCATTCAGTATGACGTTCTGTTTTGGTTATATTATTCGCTCACACCAGCACTTTCAGTTTCTCACCCTTGCCCTTCAGTGACGACTGCCGGATAATCAGCTCGCTGGATACCACGCAGGTACGCGGTTGGAAATCTTCTTTCTGCGCCATTTGCTCCAGGAAGAGGCTGGCCGCCTGCTGACCGATGCGGAAGGGGTGCAAATTGACCGTAGTCAGGCCGGGCTCAATGAGGCTGGCCAGAAACTCGTCGCCGAAGCCCACGATGGCCATATCCTCGGGCACCCGGATGCCGCGCTGCTTAAGTGCCAGCAGCAAATCGAAGGCGTTGGTGTAGTTGATGGCGAAGATGGCGTCGGGCGGCTTGGGCAGCGCCAGCCAGGTATCGAGGGCCGCTACGGCCGAAGCGGGCCGAAAATCGATGTGCGCGCATAGCTCCTCAGCGGTGGGCAGGCCGTGTTTGCGGAGTGCGCTCAGGTAGCCCGCCTGCCGCTGCCGGCTGATGAGCAGCGACGCCGGCCCGGCCAGAATGGCGATACGGCGGCAGCCCTGCTCAATCAGGTGCTCGGTAATGGTAAAGGCCCCGAGGCGGTCGTCGAGAATGACTTTGGCGCTGTTCACTTCGTTGCACACCCGGTCGAAATGCACCACCGGAATACCGCGCCGGGCCGGGTCTTTTACGTGGTCGAAGTTCTCGGTTTCGCGCGAGTGACAAATCAGCAGGCCATCGACCCGGCTGGCTATCAGGGCCTGCACGTTGCTGACTTCGGCCTCGTACGACTCCTTCGACTGGCAAATCATGACCCGGTAGCCGGCCTTGGTTGCCACCTGCTGAATACCGCTCACGGCCGTAGCAAAAAATGGCCGCTCCAGGTCGGGGATGAGCACCCCGATGGTATGGGTAGCCTGGTTTTTCAGGCTTTGGGCCAGGAGGTTGGGCTGGTAGTCGAGCTGCTGGGCCGCCTCCAGAATGGCCTGGCGCGTGAGCGGGCTGATATCGGAATGCCCGTTGAGCGCCCGCGACACCGTGGAGGGTGCCACGCCTACCTGCCGGGCCACGTCGGCAATAGTAGCCTGGTGGCGCTTGCGGTTAGGGCCGCCCGGTGGCTTTTCAGCCGTGAAATGGTACTCGCAGGCTTTACAGAAAAAGCGCTGGCGACCCCGCACAAAGCCCGCTTTCATCACGTCGTCGGCAAGGCTGCACTTAACACATTTAACCATGAGGCAAGGGTGGGAGAGAAGGTGGATAATGCGAAGGTGGCCCTGAAGCTACGAACCAGCCAGCCGAAAGTGGTGAGGTAAAAAAATATTTTGCAAATATCACCTATCGGTAACGTTTCCGGAAACGTTACCGATAGTTTTTATGAATATTTTCGCTGATATTGAGGTTTTTAGGCTTTAGCAAATGGTAACGCTGCCTTTACATTTGGCTCAGTTTCCACTGGGGCTTACAGGTTGCGACGATGCCGGAGATAGGTATTCCGGGTTGTTGTGGTAAGCTTGAATTTGTACTTTTCTTATAGAGCTGTCGTGCTGCACACTATGCGCTGGTTCGGGCCGAACGACCCGGTTTCGCTTTTCGATATCCGCCAGGCCGGCTGCGCCGGGGTCGTGACGGCCCTGCACCAGCTGCCGGTAGGGGCCGTGTGGCCGGTGGCCGACATCCGGGCCCGGCAGCAGCTTATTGAGGCCGCCAACGCTACGCATTCGCCCCTGCATTGGGCCGTAGTAGAAAGCCTGCCGGTGCATGAGGACATTAAGAAAGGCCGGCCCAGCCGCGAACAGTATATAGCAAACTATCAGCAGTCGCTGCGTAATCTGGCCGCCTGCGGCCTCCGCACGGTGTGCTACAACTTCATGCCAGTGCTCGACTGGTCGCGCACCGATTTGCGCTACGAAATGCCCGATGGCTCGCGGGCGCTACGCTTCGTCTGGCAGGACTTTGCCGTGTTTGACTTGTGCATTTTGAAGCGCCCCGGCGCGGAGGCCGACTACGAGCCCGCCGTGGCCGAGGTCGCCCGCCGGCAGTTTGCCGCCATGAGCGCCGAGGCCGTGGCCCAGCTCACCAACACCACCCTGCTGGGCTTGCCGGGCTCAGAGGAGGCCTTTGAGCTGAAAGGCTTCCAAAGCTTGCTAGATGAGTATCAGACGATTGGTGCGGCGGCCCTTACGGCCAACCTGCACTATTTCATTCGGCAGGTGGCGCCGGTGGCCGAAGAAGTGGGTATTGGCCTCTGCATTCATCCCGATGACCCGCCTTTTCCGCTGCTGGGCTTGCCCCGCGTGGTAAGCACCGAGGCCGACCTGGCCAGCCTGCTGGCGGCCTGTGAGGTGCACGCCAACGGGCTGACGTTCTGCACGGGCTCGCTGGGCGTGCGGCCCGACAACGACCTGGCCGGCATGGCCGGGCGCTTCAGCTCGCGCATTCACTTTGTACACCTGCGCAGCACCAGGCGTGAGGCCAACCCGCGCAATTTCCACGAGGCCGACCACCTGGCCGGCGACGTGGATATGTACGCAGTGGTGCAGGCGCTGGTGCGCGAAGAGCTGCGCCGCGAGGCGGCGGGCGAAGAAAAAACCGCCCTGCCCATGCGGCCCGACCATGGCCACCAGCTGCTCGACGACCTCCCCAAGAAAACCTATCCCGGCTACTCGGCCATTGGCCGCCTGCGCGGCCTGGCCGAGCTGCGCGGCCTCGAATATGGCCTGCGCCGCACGTTGACGGCGGCCGAAGAGGCTGCCCCGGCCGCTGCTGCGGCTCGCTAAAAACTGCCTGCTTTTCCTCCTCTTTTCCCACCCGCCCGCCATGTTGCTCCGCAGCGTGTTCCTGCTTTTGCTGCTCGTTTCGGCCGTGGCTCCCAGCCGGGCCGACGATGGCTACCGGCTGTGGCTGAAGTACGACCGGATTGCCGACGCGCCGACGCGCCAGCAGTACCAGCGGGCCGCGCAGTTTATTGCCAGCCCCGGTGCTTCGCCGGTGTTGCGGGCCGCCAGCACCGAATTGCAGCGCGGGCTAAGCAGCCTGCTGGGCCAGGCCGTGCCCATACTGGCGGCGCCGGGCACCCGCACGGGCGGCATTGTGCTGCGCGTCGATAAAGCGGCCCGCGCCAACGGCCAGTCCTTGAAGCCCGAAGGCTACCGTATTTTTTCGGAGAAAAATAACCTGGTTATTACGGGGCGTACCGACGCGGCCGTGCTATATGGGGCTTTTGCGCTATTGCGGCAGGTGCAGACCCGCCAGCCACTGGCCGGGCTTAGCATCGCCAGCAATCCGCGCATTGGTTTTCGGCTGCTCAACCACTGGGATAACCCCAACGGTACCGTGGAGCGCGGCTACGCCGGCTCGTCTATCTGGAAGTGGTATGAGCTGCCCGAGCGGCTCGACCCGCGCTATACCGACTACGCCCGCGCTAATGCGTCGATTGGCATTAATGGGGTAGTGCTCAACAATGTGAATGCCAGCGCCCGCTACCTCTCGGCCGACTATCTGGCCAAAGTGGCGGCCCTGGCCGGGGTGATGCGGCCTTATGGTATCCGGGTGTACCTCTCGGTGCTATGGGCCGCGCCCAAAGTTATTGGGGGGCTGCCCACGGCTGACCCGCTCGACCCCGCCGTGCAGCAGTGGTGGTCCGCCAAGAGTGACGAGATTTACCAGGCTATCCCCGACTTTGGCGGCTTCCTGGTGAAAGCCAACTCGGAGGGCGAGCCTGGTCCGCAGGACTACCACCGCACCCACGCCGACGGGGCCAACATGCTGGCCCACGCCCTGGGCCGCCACGACGGCGTGGTGATGTGGCGCGCCTTCGTGTATAAAGCCAACAGCAACGGCGACCGGTTTAAGGAAGCCTACGAGGAGTTTCAGCCCCTCGACGGCAAGTTTGACCCCAAGGTGCTGGTGCAGGTAAAAAACGGGCCGATTGACTTCCAGGCCCGCGAGCCGTTTCACCCGCTGTTTGGGGCCATGCCGCGCACGCCGCTGCTGCTCGAAGTGCAGCTGACTCAGGAATATTTAGGCTTTGCGACCCACCTGGTGTACCTGGCCCCGCTCATCAAAGAATGCCTCGAAGCCGATACCTACGCCCAGGGCAAAGGCTCGACGGTGGCCAGGGTAGTGGATGGCAGCCTGGACCAGCACGCGCTCAGCGGCATTGCGGGCGTGGCCAATATCGGGGCCGACCGCAACTGGACCGGCCACCCCGTGGGGCAGGCCAACTGGTACGCCTTCGGCCGCCTGGCCTGGGACCACACGCTCAGCGCGCAGGCCATTGCCCAGGAGTGGACCCGCATGACCCTGACCACCGAGCCGGCCGCCGTGCGCACCATTACCCGCGTGCTGGGGCAGTCGCGCAGCATCTACGTGCGCTACACCACGCCGCTGGGGCTGCACCACATTATGGGCGAGAGCCTGCACTACGGCCCGCAGCCGTGGCTGGCCCAGGCCGGCCGCCCCGACTGGACGGCCGTGTACTACCACAAGGCCGATTCCAGCGGCCTGGGCTTCGACCGCACGGCCACCGGCAGCAACGCCCTGGCGCTCTACAAGCCCGAGGTGCAGCAGCAGTGGGGCAACCCCCGCACCTGCCCGCTCAACTACCTGCTCTGGTTTCACCATGTGGCGTGGCGGCAGCCGCTCAGCACCGGCCGCACGCTCTGGAACGAGCTGTGCACCCGCTACTACACCGGGGCCGACTCCGTGCGGTGGATGCAGCAGCAGTGGGCCGCCGCCCGGCCCGCCCTCGACCCGGCGCTGTACGCCGACGTGGCGACCCGCCTCCAAATCCAGCGCAGGGAAGCTCTGTGGTGGCGCGATGCCTGCGTGCTCTACTTCCAGACCCTGGCCCGGCAGCCGATTCCGGCCCCGTTGGCCCCGCCTACCCGCTCACTGGCCGACATCAAGCAGCTCGTTCAGCTCTACCAGCTCAAATAATTCCGCCTATTCAGCTCGTCATTATCCTGCTCATGAATACTTCGATACTATCTGCGAACGGCCATCCGGCTTCGGCCGCCAGCCCGGTCCCGACTGCCACGCCCGCGCCCCAGCCCAACGTGTTTTCACTGGCCGGTCGGGTGGCGCTCATCACGGGCGGCGGCAGCGGCATCGGCCTCGAAATAGCCCGGTGCATGGTGCAGGCCGGGGCTACTGTCGTCATTACCGGCCGCCGCGAGGCGGTGCTGCGGGAGTCGGCCGCCGAGCTGGGAAAGGGGGCTGAATATATAGTAAATGATATATGTAACCTGAGTTCGCTCGACGACCTCGTGGCGCAGGTAGAGGCCGGGTATGGCCCGCTCGATATTCTGGTCAACAACGCGGGCATTAACATGAAAAAGCCGGCGCTAGAGGTCACCGATGAGGAGTTCGACCGCATTATCCAGACCAACCTCAACGCCGTGTTCTCGCTCACGCGGGCGGCGGCCCGGCGCATGGTAGCCCGGCGCAGCGGCACCATTCTCATGATTTCGTCGATGGCCGCCTACTACGGTATCGACCGCGTGGTGGCCTACGCGGCGTCCAAGTCGGCGGTGGAGGGCATGGTGAAAGTGCTGGCCTCCGAGTTTTCCTGCCACAACGTGCGCGTGAATGCCATCGCGCCCGGCTTTATCGAAACCGAGATGAGCCGCACCGCCATGAACTCGGACCCCGACCGCCGCGACCGCGCCATGCGCCGCACGCCGATGGGCGAGTTTGGCCGCCCCGCCGATATCGGCCACGCCGCCGTGTTTCTGGCCTCGGAGGGCGCGCGCTACATCACGGGCGTGTCGCTGCCCGTGGACGGTGGCAATTCCATCGGATTCTAACAGTCAGCGCCGGTTTTTTAGGTGCTAGTGCCTGCTAAGCAAAGCATTGAGGCAGAAAACGCTTGGCCGCTGACAACGAGCAAGCACCGGCCGCCAGCTACAAAATAAACTTTTCACTTTTCATTTTTCCCGCCCATGAACACACGCATACGCACTTCTTGCCCACCGAAGGGCTGGAAATGGTCGCGCCTGGTGCCCATGCTGCTGCTCAGCGGCAGCCTCGCTCCGCTGGCACCACAGGTAGCCTATGCCCAGGTAGCTGGTGCCCACACCGTTACCGGCAAAATCACTTCCGACAACGGCGAAGGCCTGCCCGGTGTGACGGTAGTGGTAAAAGGCACTACCACCGGGGCTACCACCGACGTAAACGGCAACTACAACGTGACCGTGCCCGACGATAACAGCATCCTGGTATTCAGCTCGGTGGGTTTCACCAAGCTGGAGATTGCCGTGGGCAAGCGCACCAGCCTGAGCCAGCAGCTGGTACCCGAAACCCAGGCCCTGAATGAGGTGCAGATTGTGGGCTACGGCACCCAGAAGAAAAGCCAGGTAACGGGCGCCATCTCGACGGTGAGCGACGAGCAGCTGCGCGACGTGCCGGTGGCCAACGTGGGCCAGGCCCTGCAGGGCCGCGCCGCCGGTATCACCGTTTCCAGCTCCAGCACCACGCCGGGGCAGTCGCCGGTTATCCGCATCCGGGGCAACCGCTCCATCTCGGGCTCCAACGACCCGCTGCTGGTGGTTGACGGGGTGCCCTACGATGGCAGCCTCAACGACCTGAACCCCGACGACATTACCTCGCTCGAAGTGCTCAAGGATGCCAGCGCGACCGCCATCTATGGCTCGCGCGGGGCTAACGGCATTATCCTCATCACGACCCGGCACGGCAAAAGCGGCGCGCCCCGCGCCACCTACAGCGGCTACGCGGGTCTGAAAAAGCTCTATGGCCGCTACGACCTGCAAAACGGTCAGCAGTACTACAACTACAAGCTCGAAGCCTACAAGGCCCAGAACCCGAACTTCGACCCGTCGAACCCCAGCTTTCTGACTACCGACGAGCGGGCCAACTACGCGGCCGGCAAAACAACCGACTACCAGAGCCTGCTTTTCCAGAACGGCCACATCCAGAACCACGTGCTGGGCGTGAGCGGCGGCACCGACCAGACGCAGTACTCGGCTTCGCTGGGCTACTACGACGAGTCGGGCATTGTGCCGGTGCAGCGCTTTCAGCGCTACTCGCTGCGGGCAACGCTCGACCAGCAGATTGGCAAGCGCATCAAGGTGGGCGTGAACTCGCTCAATACCTACACCGTGGCCGACGACCCGGACATCAACATCCTCTACCAGATTCTGACGACCAGTCCGCTGGCTTCGGCCTATGATGCTAACGGCCTGCCCGTGCTGTTTCCGAACACGGATACGGCGGGTGCTAACCCGCTGACGCTTTATACCCAAGACGCGCACAAAGACCAGAACCGCCGCCTGCGTACCTTCAACAGCCTCTACGGCCAGGTGAATATCCTGAAAGGGCTGGACTACCGCCTGAACCTGGGGCTGGATGCGCGCTCGGAAAACAATGGCCAGTTCTACGCCTCCAATACCCCCCAGAACGGCGGCGGACCCAGCACCGCTCAGCGCTCTACCAACCTGGCTTTCAACCTGCTGGCCGAAAACCTGCTGCTCTATAACAACACCTTTGGCAAGCATACGATTGGCTTTACCGGCCTCTACAGCGCCCAGCAGTACAACTACGATGGCTTCTATGCCTCGGTGCGCAACCTGCCCACCAACTACCAGCTCGACAACAACATGGGCGCCGGCACGCCCGTTTCGACCACCAGCACCGCGCAGCAGTGGGACATTCTCTCCTACATGGCCCGCCTGAACTACGCCTACGACAACCGCTACTCGGCCACCGTGACCGTGCGCGCCGATGGCTCGTCGCGCCTGGCGCCGGGCAACAAGTACAAGGCGTTTCCCTCGGGGGCCCTCGCCTGGAACATTGCCAATGAAAGCTTTATGCAGGGTAAAGACTGGCTCAGCACCCTGAAGCTGCGCGCCAGCCTGGGCCGCGTGGGCAGCACCGCCGTGAACCCCTACCAGACGCTGGGCCTGCTGTCGGCCGGCATTGGGTCGGGCTACTACAACTACGGCTCGACCGGCGCCATCGGCGTAGTGCCTACTGGCATCCCGAACCCGAACCTGGGCTGGGAATACACTACTACCACCAACTTCGGCCTCGATTTCGGCTTTCTGCAAAACCGCATCACGGGTAGCGTAGAGGTGTACCAGCAGCGCACCAGCGACCTGCTGCTGCCCGATGCCCTGCCCGCCGCCAGCGGTTACACCTCTTTCATTCGCAATGCCGGCCAGACCCAGAACCGGGGCCTCGAAATCTCGCTGACGACGGTGAATATTCGGCCCAAAAACCCGGATGGCTTTGAATGGAACACCGACTGGAACTTCACCCTGAACCGGGAAAAGATTTTGTCGCTGGGCCTGGGCACCGATGCCAACGGCAACGAGCTGAGCGACGTGGGCAACCAGCGCTTTATCGGCCAGCCGCTCTACGTTATCTACGACTACAAAAACCTGGGTATCTGGCAGACCTCCGAGGCCGACCAGGCCAAGAAGTACAACTCGAAGCCCGGCCAGATTAAGATTCAGGACACCAACGGCGACGGCGTTATCAACGCCAGCGACCGCGTGGTTATCGGCTCGCGCCAGCCCAAGTTTGAGGCCGGCCTCACCAACCGCTTCCGCTTCAAGGGCTTCGACCTCACGGCCGTGGCGCTCACCCGCGTAGGAGCCACCGTGGTTGACCCGACGCTGTTCGGGCCCGCCTACTTCACCACCAACACCGGCCGCCGCAACCAGGTAAACCTCGATTACTGGACCCCCACCAACCCCAGCAATACCTACCCCGAGCCCGACCAGTCGGCCCGCGCCAACGAATGGCCTACCTACGGCCAGACCCTGGCTTACCGCGACGGCACGTTTATTAAAGTCCGGAGCATCGACCTGGGCTATACCATCCCGGCGGCCTGGGCCAAGTCGGCCTTCATGAGCAGCGCCCGCATCTACGTGCAGGTTCAGAACCCGCTCATCTGGGCCCGAGACCCTTTCTTTAAGGACAACAAGGCCATCGACCCCGACGCGCTCTCGTACTCCAGCCGCTTCAACGCCGCAAACGTGGGTACGGCGGGCGGTATCGAGTTTACGGGCGGCAACCCCAACAGCAGCTCGGCCGGCCTGGCCGGCGTTGGGGCCAACTACCCCGTGACGCGCGCCTTTATTGTCGGCGTCAACCTGGGCTTCTAATCTGCCGGCCCCTTTTCTCACCCACTCGTTTTTCCGGCGCCCCGCGCCATCTATATATGAAAAAGATAGTATTAGTAAGCATTGGAGCGTCCTTGCTGCTGGCCTCCGGCGGCTGCAAAAAGGACATTCTGGACGAAAACCCGACCTCCATCCTGACGCCCTCCTTCCTGAGCACCTCGCAGGGGGTAGAGGCGGGCGTAACGGGCGTATACTCGGCCCTGCGCCAGGTTTATGGCAACGATGCCTCGACCTTTACCACCGAGGCCGGCACCGACCAGTGGACCAACGGCATCACGGCCAGCAGTGGCCTGAGCGACTACGACCCCTCGGCCCTGACCCCGGTCAACGATGGCTCGCACTCCTTTATCTGGAGCACGTGCTACTCGGCCATCAACACCGCCAACGGCGTGTTGCAGTACTCGGCCACGGTGCAGGGGCTGACGCCGGCCCGCATTACGCAGCTGGTGGCCGAAACCAAGCTGCTGCGGGCGCAGTACTACTTCGTGCTGGTGCAGGATTTCGGCGACGTGCCCCTGATGCTGAGCTTCGTGGACTCGCCCACCAAGGACATCACGCGGGCCCCGCTGGCCGATGTGTACACCCAGATTATCAAGGACCTGACCGATGCCCTGGGCACCATTGCCGACAAGCCTGCCCAGCCCGGCCGCGTAACGCGCGCCACGGCCCTGCACCTGCTGGCCAAAGTGTACCTGACCCGCGCTACCTCCTCGGCCAAGCAAAGCGACGACTACACCAATGCCGCCAAGTATGCCAAGGAGCTGATTGACAACCAGGGCCGCTACGGCCTGGGCCTGGAAACGGACCCCGCCACCGTGTTTGCCGAAGGCAACGAGAATGGCAAGGAGGTTATCATGAACGTGCAGTTCAGCGGCGACGCAACCTTTAATCGCATCGACGGCTTCACGTTTGGCGGGGAAAACGTGCTGGGCTTCCAGTACCGCAGCCGCTACGACAAGCTGCCCAACATGGTGCGCGACGTTAACAACGGCCGGCCGTTTGCCCGGCACTGCGTCACGCACTATCTGGAAGATTCCTACATCCTGCGCGATGCCAATGGCAACGCCCTGGAGTCGGGCGCGCAGCTGCGCACCACCGACGCGCGCTACAACAAGTGGTTTACGACGGTGTACCTGGTAAACTCGCCCGGCGGCAACGCCGGCAGCACCAAGGCAGTAGCCGGCGACACCGCCGCCTGGTACCCCGGCCGGGAATTATCGGCCGCCAAGCTGGCCCAGATTGCCGCCCGCCAGCCCGTGCCGTACGTGGTAATAACTCCCAGCCAGTACACCACCGAGTACTTCCCGACCCTCAACAAGTTTGACTCGCGCAGCCGTACCTCTGTCAACGGCTTTTCGACCCGGCCCAACATCATCTACCGCCTGGCCGAAACGTACCTGATAGCGGCCGAGGCGTATTACTACCTGGGGAATGCAGCCCAGGCCGCCACGTACCTCAACGTGGTGCGGGAGCGCGCCGCTGCCAGCGGCAAAAAGGCGGCGATGGACATCACCGCCGCTCAGGTAACCCTCGACTTCATCCTCAACGAGCGCACCCGCGAGCTGTGCGGGGAGTTCACGCGCTGGTACGACCTCAAGCGCACCGGCCAGCTGCTGGTGCGGGAGCGCAATACCAGCTATTCGCCCCCGCTGACGGCCGTTACCACCGGCTTTACCAAAGGCGGCGTGTATGGCTCCAACGCCGCTATCAACATTAAGGACTTCCACGTGCTGCGGCCCATTCCGCAAACTGAGGTTGACCGTACCAGCGGCAAAATCACCCAGAATCCGGGTTACTAACGCGATTAAGCAGCGGCCGGACCACCGCGGTCCGGCCGCCCTTTTCGCTGGCCCGCCCAGCTTTATCGACTACTTAGCCGGCTGAATATTTTGACAAGCAAGTTCTTTCTGGTTTGCCTGCTTTGGTGGGGCGTGCTGAGCGCGCAGGCCCAAAGCGGCCTGCCCCGGCTCGTGAAAACCGGTTCGGGTACGCAGCTGCTGGTCGATGGCAAGCCGTATTTCGTGCTGGGCGGCGAGCTGGGCAACTCCGCGGCTTCGAGCACAGCCTATATGCAGCCCGTGTGGCCCCGCCTGAAGGCCATGCACCTGAACACGGTGATTGCGCCGGTCTACTGGGAGCTGCTGGAGCCGGCCGAGGGCAAGTTCGATTTTACGCTGGTTGATGGCCTGCTGCGCGATGCCCGCCAGTACCACCTGAAGCTGGTACTTCTCTGGTTCGGGGCCTGGAAAAACAGCATGTCGTGCTACGCGCCCGCCTGGGTAAAAACCGATACCAGGCGTTTCCCGCGCGCGGAAAGTGACAACGGGGTGCCGCAGGAAATCCTGACGCCCTTCGAGCCCCGCAACCTGGAGGCCGACCGCCGGGCCTTCGGGCAGTTGATGCAGCACCTGAAAGCTACCGACGACCAGCAGCATACCGTGCTAACCGTGCAGGTCGAGAATGAGATTGGCATGCTGCCCACCGCCCGCAGCTACGATGCCCGCGCCAATGCAGCGTTCCGGCAGCCCGTGCCCGCCCCGCTGCTTGCCTATATGCAGCGCGAGCGCAACAGCTTAAAGCCCGAGCTTGCGGCCATCTGGCAGCGGCAGGGCGCCAAAACTACCGGCACCTGGGAAGAGGTGTTTGGCAAAAGCCCGGCCACCGACGAGATTTTTATGGCCTGGCACTACGCCGTGTATACCAACGCCGTAGCCGTCGCCGGCAAAGCCGCCTACCCCTTGCCCATGTACGTGAATGCGGCCCTCAACCGGCCGGGCGTGCCGCCGGGCAAGTACCCCAGCGCCGGCCCGCTGCCCCACCTCATGGACGTGTGGCAGGCCGCTGCCCCGGCCATCGATATCTTGGCTCCCGACTTCTACAACCCCGATTTTAAGCACTGGTGCGACCTGTACACGCGCGGCGGCAACCCGCTTTTTATCCCCGAAATCCGCTTTGAGGACGGGGTGGCGGCCAAGGCGTTTTTTGCCTTTGGCAACTACAACTGCCTGTCGTTCTCGCCTTTCGCTATTGAGGGTAGCGATACGCTCAAGGGCGCGCCCATCGGCAAAGCCTATGAGCTGCTGCAGCAGGTAAGCTTTTTGCTGGCGCGGCACCAGCCCGCCGGGCAGGTGCGCGGCTTTCTGGTGCAGAAAGACTCGGCCGCCCGCACCGCCACGCTGGGCAACTACCGCTTCTCGGCCCGGCATGAGTACACGCTGGGCTGGTCGCTGGGTGCCAAAAAGCCCGACTGGACGCCGGGCGGCGGCCTGCTCATCGCGGTAGGCCCCGACGAGTTTTACCTGGTCGGGACCGGCCTCGTACTCACCTGCGAGCCCCTTGCCAGCGGTAAGCGCGCCGGCTACCTGAGCGTGGAGGAAGGCCGCTTTGAAGGCGAGAAGTGGGTGCCCGGCCGCCGCCTGAACGGCGACGAGGACCACCAGGGCCGCCACGTGCGCGTGCCCGGCAATGAGTATATGATTCAACACGTAAAAATCTACACCTATTAAGACCCGGCGCATGACCCGTATTCTTTCTGCTGGAATGCTCCGGCCCGGCTGGCTGGCCTGGCTGAGCGGCTGCCTGCTGGCCGCCCCGGTCGCCCACGCCCAGGTGCGCCTGCCGCGCCTGGTAAGCAGCGGCATGGTGCTGCAGCGCGAGACGCCGGTGCGCATCTGGGGCTGGGCCAAAGCGGGCGAGCCGGTGGCCGTGACTTTTCAGGGCAAAACCTACCGCGCCACCACTAGCGCCGATGGCCAATGGCACGTGCTGCTGCCAGCTATGAAAGCCGGCGGCCCCTACACGCTTGCTATCACGGCCAGCAACCGCCTCACGCTGCAAGACGTGCTGGTGGGCGACGTCTGGCTCTGCTCGGGCCAGTCGAACATGGAGCTGCCCATGCGCCGCGTGCGCGACAAATACCCCGAGGTAATTGCCCAGGCCGCCAACCCGCGCATCCGGCAGTTCGACGTGCCCATGCGCTATGCCTTCACCGGCCCCAGGGCCGATGTGACGGGCGGCAGCTGGGTGGCCGCCACCCCCGAAACCGTGCTCAACTTCTCGGCCGTGGGCTATTTCTTCGCCAAGGAAATCAACGCCCGCTACCAGGTGCCCGTGGGGCTGATAAAGAACGCCGTGGGTGGCTCGCCGGCCGAAGCCTGGCTTAGCGCCGACGCACTCAAGCAGTTTCCCAGGTATGCGCAGCAAAGCGCGCCCTACCAGGATAGCGCCCTGGTAGCTGGCACCAGGCAGCGCGAAGGCGCGGCCGTCGGGGCCTGGTACCAGCGCCTGCACCAGGCCGACCAGGGCGAAGCACCGGGCCAGCCAAAGTGGTACAGCCCCGGCTACGACGCCAGCGGCTGGGCTACGATGACCGTGCCCGGCGAGTGGGCCGACCAGACCCCGCTCGGCCCGGTCAATGGCGTACTCTGGTTTCGTAAGGAAATAGAGGTGCCGGCCAGCATGACGGGCAAAGCGGCCCGCCTGGAGCTGGGTACCCTCGTCGACGCCGACTCCACCTATATTAATGGGCAGCTGGTGGGCACCACCGCCTACCGCTATCCGCCCCGCAAATATGATTTTGGGCCCGGCGTGCTTAAGCCGGGCAAAAACGTAGTGATGGTGCGCCTCATCAGCAACGGGGGGCGCGGTGGCTTCACCCCCGATAAAAAATACCAGCTCACGGCCGGCGGCCAGGTGCTCGATTTGCGCGGGCCCTGGCAGTACAAGCTGGGCGCGGCCGTGCCGCCTACCCCCGGCACCACTACCTTTCAGTACCAGCCGGGCGGGCTCTACAACGGCCTGGTGGCCCCCGTGCTCCCCTATGCCATCAGGGGCGTGCTGTGGTACCAGGGCGAATCGAATACCGGCCACCCGGCCGACTACCAGGCCCTGACCACGAGCCTCGTCAACGATTGGCGCGCTCACTTCGGGCGGCCCGACTTGCCGTTTTTGCTCGTGCAGCTGGCCAATATCAACGCCGCCAAAAAGGAGCCCGGCGAAAGCAACCAGGCCCTGGTACGCGATGCGCAGCGCCGCCTGCTGGCCTTGCCCCACACCGGCCTGGCCGTCATTTCGGACGTGGGCGAGTGGAACGATATTCATCCCCTCGACAAGCAGACCGTGGGCCATCGCCTGGCGCTAGCGGCCGAGAAGGTGGCCTACGGCGATGCTAAAGTCGTGGCTTCCGGTCCGCTTTATCAGGCCATGCGGGCCAAGGGTAACAAGGTTACCCTGAGCTTTTCCAGCGTTGGCAGTGGTATGATAGCCAAAGGCGGTGGTCCGCTGGCGGGCTTCACCATAGCCGGCGCCGACCATAAGTTTGTGCCGGCCCAGGCGCGGGTGGTAGGTGATAAAGTGGTCGTCTGGAGCGACCAGGTAGCCGCTCCGGTAGCCGTGCGCTACGCCTGGGCCGACAATCCGGAAGGAGCCAATCTGTACAATAAAGAGGGCTTGCCGGCTTCCACCTTCCGCACCGACGATTTTTGAGTTAGCCCGTTTTATACCAGTTATCCCCGCTTTCGCGCTAGCCATTCCGGCGCGGCCCCGGCTGTTGCTCTGCCTTATGAAATACCTCCTCGGCTACGATATCGGTAGCTCTTCCATCAAAGCTTCGCTGCTCGACATCGCTACCGGCCGGTGCGTGGCGGCCGTGACCTCGCCCCACACCGAGATGGAAATCGCCGTGCCCCAGCCCGGCTGGGCCGAGCAGCGCCCCGAGCGCTGGTGGCAGGAAGTTATCAATGCCACCCATCAGCTCAGGGCCGCCTACGGCTTCGATGCCACGCTGCTGGCCGGTATCGGCATCACCTACCAGATGCACGGGCTGGTGCTGCTCGACCAGGCCGGCCGCGTTTTGCGCCCCGCCATTATCTGGTGCGACAGCCGCGCCGTGGAAATCGGCAACCAGGCTTTTGCCGGGCTGGGAGAGGAGTTCTGCCTGGCAAACTTCCTGAATTCGCCCGGCAACTTCACGGCTTCCAAGCTGAAGTGGGTGCGCGAGAACGAGCCGGAGATTTACGCCCGAATCCATAAGATTCAGCTGCCCGGCGATTACCTCGCCTACCAACTCACGGGCCAGCTGCAAACCACGGTTTCGGGCTTGTCGGAAGGCATATTCTGGAATTTCAAGCGGCAGGCTATTGCCCAGGAGCTGCTCGACTATTACGGCATCAGCGCCGACCTGCTGCCCGAGGTGGTCGATACCTTTGCCGTGCAGGGCCGGCTCACCGCCGAGGCCGCCCGGGCGCTGGGCCTGGCGGCGGGCACGCCTATCAGCTACCGCGCCGGCGACCAGCCCAATAATGCCTTCTCGCTCAATGTATTGAACGCGGGCGAAGTAGCCGCCACCGGCGGCACCAGCGGCGTGGTGTACGGCATCAACGAAACCACCACTGCTGACCCGCGCTCGCGCGTCAACTCGTTTGTGCACGTCAACAGCACCCGCGAGCAGCCCAAAAACGGCGTGCTGATGTGCCTCAACGGCACGGGTATTCTCAATAGCTGGCTGCGCAAACTCGTGGGCGACCTGCCCTACGAGCAGCTGAATGCGCTGGCCGCCCAGGCTCCGGTAGGGGCGGCGGGCCTGCTTTTTTTGCCCTTCGGCAACGGGGCCGAGCGCATTCTCGAAAACCGGCCGGCCGCCGCCGGGCTGCACGGCCTGCAATTTAATATACATAGTAAAAATCATATATTACGCGCCGCCCAGGAGGGTATCGTGTACGCCCTGAACTACGGCATGGACATCATGCGCGCCTCGGGCGTGCAGGTGCAGAAAGTGCGCGCCGGCCACGCCAACATGTTTCTGAGCCCGGTTTTCCGCGAGGCTTTCGTGAACTGCGGCAACCTGACGCTGGAGCTCTACGACACCGACGCGGCGCAGGGCGCGGCGCGCGGCGCGGGCATCGGGGCCGGCATTTATGCCAGTGCAGCCGAAGCATTCACTGGCTTGGTGCGCATCAGCACCGTCGAGCCCACGCCCGCCCTGCAGGCGCAGTACCAGCAGACGTACTCGGACTGGCAGACGCTGCTGGCCCGCGAAACCAGGCCGGCGGAATTGCTGCTGGCGTAAACCAAATTATCAACTTTCCAACTACCCTAACATCCTTCAGCTCATGGCTAACCAGGAATTTTTTAAAGGCATTGACAAGATAAAGTACGAAGGCCGCGACTCTGACAACCACCTGGCCTTTAAGTGGTACGACGAAAGCCGCGTGGTGGCCGGCAAAACCATGAAGGAGCATCTGCGCTTCGCTACGGCCTACTGGCACACCTTCGTGGGCACGGGCGGCGACCCGTTTGGCCCCGGCACCAAGAAGTTTGCCTGGGACGCGCACCCCGAAATTATCGGCCGCGCCAAAGACAAGATGGACGCGGCGTTTGAGTTCTTTACCAAGCTCGGCACGCCTTACTATTGCTTTCACGACATTGACCTGGTGGAGGAGGGCAGCTCGCTGCGCGAGTACGAAAGCAACCTGAGCACCATCGTGGACTATGCCCGGCAGCACCAGCAGGAGACCGGCGTGAAGCTGCTGTGGGGCACGGCCAACGTGTTCTCGAACCCGCGCTACATGAACGGCGCCAGCACCAACCCCGACTTTGCGGTGGTGGCCCACGCCGGCACCCAGGTGAAGAATGCCATCGACGCGACCATCGCGCTGGGCGGCGAAAACTACGTGTTCTGGGGTGGCCGCGAGGGCTACATGACCCTGCTCAACACCGATATGAAGCGCGAGCAGGCCAACATGGCTAAGTTCCTGACGATGGCACGCGACTACGCCCGTAAGCAGGGCTTTAAAGGCAAGTTCTTTATCGAGCCCAAGCCGGCCGAGCCCACCAAGCACCAGTATGACTTCGACGCGGCCACCGTTATCGGCTTTTTGAAGGAGCACGGCCTGGATAAAGACTTTATGCTCAACCTGGAAGTGAACCACGCCACGCTGGCCGGCCACACCTTCCAGCACGAGCTGCAAGTAGCCGCCGATGCTGATATGCTGGGCTCGATGGATGCCAACCGGGGCGACTACCAGAACGGCTGGGACACCGACCAGTTCCCGAACAACCTCAACGAGCTGACCGAGAGCATGCTCATCATCCTGGAGCACGGCGGCTTCCGGCACGGCGGCATCAACTTCGACGCCAAAACCCGCCGCAACTCGACCGACCTGGAGGATATTTTCGTGGCCCACATCTCGGGCATGGACACGTTTGCCCGCGCCCTGGTAACGGCCGATAATATCCTGACCAAGTCCGGCTACCGGAAGTTTCGCACCGAGCGCTACGCCTCGTTTGATACGGGCCACGGGGCCGATTTCGCCCAGGGCCGCCTCACGCTGGAAGACCTGCGCAAAATCGCGCACGAGCACGGCGAGCCCACGCCCCGCAGCGGCAAGCAGGAGTGGCTCGAAAGCCTCATCAACCAGTACATCTAACCAGGTAGCGTGGACGCTGGGAGTCCGCGCGTGGGAACGACCTACGCGCGGACTCCCAGCGTCCACGCTACTGCCATGCGAAAAATATGTAGGGGAACACGGCTCGGGCAGTCTGCGCCGCGTTCCTTTGCGCCACCAATCTTTTTCGCTTTCCCCATGAGCAACCCTAATCCCAACAACGTTTCGATTGACGAACTGAGCGTCAACACCATCCGCCTGCTGTCTGTCGACATGGTGCAGAAGGCCAACTCGGGCCACCCCGGCCTGCCGCTGGGCGCCGCCCCCATGGCCTACGTGCTGTGGTCGCGCTTCCTGCGCTTCAACCCGCAAGACCCCAAGTGGCCCAACCGCGACCGTTTCGTGCTGTCGGCCGGCCACGGCTCGGCGCTGCTCTACAGTCTGTTGCACCTCTACGGCTACGATTTGTCGCTGGACGACCTGAAGCAGTTCCGCCAGATGGACTCGCGCACGCCCGGCCACCCCGAGTCGCACATCACGCCCGGCGTGGAGGTGACCACCGGCCCGCTCGGCCAGGGCTTCGCCAACGGCCTGGGCATGGCGATGGCCGAGGCGCACCTCGGCGCCCTGTACAACAAAGAGGGCCACGCGCCGGTGCAGGACCACTACACCTACGTGCTGGTGAGCGACGGCGACCTGATGGAAGGCATTGCCTCGGAGGCGGCCTCGCTGGCCGGCCACTTGCAGCTGGGCAAGATGATTTACCTCTACGACGATAATAAGATATCGCTCGATGGCCCCACCAGCTTCGCCTACACTGAAAATGCCATGCAGCGCTTCGATGCCTACTACTGGCACACCCAGCACGTGCAGGACGGCAACAGCCTCGATGAGATTGAGAACGCCATCCGGGTGGCGCAGTCGGTGAAAGACCGGCCTTCGATTATCGCCGTACGCACGATTATCGGCTTCGGCTCGCCGCTGGCGGGTACTAGCAAGTCGCACGGCTCGCCGCTGGGCGCCGACAACGTGAAGGCTACCAAGAAGTTCTACGGCTTTGACCCCGAGCAGTCGTTTCAGGTACCCGCCGAGGTCTATGAGCACCTGCGCCAGCCCGGCCTGAAAGGTGCCGAGCTGCAAAAGCAGTGGGAAGCCGACTTCGCCGCCTACGCCAAAGCATTTGGGGCCGAAGCGGATATGTTTAAGATTTCCTTCGCCGGCCAGCTGCCCGAAGGCTGGGACAAGGACCTGCCCGTGTACACGCCCGCCGACGGCGAGCTGGCCACCCGCCAGGCATCGGGCAAGGCCCTGGACGTTATCAAGAAATCGGTGCCGTTCATGTTCGGCGGCTCGGCCGATTTGGCCTCGTCGAACGAGATGGATAAGTCGGGCGACGACTCGTTTCAGTACCTGCACCCCGAGCGCAGCAACGTGTGGTTTGGCGTGCGTGAGCACGCCATGGGCGCGGCGATGAACGGCATTGCCCACCACGGCGGCCTACGCACGTATGGCGGTACGTTCCTGACGTTCAGCGACTATATGCGCGGAGCCATTCGCCTCACGGCCCTGGCCGAGAGCACGGCCACGTTCGTGTTTACCCACGACAGCATTGGCCTGGGCGAAGACGGCCCCACCCACCAGCCCGTTGAGCACGTAACCGCGCTGCGCACGGTGCCCAACATTGTGGTGCTGCGCCCCGCCGATGCCAACGAAAGCACCGAGGCCTGGCGCATTGCCATGACCACGCCCAAGTCGCCGGTCGTGCTCATCTTCTCGCGCCAGAAATTGCCGATTCTTGACCAGTCCAAGCTGGGCTCGGCCCGCGAAGGCGTGGCCAAGGGCGCCTACATTCTGAGCGAGGCGAAGGGTGGTCAGCCCCAGCTTATTCTCATTGCCACCGGCTCGGAAGTAAAGCTGGCCATGGAGGCCCAGCAGGTGCTGGAGCAGGAAGGCACCGCTACCCGCGTAGTGAGTATGCCCAGCTGGGAGCTGTTTGAGCACCAGGATAAAGCCTACCGCGAAAAGGTGCTGCCGCCCACGCTGCGCAAGCGCGTAACTATTGAGGCTGGCACGCCCATCGGCTGGCACAAGTATGCCACCGACGAAGGCGCCGTCATTGCCATGAACCGCTTCGGCGCGTCGGCCCCGGCTGAGGAGCTGTTCGAGAAGTTTGGCTTCACCGTCGAAAACGTCGTGAAGCGGGCCAAAGACGTGCTCGCCGGCCACCCCGAGCAGGAAGACGAGAAGCAAGTAGTAGCCAAGGGCAACTAAGCGAGGAGTTGCGGGCGGTCGGTTATCGGCTGCCGGGCTCTGCGCTGCTGTTAGTCCTGCATTTCGATAACCGACCACCCGCACCTAATCGCTCATGTTGTTTCCAACCCTTTTCCGACGGCCGGCTGGCCGTCGGCACTGGCTGGCCTTTGCGCTGGCCGCCGCTGTCATGGCCCCCGTAGCGCCCGCCCTGGCCCAGGCCACGGTGCCCGTAATGGTGCAGGCTGGCGATGCTAAAGTGTTTATTAGCAAAGATATATACGGGCAATTTGCCGAGCACCTCGGGCGCTGCATCTACGGCGGCTTCTGGGTTGAGCCCGGCCTGAACGTGCCCCGGCAGGGCCGCCTGCGCCTGGACGTAGTGGAGGCCCTGCGCAAAATCCACGTTCCCAATATGCGCTGGCCCGGCGGCTGCTACGCCGACGCCTACCACTGGCGCGATGGCATTGGGCCCACCGCCCAGCGGCCCCCGCGCCTCAACGTGTGGTGGGGCGACGCGGTGGAGGACAACAGCTTCGGCACCCACGAGTTTCTGGAGCTGTGCGGCCTCATCGGCTGCGAGCCCTACCTGGCGGCCAACGTTGGCAGCGGCACGGTGCAGGAGATGGCCAGCTGGATGGAGTACCTCAACTCCAGCGCCGATACGCCCCTGACCCGCGAGCGCGCCCAAAACGGCCACCCCAAGCCCTACGGCGTCACGCTCTGGGGTATTGGCAACGAAAGCTGGGGCTGCGGCGGCAACATGACGCCCGAGTACTACTCGGATGTGTACAAGCGCTACGCCACCTTCGCCCACAACTACCCCGGCTCGCCGCCGCTGCGCCACGTGGTAAGCGGGGCCAACGGCGACGATGCCAACTGGACGGAAACGTGCATGAAGCGCATTCCGCTCAACCAGATGTGGGCCATTACGCTGCACCAGTACACGCTGCCCACCGGCAACTGGTCCAAGAAGGGCCCCGCCACCGGCTTCGACGAGGCGCAATATTTCAGCACGGTGCGCAACTGCCTGAAAATGGACGCGGTAGTGACCAGGCACGCGGCCATTATGGACAAGTACGACCCCCAGAAAAAGGTGGCGCTGCTCGTGGATGAGTGGGGCGTGTGGACCGACGTAGAGCCCGGCACCAACCCCGGCTTTCTGTATCAGCAAAACACCCTGCGCGATGCGCTGGTGGCCGGCACCACCCTCAATATCTTTAATAATCACGCCGACCGGGTGCGCGGGGCCAACCTCGCCCAGGCCGTGAACGTGCTGCAGGCCTTGATTTTAACGGATAAAGAGCGGATGCTGCTCACGCCCACTTATCACGTCTTCGACCTCTACCAGGTGCACCAGGATGCGCAGCTGCTGCCCCTGCAATTCAGCAGCCCCGACTACCTGCTGAATGGCGAGAGAATTCCGGCCCTGAACGCCTCCGCCTCGAAAGATAAGAACGGCGTGGTGCACGTGTCGCTCGTCAACCTCGACCCCAGCCATAGCTTCCGAATGGAGATGGCGCTGCCCGGCATGAGCTGGAAAACCGTGACGGGCAGGATATTGACCTCGGCGAAAGTCAGCGACTACAACACGTTTGACCAGCCCGACAACATCAGGTTAGCGACGTTTAGCGGCGCCAGGAAGCGCGGCGATAAGCTGGCCGTGGAAATGCCACCCAAATCGGTGGTGGTGCTGGAAGTGAAGTAAGCTTTAACTGGCCTGGTAAAGAATAGGGAGACGCGCAAAGTGGCGTTTCCGCACGGAGTGTACGCTTTTTTGAAGAATATGAAAAACAATATGTATCGGCTGGCCCTGGCCAGTGTGCTGTTTACCGGCGCCGTCGGCCTTAGCAGCAGCCAGCGCCCGCCCGCCGAAAAGGGCCTCAAAGATTACTACCAGGCCTATTTCCCCATCGGCGTGGCCGTGTCGCCGCAGGCCTTGAAAAACCCGGCCGAGGTGGCGCTCATTCTCCGGCAGTTCAACAGCCTGACGCCGGAGAACGATATGAAGATGGGCCCCATTCACCCCGAAGAAAACCGCTACAACTGGGGGCCGGCCGATGCCATCGTGGACTTTGCCCAGGCCCACCAGCTGCGCGTGCGCGGCCACAACCTCTGCTGGCACGAGCAAACGCCCAGGTGGCTGTTTAAAAACGCGGACGGCAGCCCGGTGAGCAAAGAATTGCTGCTCAGGCGCTTGCACGACCACATCGATACCGTGGTAAAGCGCTACAAAGGTAAGATTTATGCCTGGGATGTGGTCAACGAAGCGGTTGCTGACGACAGCACGCAGCTCCTGCGCAACTCGGACTGGTATAAAATCTGCGGCGAGGATTTTATTGCCGAAGCCTTCCGCTACGCCCACGCTGCCGACCCTCAAGCGGTGCTGTTTTACAACGACTACAACACCGAGCGCCCCGGCAAGCGCGAGCGCATCTACCAGCTGCTCAAGAAATTAAAGCAGGCCAAGGTGCCCATCGATGCGGTAGGGCTACAGGGGCACTGGTCGCTGGTCGAGCCCACCGAAAAAGACCTGCGCGCCACCATCGAGCGCTTCGCTTCGCTGGGGCTGAAGGTGCAGATTACCGAGCTCGACGTGTCGGTGTACCCCTGGGAAAAGGACCGCCGCGCCCGGCGCCCCGGCGAGTCGGACGCCTACACGCCCGAGATGCAGCAAAAGCAAACGGCTCAGTACAAGCTGTTTTTCAAGGTGTTCCGTGACGAGGTAAAGTACCTGACCGGCGTAACCTTCTGGAATATCTCCGACCACTACACCTGGCTCGATAGCTACCCCGTGGCCGGCCGCAAAAACCACCCGCTGCTGTTCGATGAGAATTTCAAGCCCAAGCCGGCGTACTACGAAGTGGTTAACTTTTAGATGGATAACTTATTGAATAGTAATAGTATGCGTGCTATCATCACTCACCTTCGCGGTGCGCTGGCGCTGCTGCTCCTGCCGGTGCTGGCCGTGGCGCAGCCGGCGGCGCTGCCTGTTGGCACCAGCTATATCTCGGCTACCGAAAGCGCGGGCAGCTTTCCGCTCTTTGCCAATGGCCGGGCCGCCACGCTCTACGCCAGCCCCGGCGAGTGGCCCGGCGTGCTGCGCGCCGCCCGCGATGTGCAGGCCGACCTCGGGCGCGTGACCGGCCAAAAGCCGGCCCTGCGCACCAGCCCGCCGCAGGGCCGGCAGCCGGTAGTGCTTATTGGCACAATTGGGCATAGCGCCTTGATAGATAAGCTGGTAAAAGCCGGTAAGCTCGACGTGAAAAGCCTGGCCGGGCGCTGGGAAACCTTCGTGGTGCAGCCCGTGGCCAACCCGCTCCCCGGCGTGCGTCAGGCGCTGGTGGTGGCCGGCAGCGATAAGCGGGGTACTATATATGGTCTGTACGATTTATCGCAGCAGATGGGCGTTTCGCCCTGGTACTGGTGGGCCGATGTGCCCGTGCCGCCGCAAAAAAGCCTGTACGTGGCCGCCGGCCGCCACACGCTGGGCACGCCGCAGGTGAAGTACCGGGGAATTTTTATCAATGACGAAGCGCCGGCCTTTGCGGGTTGGGCGAAGGCAAAGTTTGGCGGCATCAATCACCAGGCGTATGAGCATGTGTTCGAGCTGATTCTGCGTTTGAAAGGCAATTACCTGTGGCCCGCCATGTGGGGCAATGCCTTCAACGACGATGACAAGGCCGACCCGCAGCTGGCCGATGAATACGGGATTGTGATGGGCACTTCGCACCACGAGCCTATGCTGCGCGCCCAGCAGGAGTGGAAGCGCTACGGCCACGGCGCCTGGAACTACCAGACCAACGACAGCACGCTGCGTGAGTTCTGGCGGCAGGGAATCCGCAACATGGGCCGGCACGAAAGCCTGGTTACCATTGGGATGCGCGGCGACGGCGACGAGCCCATGAGCGAAGGCAGCAACATTGCGCTGCTCGAAAAAATAGTGGCCGACCAGCGCAAAATCATCGCCCGGACTACTGGCCGGCCCGCCGGCCAGACGCCCCAGGTGTGGGCGCTCTATAAGGAAGTACAGGACTACTACGACAAGGGCATGCGCGTGCCCGACGACGTGACGCTGCTGCTCTGCGACGACAACTGGGGGAATATTCGCAAGCTGCCCAAGCTAGCCGCCCCGCCCCGGCGCGGCGGCTACGGCATCTACTACCATTTTGATTACGTGGGTGGGCCGCGTAATTACAAATGGCTCAATACCAACCCGCTGCCGCGCATCCGGGAGCAGATGAGCCTGGCTAAGGACTACGGCGCCGACCGCATCTGGATTGTGAACGTGGGCGACCTCAAGCCGATGGAGCTGCCAATCTCATTCTTCCTCGACCTGGCCTGGAACCCGAAAGCCATTCCGGCCGACGGGGTAGCGGCCTACACCCAGCGCTGGGCGGCCCAGCAGTTTGGCCCCCAATACGCCGCCGAAATTGCCGATATCCTCGCCAGGTATGCCAAGTACAATGCCCGCCGCAAGCCCGAGCTGCTCGATGCCACTACCTACAGCCTGGCTACCGGCGAATGGGCCACGGTAGTAGCCGATTACACTACCCTTGCTACCCGTGCGGAGGCCATCAACCAAAAGCTGCCGGCCGCGGCCCGCGATGCCTACTTCGAGCTGGTGCTGCACCCGGTGCTGGCCTGCGCCAACCTCAACGAGCTGTACTACACCGTGGCCCTGAACCGCGAAGCGGCAAAAACCAAGCAGCCCAACACCAATGCGCTGGCCGAAAAAGCCCGGGCGCTGTTTGCCAAAGACGCCGAAATCTCGCGGCGCTACAATACCCTGGCCGGGGGCAAGTGGAACCATATGATGGACCAGACCCACATCGGCTACACCTACTGGCAGCAGCCGCCCGTCGATACGATGCCCGAAGTGGTGACGCTGGCCGCCGGCACGGCGCCGGCGCCGACGACCAACGCCGTAACACCCGAAAAAGCTGACTACGTGTCGATTGAAGCCGAGTACTTCACGCAGGCCGTGAATGGCGGGGGCGTAAGCTGGCAGCGCCTGCCCGACCTGGGCCGCACGGCGGGAGCCGTAACGAGCATCCCCACCACGGCCGCGCCCACGGCCACGCCGGGCGGCAACACCCCGCATCTCGATTACCGCATTACGCTCTCCCAGGCCGGCCCGGTAGCAGTGAGCGCCTACCTGGCCCCGACCCTCGATTTTACCAATACCACCGGCCTGCGCTACGCCGTGTCGATTGACGACGAAGCGCCGCAGCTCGTCAACCTGCACACCGGCCTCAGCCCCGACAACGGCAACAAGCCCTGGGAGCAGGCCGTGGCCAGTAATATCATCCTTAAAACCTCGCAGCACCACGTGGCGGCGGCCGGCCCGCACGTCCTCAGGTTCTGGCGCGTCGACCCCGGCGTGGTGCTCGAAAAGCTGGTGGTGAGCCCCGGTGCCGTGCCCGCCAGCTACCTTGGCCCACCCCAGAACGTGGCGGTGCCAGCTACGAAAGGCAGTTTGGGTAGTCGGTAAAGTATTGCTGGTTAACTGCGAATACTGCCGAGCTTACATCGCCAGACCAGCCAGCTCAGCAACCGGGGAAAGCTGGCCTGACTGCTTTTTTGCGCAGATATATAGGGGAGGATAAGCATCTTTGTGCGCTATTCTCCGTCATTCAGCGCTATGACTAAAACTACTGCTTTTCACCTTTGGGGGCGCCCGCTGGCGGCCTTCCTGGCCGTTGCTGTGCTGGGCAGCTGCGCCCGCACCATGCGCGACACTACCTCCGGCGAGTCGTCTACTATCGGCAGCCTCGTATACGTGGGTACGAATGTGGGCGGCGACCAGGCGGCCAGCATTTATCTCTATCGCCTGCATCCGGCCACGGGCGCGCTGACGCCAGTAAGCGTGCAGCGCGGCGGCGACCACCCGACTTACCTGACGATGGATGCCACGCACCGCCATTTGTACGCGGTGAGTGAAAGCGGCACCTTCCGGGGCCAGGCCAATACTGGTGGCGTTAGTGCCTTTGCCGTCGATGCCCAGACCGGCGCCTTGGCCCTGCTCAACCAGCAGCCCTCGCGCGGGGCGGGGCCGTGCTACATCAGCCTCGACCACACGGGTAAGGAAGTGCTGGTAGCCAATTATGGCGGGGGAAGTGTGAGCGTGTTGCCACTGCAAGCCGATGGGAAGCTGGCTCCCGCCTCGGCTAACGACCAGCATCAGCCGCCGCTGGGACCGCACAAAAACCAGGACCACGCGCACGCGCACTGTTTTATCACAGACCCGGTCAATCGCTACGCCTTTGCCGTGGACCTGGGTACGGATAAGGTATATGCCTACCGGTTTAACGCAACTACTGGCCAGCTGCGGCCCCAGGCCAAGCCGGCGTTTTTGGCCCGGCCGGGCGCGGGGCCGCGCCACCTCACGTTTCATCCCAATGGCCACTTCGCCTACCTCGAAAATGAGCTGAACTCGACCGTAACGGCGCTGGATTATGATACCACCGGCACGTTTACCGAATTGCAGACGCTCTCGACGCTGCCGGCCGGCTTCAAGGGAGAAAATTCGGGGGCCGATGTGCACGTCAGTCCCGACGGGCGCTTTCTCTATACGTCTAACCGGGGGGATAACAGCTTGGCAGTCTTTGCGATTGAGCCGGTTACGGGCCGCCTGACGCTGGTGCAGCACATCAGCACCCAGGGCCAGACGCCCCGCAACTTTGCCCTCGACCCCAGCGGCCGAATACTACTGGTTGCCAATCAGAATTCGGATAACATCTTCACCTACCGCATCGATGCCAAGTCGGGCAAGCTTTCGCCCACCGGCGAATCGGTAAGCCTGCCTTCGCCCATGTTTTTGGAAGTACTGCCCGATTTTACCAAGTGAGGGTGAGGGGCCGCAAGGTAAAAAGAGGTTTCGCAAGGTTTGGATTCAGAGCGGTTTCGGAATTGATTTTTAATTAATTCCGAAACCGCTCACTGGATTAAAAACCATCGCAGGTACTTTGCGAAACCTCTTTTTACCTTGCGGCCCCCCGCGCTATCAGTCGGCGGCCGGCAGCAGCGCCAATAGCTCATCCTCCGAGATAATCGGCACCTTGAGCGTAGTAGCCTTTTCGCGCTTGGCGGGGCCCATGTTGTCGCCGGCTACCAGGTAGCTTAGCTTCTTGGAGATAGAGCCCGTGATTTTACCGCCGTGCTGCTGAATCAATTCCTGCAGCTGCTCGCGGCTATAGTTCTCAAACACGCCCGAGAGTACAAACGTTAGCCCGCTGAGGCGGTTGCTCACCGCCTGGGGCGGCTCACCGGTGGTGGCGAGCTGCACGCCGGCCGCCTGCAGGCGGCTTACCAGCTCCTGGCTTTCGGGCTGCTGGCTCCACAGGGCCAGCGAGTCGGCAATGACGCCGCCGACCTCGGGCACGGCGGCCAGCTCTTCGGCCGAGGCCGCCATGATGGCGGCCATCGTGCGGTAGTGCTGGGCCAGCTTCTGGGCCACGGTTTCGCCCACGTAGCGAATGCCCAGGCCAAAGAGCACCCGCGCAAAGGGCACCGTTTTGCTTTTCTCGATGCCGGCAATCAGGTTGTCGATTGACTTCTCGCCCAGGCGCTCCAGGCCCACCAGCTCGGCGCGGCGCTGGGGCAGGTCATATATATCAGCGGGGGTATTTACCAGGCCCAGGTCGAAGAAGCGGCCCACGGTTTCGGCCCCCAGGCCGTCGATATTCAGCGCCTTGCGCGACACGTAGTGCTCCAGCCGCGCCTTGCGCTGGGGTGGGCAGCCGCGCTCGTTGGGGCAGCGGAAGTGCGCCTCGCCCTCGGGGCGCACCAGCGGCGTGCCGCAGGCCGGGCACTCGTGCGGAAAGCGCACCGGCACGGCCCCGGCCGGGCGGGCCGACAGGTCCACGCCCGTTATTTTGGGGATAATCTCGCCGCCTTTTTCCACGAAAACCATATCGCCCAGGCGCAGGTCGAGCAGGGCTATCTGGTTGGCGTTGTGCACGCTGGCGCGCTTCACGATGGTGCCGGCCAGCGGCACCGGGTCGAGCAGCGCTACCGGCGTCACGGCCCCGGTGCGGCCCACGTTGTAGAGTATCTCGTTGAGCCGGGTGCGGGCCGCCGCCGTGGGGTATTTGTAAGCAATGGCCCAGCGCGGACTTTTGGCGGTGTAGCCCAGCTGCTCCTGCTGGCGCAGGTCGTCTACCTTTATCACGATACCATCGGTATTCACGGGCAGCGTGAAGCGCTGCTGCTGCCACTCGTGAATGTAGTCGAGCACCTCCTGTAGGGTAGCGCAGCGCCGCCAGGTAGGCGATACCGGCAGGCCCCAGGCGGCGGCAGCTTCCAGCGTTTCACTGTGGCTGCCGAAGGTGCCCCGGCCCGGCGTGAGCACCGAATAAGCATAAAAGCGCAGCCGCCGCGCCGCCACCAGGGCCGAATCCTGGAGCTTGAGCGTGCCGCTGGCCGCGTTGCGCGGGTTGGCCATCAGGGCCTCGCCGTTTTGCTCGCGCTCCTGGTTGAGGTCGTCGAATACCTGGTTGGGCATGAATACTTCGCCGCGCACTTCCACATCGGGCGGAAACGTGCCGTGCAGGTGCAGCGGCAGCGTGCGAATGGTGCGCACGTTGGCCGTTACCACGTCGCCGCGGGTGCCGTCGCCGCGCGTCACGCCCTGGCTCAGCTCGCCACCTAAGTAGCTCAGGCTCATCGCTACACCGTCGAATTTCTGCTCGCATACGTAGCCGTAGGGTGCGCCTTCGAGGCCGCGCTGCACGCGCTCGTCAAACTCGCGCAGGTCGTCTTCCGAATACGTATTGCCCAGGCTCAGCATGGGAAAGCGGTGCTGGGCGGTGGCAAATTGCTTGGTGATGGTGCCGCCCACGCGCTGGGTGGGCGAGTTGGGCAGGGCCAGGGTAGGGTGGGCCTTTTCCAGCTCGTTCAGCTCGGCCAGCAGCTGGTCAAACTCCTGGTCCGACACCTCCGAGATATCGTGCTGATAATATTGGGTGTTGAGGTAGTGCAGGCGCTGGGTCAGCTCCTGGATGCGGGCTTGCGGGTCCATAGTAGGTGGGGGAGAAGCAGCGCGGGCTAAGGCTAAGATGAGCAAAGCAGAACGTCATGCTGACGAAGGGGGCAGCTTGGCCGGTCCGGTGGGTGAAGCGGCCAAGATGCTTCCTTCGTCAGCATGACGTTCTTTGATAAGGTAACTTCCGTGGCCGCGTTACGCCGCGCTGGCCGGCCGCACGCCGGGTAGCACGTAGGTGCTGCCGGCTTTCTGAGCATCGGCTTTGCCCTGCTCTTCGGTGCGGGCGGGCGGGGCATTGTCGTCGGTGCCGGGCTGGCCCTGGGCTTCCTTGGCCTCGGTGGGGATAATGGGCTCGGCCGGCGATTGGGGCTTAAAGCGGGCGATGAGCACAAACAGAATGGTGACGACGGCGAACCAGGCGAAGAATTTCATAAGCGGGTAAGAAAAAGCAGACAAAGCAAAAGATTGAGACAAAAATACGCGCTCTCGGGCAACGGCAACCCTGGCCCGGCGGTTGCGTTTGGGTTTTTAGAAATGAATAGCCGTGCTTTGCAGCGTGCTTTCGCCCCATTTACCTGCTCATCTCTTTTTTATGCCTGACCAATCCTCCGCTTCCTGGGCCGATACGGCCGCTTCGCTGCTCACCAAGCTTTCGGGTGGGGTGGAGCTCAACCTGGCTTTTGACCAGGTCGAGCTGCAAGTACCCAACCAGCTAAACCCCGCCGGGCAGCCGGCCACCTGGAAGCTCAACGGCTCGCTGCGTATTCGCACCAAAGGCGAGGCGCCGGCCGCCGCCCCGCTCGTGTCGCCCGCTCCCGACCCCAACGTGCCGCGTGTTTAGCCGGGCCCTGGAGGTAGAAGCCCGGCTGGTGCTTACCTGGCCGGGCGGGCACGATATTCAGCTGGCGGCTTCCGGCTCCTACCTTATTCTCAACGTGCCCAGCCAGCAGGTGCTCGACCTCATCACGGCGGGTCCGCCGCAGCCGCCCGGCGCGCCCAAAGCGCCCAAAAAGCCCGGCCCCGACCCCTTGCAGCAGCTTCATCAGCTGGCGCGCCGCCTGGGCCTAGTGCTCGACCTGCGCGTGGGCGGCAAAACCTACGTCCTCTTCGGCCTGGCTGACCGCAACGGCCCCAAAATCACGCTGAGCGCGGTACTGGGCAAGATTGGGTCGTTTTTTAAGTAGAACTACGCGCAAAGCAGAACAAAAAACTCCCTTTGTCTATTACAGGAGGGAGTTTTTTGTGCGTTAACTTAGCTTTTGTGCAAGCCCCCCGCGACGACCGTAATATTCCTTCCGGCACCGGCCACCAGCGGGCCGGGCACTCAGCTTTCAGCCGCATCGAGCGCGTGCCGCCGCTGCTAATGCTGCTCTACCTGGCGCTGCTGGGCATTACGATGCTCTTCGTAACGCTGGTGGCGATGTACGTTGCCTCACGGGCCCAGAGCACGGTGCCCCGGGGCATTCACGCATTTCCGCGCTACTTTTCCCTGAGCACGGTGGTGTTGCTGGTGTCGTCTTACACGCTGGCGCAGGCGCCCCGTCTGTATCGGGCCGACGACCTGCCCGGCCTGGCCCGCTGCCTGGGGGCTACGCTGCTGCTGGGCAGTATTTTCAGCGGCCTGCAGGTGCTGGGCTGGCGCGAGCTGGTTCAGCAGGGCGTGCTGTTTACGGGCGAGCGCAGCGGCACCTTTGTGTACGTTATCTCGGGGCTGCACGTGGCCCACATACTGGCCGGCCTGCTTTTTCTGCTGGCGCAGCTACTCAAAACCCTGCATGCCAGCCGCGACGCAGTGCGTACGCTGGTGTTTATCCGCAATCCATATCACCTGCGCCAGCTGCGGGCTTTGCTCACTTACTGGCACTTTATTGACGTGCTCTGGGTAGGACTGTTCGGGATGTTCTTATTCCTCTACTGAGACCACTGATTAGCTCGGATTGGAGCGGATTGCACGGATTTTGTGGACGGCGCGGCGCTCCGCTTGGTAAGACCTCGCTGTACAGTGCGCAAGCAACTCCGGGTCAGGGAATGTCCGGCCTCAACGGGTCGATTTCCGCACTTGTCCAGGAACCCGGAGCGGCACCACTTCACAAAGCCAAAAGTCTACCAAGCGAAGCGCCGCGCCGTCCACAAAATCCGTGCAATCCGCTCCAATCCGAGCTAATCAGTGGTCTTTATTGCACTACTTCGACCCAGCCTTTATACCGGCGGCCGGTAGTAAAGGTCAACAGGTAATAGTATACGCCGGCCATGTTCTCGCCGGTCCAGCGGAAGTTGCGGTCGCCCGATTCGTATACCAACCGGCCCCAGCGCGAGAATATCTTAATGCCTGCAAAGCGGTTATCGCAAAAATCAGCCGGCAGCGTACTCATAGTAAATACCTGGTTGGCCAGGTTGTGGCCGGTTGGCAGAATAATATTGGGTGGGGTAAAGGCAGCCGTGTCGGGGTTCAGCACCTCGAAGCGGACGCTGCGGGCCTGGGGCTGGGGGCGGCAGGTAACCTCCTGCAGCTGAAATGTAACGGTAAGCGGCATTGGCTTGCCATTTACCACGGCAACGCCGTCGCAGGCGGGCAGCCAGGTGAAGGTAGCCCCGGCCTGGCCGGCCGGCCGGGCCTCCGTAGTAAAGTACATACCCGCCGCGGCCAGGTCGAATCCCCGGCCCGCGGCACTCATCTTAAGCACGTCGCCGTTGGCGTCGGTGCCCGTAAGCGTAGCCGAGTAAGGCTGGCCTAGCGGCAGGCGGATAACCACTGTATCGGTAGGCGTGGCGGGTTGGGGCAGGGTAGTGGTAAGCACGGGCGGCACATTGCCGTAGTCCACAACAACCGGAATCTGGAGCGTGGGGGCCAGCTGCCGGGTGCCGCAGGGCGTGGTCGAGCTGGCGGTAAATACCAGCTGCTGGGTCTGCCCAGCCGGGCTGGTAATGGCCCGGCAATCGACGGGCCACGTAAAGCGGGCGCGGCGCACCTGGCCGGCTTGCGCCTGGGGCGCAATGGTGGCGCCCAGCACATCGGGCGCAAAGCCCGCGCTGCCACCCAGCGTAAACTGAATAGGGTCGCCGTCGGGGTCGGTGGCGATAAGGTCGAAGGCCAGCGTCTGGCCCGGCCGCACGTGCAGCGGCAGGCCTGGCCCGGCTGTGCTGCTGAGCGTGGGCGGACCGTTAGGGGGTGGCACTCCGATAAAGGCCACGTGGACCGTATCGTGCTTGGGCAGTGAGCAGCCGTTGTCGGCCACCAGCACGTCGAGGTGGCCCACCTTGCCCTGGGTATCGGTGCAGTCCGAAAAGCACAGCGAGGCTATCAGCGTATCGGGCTGCCCGGCCGTGTGCACCATTCCGGTGATGGCCGTTGTAAACGACGGCAGCGGCCCGGTATAGCCAAGGGGCAACAAGCTCAGGGTCAGTTGGGAGTTGGGGTCGGGGTCGGTAAAGCGCAGGCGCACGCAGTGGGGGCCGCCCGGCACGATACGCAGCGTATCGCGGCCCGCCCGGTAGGGGGTATTGCCGGTGGGGTTAGGCAGCAGCACCAGGCTGGGGGCCGTGTTTTTGGGGCATACCAGCACCTGCAGCTGAAAGTCGCGGCGCGTTTCCCCGATTTTCACGCCCTTGCGGTATTCCTGGCAGCGGACCCCAAACACAAACAGGCCCGTAGCCGAGGGCCGCACCGTAAGCCGCCCGGTGAGGGGCCCGATTTTAAGAGCGGGCGAGCCTGGAATCTGATTGGCCGCGCTGCGCCCCGGCATCCAGGTAATCTCGGCATAAGGCGCCCCGTAAAAGGCGGGCGGCGCGTTGCTGCCGGGGTTGGGATTGGACGAGTCGGCGTGTCCATTGAGGGGCGTCACCATGTCATACACCAGCGAGTCGCCGTCGGCATCCTGGCCGGCAAAGTCGTAGGTAAAATCTTCTCCCAGGCAGGCATAGTCGGCCAGCGGGGGAAACACGCGCGGCGTAGAGTCGCGAAATGCCTGCCCGTTGCGCACCACGGCCGGAAACTCCAGGTAGAAGGTCTGGGCCGCATTTTCGGGCGCCACTATATTACCGATAGTTTTGTTGCGGCAGCAGCGCTCTACCGAGGCGTAATAGCCTTGCGCACTCGAAAACTTATCCGGCGGCAGCTCTACCGTGTTGCGGTACGTCAGGGCTTTGGTGCTGAGGGAGCCCACCGCGCAGGCCGGGTTACTGTACTTGACAAACGTATCGTTGATGAGCGGCAGCTGCACCGTGGCCACCAGCCGATTGGTAGCCTTGTCGAAAATACCGGCGGCCAGGCTGCCATCGAGGGCAGCCGGACTGCCATTCACCGCGTCGAAGTACAGATTCAGCGTTAGCTGATACGTGTTGCCGGTCAGGTATTGCAGGTCCATCTCGCCGCCCACAATGTGCGTGGCCCTGGCCACCGGGGCATTGCCAAGTACCAGCAGCAGGCAGGCCAGCCCGCACGTAACCCAACGCGACAGCGCCGCCTTACAGGCCCATTCTGCCAATAAAGCATAGTAAAATCTCCTCATAGCGCAAGCAAGCTGGCGGGGTAGTAGCAAGTAATACTGATGAATAACACCTGGGCGAACCCAGGCCGGTCCTCTAAGGTAAGGTCAAGTCAGGAGTTGGGCAAGGTGCACTACCTTCGGTAATCAGCCCGGCGCAATGGTTAGAAGCCCGCAAACTGTGTTAATATGCAAAAAATAATATATTTAACCCTGCTGGTAAGTTGCCTGGGGCTGCTGGCCGCCGGGCGGGCGGGTGCCCAGGCCCCTGGCGCCGCACCCGACGCCGCCCAGGCTTGCCGGCAGGCGCGCCTGCGCCAGGGGCAGGGCCTGGCTGCCGTGGCGGGCGTATCGGTGCGCCACCGCCAAAAAATGGACCGCTACGATGTGAAGTGGTACAAGCTCGACCTGACGCTCGACAACACTTCGCGCAATATTGCCGGCTCGGCGCTGCTGCGGGTGCTGGTAGGCGCGCAGCCCCTCGATTCGCTGGCCTTTGAGCTGTACCAGGCCCCGGCGGGCTCACCGCCCGGCACGGCAACGCTGGTTATCGACTCGGTGCTGGCCGGCGGCCAGCGCTCGCCGGGCGTGCTGCGCCAGGGGCAGGCGGCCACCGCCGCGCTGGCCCGGCCCGCCCCGGCCGGCAGCCTGCTCGATGCCCGCATCTATTACCACGGCACGGCACCCAACGGCAACACCAGCGCCATCGGCAATGCTTTCAATACGGCGACCATCAACGGAGGCAGCTACAACGTTACCTGGAGCTTGTCGGAGCCGTTTTCGGCTCACGAGTGGTTTCCCTGCAAGCAGGTGCTTACGGATAAAGCCGACTCGTCGGCCGTGTCGGTCACGACTACGCTGCCCAACAAGGTGGGCTCCAATGGCGTGCTGCGCCGCACGGTGCTGCTGCCCGGCGGCCGTGTGCGCTACGAGTGGAGTACCCGCCATCCCATCGACTATTACCTGATTTCGGTGGCCGTGGCTCCCTACGTGGAGTACGTCACCTCTGCCAGCCTGCCGGGAGGGCGCAGCATGCCGGTGGTGAGCTACCTCTACGACCAGCCCACAGTGGCTGCCAATAAAACGGCGCTCGATGTGCTGCCGCACACCATTGAATACTTCTCGTCGCTGGTGGGTACCTACTACTTTGCCGATGAGAAGTACGGGCTCTCGTTTGCCCCCATCGGGGGTGGCATGGAGCACCAGACCATGACCACGCAGAGCGAGATGGGGGACGATTTTACCCTGACGGCCCACGAGCTTTTCCACCAGTGGTTTGGCGACAACGTCACCTGCGCTTCCTGGGAAGACATCTGGCTCAACGAGGGCTTTGCCTCCTACGCCGAGTACCTGTACGAGCAGCAATACTACGACCCGCGCGGCTGGATGAACCAGGCGCACAGCTACGCCTATCGTAGCCTGCTCGGCAGCGTGCGCGTGCCCGACACTACCAATGTAAGTCGCATTTTCGACCACGACCTTACGTATAAGAAAGGGGCTTCCGTGATACACATGCTGCGCTACCTCTGCCACGACGATACCCGCTTCTTTCGGGTGCTGCGCACGTATCAGCAGCAGTTTAGCGGCCGCACGGCCCGCACCGCCGACCTGCAGCAGCTGTTTGAGGCCGAGCTAGGGCAGCCGCTCGACTACTTCTTCAACCAGTGGTACCGGGGCAATGGCTACCCCATTTTTACTGTGCGCTGGAATCAGGTCGGCCGGTCGCTTTTTCTGCAAGTGAATGAGGGCGCTACGGCCGGGGCCTCGCCCGGCTTTTTTCGTACGGAGGTAGACTATCAGCTTACCTTTCAGGACGGCAGCACCCGCCTCGTGCGCTTCAACCAGACGCAGGCCGGCCAGGGATTCGTGGCGCCCGTCGATAACATCGTGACCGATGTAGCGGTAGACCCCAACGGCTGGCTGCTGATGTACCCCGGCACCGTGCAGCACGACAATAGCCTGGTACTGGCTGCCCGCGCGACCGGCGTGCCCGAGCTTACCCTGTTTCCTAACCCGTGCCACGACGCCCTGACTATCAGCGGCCTGGCCTCGCCAGCCACGGTCGAAATCTGTGATGCGACGGGGCGCGCCGTTCTACGCCAGCCCGTGCAAGCTGCCCAGGCCGAAGTAGCTACCCAAGCCCTGGCCCCCGGCCTCTACCTGCTGCGCCTGCTCAGCCCCACGGGCGAACGGGTAGGGCAGGGGAAATTTGTCAAACAATAGAAAATCCTAACTATAATATTCTTCTATTTTCTGCGCTATCGCCGCATCGGCGGCGGGCTCGTCAAGCACAGCCTGCAGCAGCGCGTCGAATGAGCAGGCCGACGTAAAGTGCAGCTCACGCACCGGATTGGTAATGAGGCGAATAAAGAGCGGCCTGTCGTTTACCCCCACTAAGTCGAGCGTGATAAGGCCATAGCGCTGGTTACAGCGCCCGCTTTCGGTGCAGTCGGTAGGGTTGGGCTTAAAAAGCTGCTTCACGGTAAGCTCGCGCAGCTGTTGGTGGCGACGCAGGCGGTGGTCGTGGCAGGCGCGGTGATAGCCCAGGGCCGTTACCCGCTCGCCCAGCAGCTGGTAGAGGTGCTCAAAGTTGCCCGGCCCCATGGTGTGGTCGTAAAAAAACAGCGCCCCCTGGCGGCCCTCCTCGTGCAGCAGCTCTACACGCAGCCCGCGCCGGCTGCCAATGCCGCTTTTGCGCAGGTGGTACGCCTTAAAATACGGGCCCAGCCAGTTGCGGTACACCTGTTCCGCCACCCAGGCCGAATGGCGCCGGGCCTGCGCGGGCGTGGGTTCGCCGGCGGGCTCCCACCCGGCTACTGCCGCGCCATTGCGCCGCTGGAAAAGCTGTTGAATAAACTCTAGCACTGCTAAATTCGGGATAACCGCAACAGGGCAGAAACAGGTCCTGCGGCAAATAGTTTCAAACTAGGCCGCTGGCTGGCCGCGGCAAACGAGCAAAAAAAAGCGCCCCTTCTTTGCAGAAGAGACGCTGCCTGACGGGCCGCCGCCGCGGCTCCTGGCTACTTGACCCTGGTCCAGGTCTGCGACCGGCCAATGAGCGAGAAGCCAATGTAGCCTTTCACCTCCATCTGGTTGGCCGACTCCATCTTCATGTAACAGGAATAGGTTTTACCGCTTTCGGGGTCGTAAATTTTGCCATTGTCCCACTTGTTGCCATCGTCGTACACAAAGCCTTCCATAAATACCAGTCCCAGCTTGGGGCGGCTACGCAGCTTAGGGTCAGGGTTTGACACATCGAGTTTGGGCTTGCCGGTAGCCGGGTCGTTGGGAATAGTGAGGGTCACGATTTTGCCGCAGAGTTTATCGCCGCACTTATATATCTCAAAAGTGGCTTTCTTCTCGGAGTTGGTCCAGATACCCAGGGGCGAGAGGGTCTGGGCGCGGGCCGGCGCGCAGGCCGCGCCCAGCCACAGTGCCAGCAGGAGGAAGAGTGAGTTGCGCATCGTAAAGAACGTGAAGAAATGCTGAAGGGTGGATTAGGGTGGAAAGCTACGGTAAAAATCGCGTTGAGCCAGCTATGGCAAGTATACAGCCAGATTTTTGAAAGCAGCTATTCTCGCCGGGGTCTGCCGCTGCCGGCACTTGCCGTCGGCACCGCAGGCTGGGGGCGAACAACAGCAGCATGAGCGAAATTAATGCGCTTGACTTTCAGGTAGCTGCTAAAAATACTGGCCCCGCAGCCCTAAAATATCTGGGAAAACTTGGAACCTCCACCCCCGTAATTAACTTTAACACGCAGTAGCGAGTGCTACGGCCCCGTACAAGTGGCCCTAAGTTGCTGGGAAACGCGTTCGGGGTTATGTGGAACCATAAAGAAAGGAGGTACAAAATGTCTAGTAGTCCCAACCAAATCCTGCCGAGCCTGTCCAATGTAGTACGCCTCACCGCCGTACTCGCCTAAATACACAGCTCGGCGGAGGGCGCTGCAGTGTTGCGGCCCCCTTTCGTTGGACAGGTCTTACTGTGAGACGGCGGCGCTGTACCCCAGCGCTCTCGCTCGGTAAGATTTGAAGGATTAGATGCCCGGTTGGCCCGATGGCACGCGTAAGCGTTCCGCTGTGGGTTAGCCGGGCATCGTTTTTTTAGGCAGTGCCGGGCCGTGCTGCCCTGGTAAAAACAAGCTTTAGCTGCTTTTTAGCGCGGTTCGGAGGCGCTGTACGGTAGCGCGGGCTTTTAGTCCGCACGTTGCTATGCCGAGCACTCGCGGACTAAAAGCCCGCGCTACTTGACCAGCCTTATCCTGATTCCGAAACCTCGCTAGGCTGAGCTATGTACAGTGGTACCACCAGTCGGGTGCAGACTTGCTACAGTTACTTTTTCACAAAATGGCGGAGCGTAGTACGCCGCCTGGCAGGTTTTTTAGCTGGCTTTGCTTTGACCGCTGAATGCCGGCCCGGCGCCTTTTTGCCGGTTGCGTTGACCCGATGTGCGCGCGAATGACCAGCGGCAATCCGATGCTGCACGGGCCGCAGCATCACCTTAGGCAGCGGAGTAGCTGGTACGGCCACCGCCCGGGCCGGCAGCGGGGAGAGCGGGACTACAGCCGTGGCGGGCCGGGCCGCAATGTTTGCCGGCGCGGTGCGGGAGCTATTAATCCGATTGCCTACTGCTGCGCTAGCCGTACTGTTGTCGAGCACCCGGCGCACCTGCATAAACCGCTGCTCGTAGCCGCTGCCTTCTACCTGGCTTATTTTGACGCCCGATTCGCGCCGGGCCGACGAGGCGTGCACAAATCGCAGCGGGGTTTCGCCCGGTGCCGAAATAATGATGCCCGCGTGGCCAGGCGTGGTGCTGCCGGCCGCCGTACCTGTGAAAACGACGATATCGCCGGGTTGCGCCTGGGCGCGGGGTACCGGCCGGCCCACGTCGAGGAGCAGGGCCGTGGAGTGCGGCATATCCACCCCAAACCGGCCAAACACGTAGCGCACGAAGCCTGAGCAGTCGAAACCCGTAGCTGGGCTGGTACCCGCATACACGTAAGGCGTACCCAGCTGCCGGAGCGCAAAGCGCACCAGGCTATCGCGCTGGCTGGCCGCGACCGGCAAGTTTCCCGGCTGGCCGCCCGGCCGGACTGCGGCGTGCTCGGCTACCAGCAAGGCCGCCGAAGCAGGAGCCGGGCCAGGTGCAGCCGGGCGGCCGGCCGGCGGGTGCCGGTAGAAGCGCAGCCCCAGCAGCATTACCAGTAAGAAGCCAAAAATCAACCAGATACTACGCATTTTCAGATAACAGACCAGGAATTACGTGCGCTTAACGGCCACCTTGTGGAGCAGGTTAGCACTGGCCAGGGAAAAGATTGGGTGGCCGGCCCGGTTTAAGCTCTTACTTTGTGGGCATGTTCGCATCAACTTCTGCCTTTTGCCGCCTGGCCGCCGTGGCCGGCCTGCTGGCGGCCGTGCCCGCCGCCGCCCAACCTAAAGTTAAACCCAGGTCAAAGCCCAGCCCGGCCGCCACTGCCGCGCCGGCCAGCGCCGGCACCCTGCGCTACACGCTGGCTATGCCGGCTCCGCAAACGCACTACTTTGAGGTGCGGATGGACTTGCAGGGTTTCGGCCAGGATTATACCGACCTCAAGATGCCGGTGTGGGCGCCGGGCTCGTACCTGGTGCGCGAGTTTGCGAAGCACGTCGAGCGCCTCAAGGCCCAAACGGCCGGGGGCAGCAACTGGCGGTGGAAAAGCTCGATAAGAATACCTGGCGGGTACACCACGCCGGGCAGGCTACTTTCCAGGTGAGCTATGGGGTGTACGCCTACGAAATCAGCGTGCGCACCAGCTTTATTGATGCCGACCACGGCTTTGCCCTGGGCAGCAGCATCTTTATGTACCCGGCCGCCAGCAAGAATATGCCGAGCCAGGTAACGGTGCAGCCCGCCGCGGGCTGGGCCACCGTGAGCACGGCCCTGCGGCCGGTGCCTGGCATGCAGAAGTTCGTGTATCAGTCGGCCAGCTACGACGAGCTGGCCGACTCGCCCATCGAAATCGGCAACCAGAAGGTGTTGAATTTCACGGCTAATAACACGCCGCACCAAATGGCCATGTACGGGCCGTTTACGCTGCCCAATGAGGCGCAGTTTCTGGCCGATATGAAGAAGATTACCGAGGAGGCACAGCGGGTGGTGGGTCAGAATCCCCTCGACCACTACCTCTTCATTGTGCACCACCTCGAAGCCGGCGGCGGGGGCCTCGAGCACCTGTACTCGACCACGCTGGGCGCGCGGCCCGGCACCTACGGCAGCGATGCGGGCTACAAGAACTTCCTGCGTCTGGTGGCCCACGAGTATTTCCACCTCTGGAACGTGAAGCGCATCCGGCCCGTGGCGCTGGGGCCGTTCGACTACGACCACGAGAACTATACCCATATGCTGTGGGTAAGCGAAGGCCAGACCGAATATATGGCCAACCAGATAGCCCAGCGGGCCGGCTTCTATACCGCTCAGCAGTACTACGACCAGCTTGCTACCGTGCTGGGGGGCGTCGAAAACCAGCCCGGCAACAAGCTGCAGCCGGTGGCCATGTCGAGCTTCGATGCTTGGATTCGGGCCTACCGGCCCGATGAAAACTCGCGCAACTCCGAAATCAGCTACTACGACAAGGGGGAGATGGTAGGCATGATGCTCGATTTGATGATTGTCAAAGCCAGCAACGGCCAGAAGCACCTCGACGACGTGTTTCGCCTGCTTTACGACAAGTACTACAAGGGCCTGAAGCGCGGCTTCACCGACCAGGAGTACCAGGATGCCGTGGCCGAGGTGGCTGGCAAGCGCTTCGACGACTTCTTCCAGAACTACGTGTACGGCGCCCGTACCCTCGACTATGCTACCGCCCTCGGCTACGTGGGCCTGAGCTTTACGAGCGCGCCCGCCACTACCAACGGCAGCCTCGGAGCCGCTATTGCCAATCGCAACGGCCACTACATCGTAACTTCCGTGAAGCGCGATGGCACCGCCTGGAACGGCGGCCTCAACGTGAATGATGAGATTTTGCAGCTGAATGGCGCGGCTCCTACCGACGAAGCTGTGAAGCAGGCGCTCTTTGCCTCGGCTCCCGGCACGGCCCTCAAGGTGCAAGCCAGGCACGGAGCTATTACCCACGACCTGAGCCTGACCCTGCAGCCCGACCCCGACCGCAGCTACCAGATTCAGCCGGCCGCCAATGCTACGCCCGACCAGCAGCGCCTGCTGGCTAAGTGGCTGGGTAAGTAGGAGGGCATTACCCCTGAAATGAAAGCAGCCCCGACCGACTGGCCGGGGCTGCTTTCATTTCAGGAGTTTTCTGGCCTGTATCTGGCAAAGAATAACATGCGTTTAGCGGTTCAGCTTAGGGGTTGGTGGCTGGTTTGAGCCTGGTTGGAGACCCTTGCTCTGCCTGAACAGACCCAGGCCAGACACGTACAAAGGACAAAGTGGTTACCTGACCCATTTAGCTCTCTTCGTGTCTGCTCTATGTTTCTCATTCAACAAACCGGCGTAGCCATTGGCGTGTGCCTGCTGGCTATGCTGTGCTGGGGCTCGTGGTCGAACGGGCAAAAGCTGGTGGCGGATGCTAAAGTACCCATCACGCTTTTTTACCGCGACTACGTATTGGGCATTCTGCTGCTTACCGCGGTGCTGGTGAGTACGCTGGGCAGCTTTGGCAGCCAGGGCCGGCCGTTCGTGGCTGATGTGCGGCAGGCGGCAGGGAGCGGGCTGGGCCTGGTGCTGGCGGCGGGCCTGGTGTTCAACCTGGGCAATCAGTTGCTGGTGGCCGCGATTCAGGCCGCCGGGCTGGCCATTGCGATGCCCGTGGGCAGCGGTATTGCGCTGGCCCTGGGGCTGGTAGTAAATTACGTAGCCGAGCCCCAGGGCAACGTGTGGCTGCTGGCGGCGGGCGGCGCATTAGTGTTGGTTTCTATTGCCTGCAGCGCCGTTGCCTATGCCAAAAAGGCCGGCGATAAAGACCAGGGCGGCAAGTCCGGCAACAGCCAGCAAGGCTTGCTGATTGCGGGCGCGGCGGGGGTCGCCAACGGTTTCTTTTTCCGCATGGTTACCTCGCCGCTGGCTAAGGATTTTGCCCACCCCAAGGCCGGAGCGCTGACGCCCTACACGGCGCTGGCGCTATTTGGGCTGGGCCTGGCCCTCAGCAACCCGGTGGTAGAGCAGGTGTTGCGCCATTTTGCTGATACCCCGGAAGCGGCCCAGGTGCGCTACAGTGAGGTGGCGGCCCGTCAGCACGGCATCGGCATTGGTAGCGGGGTGCTGTGGGGCGCGGGGATGGCCGCCCTGCTGCTGGCTTCTACCAAAGCGGGCAACGCCGTCTCGTTTGGCCTTAGCCAGGGCGCTACCATTGTGGCCGTGCTGTGGGGGCTGTTTGCGTGGCACGAATTCAAAGATGCTCCCGCCCCGGCCTATCGCTGGCTTTGGGCAATGGCCATAGCCTACGTGTTGGGGGTTGGCCTCATTGTAGCGGCCCGCCTGGGGTAGGATGGCTTCCGCTGATAAGTAGGTTGGCTGCATATAGTATTTTAGCTTTATTGCCTACGATAGCCGGTTTCCTTTATGAAAAAGCAAGAGCAGCTTGCCGGCCAAAGAGAAGAAGTTTTGCTTCGCTTTTGGCCGGCAGGCTGCTCTTAGTCAGCTACTCATAAGCTCGGCTACTTCACTCGCGTTAGCGCCACTTCCCGCACTGGGGCGATTACCAGCGGCACCTTTTCCATCTTCACCGACGAGGTATCGAGGCCGAAGTACTGGGCCTCGCCCGAAATAAACTGCTTGATGTAGAAGTAGGCCTGCATCACGAGCTTCTCCTGGGTCGGAAAGTCGTTTTCGATAGACAGGTATTTCTCCAGCACCACGAAGCGGAAGTCGCCCGTGACGTGCTGCTTGCTGAGCGAGGCGTAGCGCGAGGTAATATCCACTTCCTTGTTGCGCACCAGGTCTTCGACCACCTTGCGGAAGAACAGGTTGATGCGCTGCTGCACCCGGAAGCCCAGCCGGAAGTTGATGCGAAACACGTCGTCGGGGGCCAGCTCGGTTACCTTATACTCCATGGTATAGGGCTCATCGGTGGTATCGACATGGATAAACCAATAGATATCAGCACGCTTGGGGCGTTTCTGGAAGATAGAATAAATGATTTTCTGCTCAATCTCGCTGGCCCGCTCGGCCGAGGTCAGAAACACGAGGTGGGTGGCGTACTTCGAGATGGACTCGTCGTTGCTGAGCTGCTTGAGCGGCTCGATGTAGGGCTCCATCTTCACGAAGTCGGTGAGGCGGCGCTTGATGTAAAAAGCTTTCAGCCAGACGTACATCACCGCCATCAGGGCCGAGCCGATAGCCAGCGACACCCAGCCGCCGTGCGGGAACTTGAGGAGGTTAGCTACCATAAACGAGCCTTCAATGATGCCGTAGACCCCCACGAAAAGCGCCACCAGCGGGAAGGCTACCCGCTTGATTTTGCGTAGCCACACCGTTAGCAGCACGGTGGTCATGAGCATGGTAAGGGTAATAGCCAGGCCATAGGCCGCTTCCATATTCGAGCTTTCGCGGAAAAACAGCACCACGCCGATGCAGCCAATGAGCAGCAGCCGGTTCATGCTGGGCACGAAAAGCTGGCCCTTGACGTCGGTAGGGTAGTTGAGGCGCACCTTAGGCCACATGTTGAGGCGGATAGCCTCGGCTACCAGCGTAAACGAGCCGGTAATAAGTGCCTGCGAAGCGATAACGGCCGCCACCGTGGCCAGCCCGATACCGAAGAGCAGAAACCACGACGGCATAAGGGCATAAAACGGGTTCTGGCCGTTAAGCTGCTGGCCCTGGTGAGCAAGCAGCCACGCGCCCTGGCCCAGGTAGTTGAGCAAGAGGGTAATCTTCACAAAAGTCCAGCTGATGCGGATGTTGCCTTTGCCGCAGTGGCCCAGGTCGGAGTACAGCGCCTCAGCCCCGGTAGTGCACAGAAATACCGAGCCCAGCAGCCAGAAGCCACTGGGATAATGCACCAGCAGCTGGTAGGCATAGTAGGGGTTAATGGCCCGCAGAATAGTCGGGTTATGCGCAATCCAGACGGTGCCGAGTACGCCCAGCATCGTGAACCACAAAAACATAATCGGCCCGAATGCTTTGCCAACTATCTGAGTGCCCAGGCTTTGCAGTAAAAAAAGCCCCGCAATAATCCCCACCACGATAGGCACTGTCGGGATGGTTGGGTAAATCGCCCGCAGGCCCTCCACCGCCGACGCCACCGAGATGGGCGGCGTAATAACCCCATCGGCCAGCAGGGCCGAGCCGCCAATAATAGCCACCGCCGAGAGCCAGGCCCCACGCCGCCGCACCAGGGCGTAGAGCGAAAAAATGCCGCCCTCGCCGTTGTTATCGGCATTGAGGGTCAGCAGCACGTACTTGACAGTGGTCTGGAGCGTGAGCGTCCAGATAACGCACGAGATGCCCCCGAGCACCAGCAGCGGGTCGATGAGGTCGGGTACGCGGCCACTTTTGAGGATGGACGACATCACGTAGAGCGGCGACGTCCCGATATCGCCGTAGATAATGCCCAGCGCGATAAGCAACCCTGCCCCGGAGATGGCGGTGTGCGAGTGTTTAGAACTCATTTGTTACTAAAGTAATTACTTGGTCAGGTAGCAGCAGGTAAGGCCGGCGGCGCAGTAAAAATAACAGAGGGGGCAACGGGCTTTACGCAGGCGCGTTGGGAATGGCTGGGTCGGGAAAGTAGGCGTCGGCCGCGGGCTCAGGCGCTTCGGCCGCTGTCCGCTCCGCTTCCAGGGCGGCCAGCAGCGCGGCGGTTTCGGCCGCCGCCTGGTCGTGGGCCCGGCTCACGCGGCGGTTTAGCTCACTTACCAGGCGCTGCCAGGTAGCCAGGTCGCCGGGTAGGGCAAAGTGCGCGGCCTCGCGGCCCAGCAGCCAGAGTCGCAGCCGGTTGGTGCCCCGGTGGCCGTAAAGCAGCATCAGGGCGGTGGCCAGCAGGCCAGCCATGGTAGGTAGCGTGTGCAGCCAGTTGTTTAAAAATAAGAGTAGAATAATGGTCAGGCCCAGCCCTCCCAGCAGGTACCACAGCAGCCAGCGCACCGGCTGCACCTCGGCTCGCTCCAGCTCGCGCAACCCAAAAACCTGCCCCAGCACGGTAAGCGAAGTGGCCGTTAGCACCAGGCGGCCGTCGGGGCTTTGCACGGTCGGGGCCGGCGGCTCAGCGGCCGACGCGGGCAGCGTAGCTGCTGTTTCAGCGGCTGGTTCGGCCACCGGCCCGATAGTGGCCGGTGGCCGAATAGCCGGCGGGGCTGTAGCCGATACCGGGCCAATGGGCACGGCGGTACTGCTTCGCACCCAGACCGGGGCGGAGGCCGCGGTCGAAGCCGGGCCCGGAAGCGTAGTAGACGCCGTCAGCGCCCCGGCCGACGCCTCGCCTCAGTTGTTTACTTTCAGCAGCTCAACGTCGAAAATCAGGGCCGAGTCGGGGCCGATGTCGCGCCCCGCGCCCCGCTTGCCGTAAGCCAGGTCGGAGGGAATGTAGAGCCGGTACTTCGAGCCTTCGGGCATCAGCTGCAGGGCCTCGGTCCAGCCGGCGATGACGCCATTTACCGGAAACGTAGCCGGCTGGCCCCGCTGGTAGCTGCTGTCGAACACGTTGCCGTTGATGAGCGTGCCGTGGTAGTGCGTCGTTACCGACGAGCGCAGGGTGGGCTTTTTGCCGGTGCCCTCGGTCAATACTTCGTACTGCAGGCCGCTGGGTAGCGTTACGATGCCCGGCTTGGTCTTGTTTTCGGCAAGGAAGGCTTCGCCTTCGGCTTTGTTGCTCATGGAGTTAGGGTTTTGGGTGTTGTCGTCCGCGTCTTCTTCGCCCCCGCCCAGCTGCTCTTGCAGCTGCTGCATAGCGGTTTGCATCTGCTCCTGGGTTAGGCGGCTGGGCAGGCCCTGCAGGCCTTCCTTGAGGGCGGCGGCCAGGGTGTCGATGTCCAGCTCCAGGCCCTGCTGGGCAAAGTTTCGGGCCAGGTCGCGGCCAATGATGTAGCTGACCTGCTGCTGATTGGTGTCGAGGGTCACGGGTAAAAAAGGATAAAGCGGCCGGCTCGCCAAAGCCGGCCCGGCGTGAAAAATGGGATAACCGGGCCGCGAAGGTCGGCACGGCGGTGCGCTTCTTACGCAAAAAGCCCCGCGGGGGCGGGGCTTTGCAGCGCAAAAAAGTGGTAAACCCGCTCGGCTAGAGGTAGTAATGGTCTTCCTCGCCGCGCAGGTCGAACGTCAGGTTAAGCTTGGCCAGCTGCGCACTCAGGTAACGGAGCGAGCCCAGGCTGCCCAATAGCAGCAGCAGCGAAGGCAGAGCAGTAGTCTTTTTCATGAGAACCGGGGCTAAGTAGTTGAATGGTGCGACAAAGATACGGCATACCCGAAAATATGTTAGGCGTGCCGAATAAATAGCTGGATTTAATTTGTGTATTTGCTTAACAGGCAGGATTTTGTGCAACCGGCAGGGGATATGGGGGAGCGCGCCGGGCCAGCTGCATGGTGCAAGTAAGGTAAAATTATTATTTATTAATATATTACTACAAATGAATAATTTGTCTGGCTTAGCTGGTATGGTCGGCCACAATGACCCACTGGCCGTTTAGCTTCCGGAAAATCAGCAGAAACTGGCCCTGCGCATCGCCGGCCGCTACGCCGGGCCGGGCCAGGTGCCAGTGCCCGATTACCTGCGCCACTTCCGGGCCGAGCGGCGTAATGCGCAGCTGGCTGAAGTCGAGCTGCCCCATCTGCCGGGCGTCGGGGTAGCTGCGGCGGTAGTTGGTCAAGGTAGGCTGCCAGCCGTAGGTAAGGCCTTTTTTGCCGATAAAGACGAGCGAATCGGAATGCCAGTAGCCGGCCATAAAGCCGGGGATGTCGCCCCGGTTCCAGGCGGCCGTCTGGGCGGTGAGCACCTGGGCGATAGCCTGGCGCGGCGTGGGCGGCGCGGCCAGGGCGCAGCTAAGGGCTAGGAGGGTAAGCATATAGAAAATTTTCTATCTAATACCGGCTAGCGGTTCAGCAAGGTAGCTACGTAGGCGGTGCCGCCCAGCGCGCGCATGTTGTGCAGCACGTGCAGCTGCTTGGCCCGCGCCTGCGGGCCCGGCTGGCCGGCCCGGAAGCGCAGCGGATTGGGCAGCACGCCGGCCAGCAGGGCCGCCTCGGGCGCGTTGAGGTCGCGGGCCGACTTGTGAAAGTAGCGCTGGCTGGCGGCTTCCACGCCGAAGGTGCAGTCGCCCATCTCGGCCACGCTCAAATACATTTCCATGATGCGGCGCTTGCTCCAGAGCAGCTCGATAAGCACCGTAAAGTAGGCCTCGGCCGCCTTGCGCACGTAGGAGCGGCCCTGCCACAGAAACACATTTTTGGCCACCTGCTGCGAGATGGTGGAGCCGCCCCGCACGGGCTGGCCGCTGGCGCGGTGCCAGTTGTACTGCGCCGCCTTCCACATGCCATCGACGTCGAAGCCGTGGTGAATGAGAAAGCGCTGGTCTTCGGAGGCCACCACGGCCAGCGGCACGCTGGGAGCCACTTCATCGAGCGAGGTGAAGTCGTAGCGCACGTGGCGCGGGTCGGGCTGAATGCCGTAATAGCCCAGCCCGACCGGCGCGTGGGCACGGCGGTCGAGCATAAGCCAGGTGGCCGGCGGGGCCATCCAGCGGTAAAGCAGCACCCAGGCCACCGTCAGCAGAAAGATTGCGGTCAGGGCTTGCAGCCCCACGCGCACTACCGTGCGCCAGGGTGGCAGAATAGATTCGATAGCGTGCGCCACGGGGCAAAAGTAGAAGCCAGAACCCGGAAGGAGAAAGGAAATGGCCAGCGGCCGGTCCAAAGTGCGGCAACTGGCCGCGCGCCCGGCAGTCATCGGCCGACACTTCTTCGCTTATTCCGGGCTCTTCATACCGGCCAGCGCCTCTGCCGTAATAAAGCCGTGCGCTGCCGCGTGCGTGGCGGCCGTGAGGTAGTCGGGCACCAGCAGCAGCTCAACGCCCGTATCGCGGCGCAAGGCGGCGGCCAGCGGGCCGATGTGCCTGGCCCGGGCCGGCACGCCCACGTCGCGGATATAGATAACCCGAATGCGGCCGGGATACGTGCGCACCACCTCTGCATAAATTACGGGGTCCTGCTGCCCGCTGTCGCCGAGCAGAATAAAAGGCAGGTCCGGGTAGGTGTCCAGTACCTGGTTGATTTCCTTGAGCTTATGGCCGTGGTGCGGCGAGGCATCGGGGTTTTTCCCTTCCGAGCCGGGCGTGCGGCCGAGCAGGGTTTCGCGCAGCAGCAGGGGGCCGGGCGGCACGCCCTGCAGGCGCAAAAAATCGTCGAGTACGTCGTAGAGGTTCCAGGGCGAGGAGCTGACGTAAAAGAAGGGGTTGTCGGGCCGGCCGCTCTGCCCATGCAGCAGGGCCTGGTAAAAAGCCGCCACGCCGGCCAGCGTCTCGTGCGAGTGGGCATTGCGCAGCAGTACCGTGCGCAGCATGCGCAGAATATGGGTGGCCCGCGTCACGATAACCGTATCGTCGAGGTCGGAGATAACGCCAAACTCGGCCGTGGGCGGCGGAATGAGTACCTGGGCCACGCCTTCTACCTGGCCCAGCAGGCCCCGAAACCGGGTCGGGAGCTTCGTCAGCCGCACCGTTACCGGGTACCAGAGGTAGTTGACCGAAGCGGGCAGGGCCGGCGGGTCGAGGCGTAAGGTAAAATAGCCCGTGGGGCCGGTAACTACCGGTAAGTCAAGATGCTGGGGTAGTGAAATAACTACCTCTGCCCCCGGTATCTCGCGGCTGTTGAAGCGCCGGTACATGGCCTGGAAGTTGCGCCACGGCGAGTCGGCCTCGGTCTGGGGCGTGAGGCCGCGGTCAGCCAGCAGGCGCCCCTTCACATAAAAGCGGTGCGGCGTGCCGTAGCTGCGGTACACATCGAGGTGCAGGGGGCGCAATCGGCCCAGCCGGGCGGCCACGCGCGTCATGCCCGCATCGGTCCATTCGAAAGCATCCGCAAGCCACTGGCCTAAATTCATCTGGCAAACCTACGGCGAGCGAAGTATTCAAGCCCTCGTCGCCCTTCTTGCCCAGCTTGCGTAGAACGCAGCGATACCCTGCGCTTTTATGTCTACGCCTCCCACCCACCCAGCGCCTCTGCGTGCTAAAACCCGTAAAAAGCAGTTGCCGCCCCTGCCCGAGCTGGCCGCGCATGAGCTTTATAAAGACCCGGCCCGCCAGGCCGAGCTAGCCGGCCTGCGCTATGCCACCGATGCCGGCCCGGGCCTGCGGCGCACCACTGACGGCGATGGCAACTTTATCTATCTCAACGCGAAAGGCGAGCTAATAGCGGATGAAAAAATACTGGACCGCATCCGCAGCTTCGTGATTCCGCCGGCGTGGACTGATGTCTGGATTGCGCCCAGCGCTACCTGGCACCTGCAGGTGACGGGCCACGACGAAGCGGGCCGCAAGCAATACCGCTACCACCCCGCCTGGGAGGCGGCCCGCTCCCTGACGAAGTTTTCGCGGCTGCTGGCTTTTGGCCAGAAGCTGGGCGAGCTGCGCCGCCAGCTGCGCAAAGACCTGGCCCGGCCGGGGCTCGACCGCGATAAAGTAGTGGCGCTGGCGCTCCTGCTCATGGACCAGTCGTTTATACGGGTTGGCAATGAGGAGTATGCCAAGAAAAACAAGAGCTACGGCCTCACCACGCTGCTCGACAAGCACGCCACGATTGAGGGCGCCGACGTGCGCTTTTCGTTCGTGGGCAAAAAAGGGGTGGCCCATGACGTAACCATTCACGACCGCAAGCTGGCGCAGCTGGTGCGCAAGTGCAAGGAGATTCCGGGCCAGCACTTGTTTCAGTTCTACGGAGCCGATGGCCAGCGCCACCCGCTGGAGTCGGGGCACGTAAATGACTACTTGCACCGGCACACCGGAATTGCGCTGTCGGCCAAGGACTTTCGCACCTGGGGCGGCACCGTGAAAATGGTGCAGTGCCTGGAAAGCGTGCTGAACAGTGACGCGGAGCTGGCCCCCGACAAAGCCATCCGGCAGGCCACCAAAGAAGTAGCCGCCAACCTGGGCAATACGCCCACAGTATGCTCGAAATACTATATTCATCCGCAGGTAACCGAGCTGTTTAAGTCGGGCCGGCTCATCGAGTACCTGCGCCGCCACGATGCCGACCCGCACGACCGCGACGAGCTATCGCCCACCGAGCACCTGGTGCTGGAAATGCTGGCGGAAGTGTAGTTAATTGGTTAATTTTCTACTGGTTACTGATTAATGCTCTTCCACTTATCAGTAGGTATTAACCAGTAAAAGTTATTCATCCTTGAGCCGGTCGTAGTTTTCGAAGCGCTCGTTTTTTTTCGTGGGCTCAGGTTTGTTGAGCGTCCCGTTCGAGTCGGGCTCGTAGCGCAGGCGGCGGCGGGAAGTGGCGCGCAGCACATCCTGGCCCGCTCCGGCGTGGATAACGATTTTCAGGCCGTGGCCACTCAGCTCAAACCTATCATTGCCGCCCAAGCCTTCCAGCGTCAGGCGCTTGGTTTCGCGGGCGTAAAACGTGCGCTGGTAGAACAGCGAGTCGGCCCCCAGGCTGGCGTTGTACACGCGCACGGTGGTGGAGTCGGGGGTGCGGGCCACCACAAAATGGTCGGGCTGCTCGGTACCGGCCACCACGGGGCGCCGGGCCTTCAGCTCGTAGTATTTTTTGGCAACGCCGGGCAGGTTATCGCGGCGGGCCTGCAGGTCGCCCAGCAGGCGCGGGCCTTCGAGCTGATACACGGCCGGGGGCAGGCAGCGCACGGCCCTGGCCAGGGTAGAGTCGGGCAGCCGGGCTTGTACGTAGTGGGCTCCTGCCATAAAATCGCGGCGGCTGAGCAGGTTAAGCGCCCGCTGGTCGACGTAGCGGCCCTGGCCGGTGAGGGCCGGGATATCGTGAAATTTTCGCTTGAAGGTCACGAAGTGCCGCACGGCAAACCTGCGCGTCATCGCCCAGGGCACCAAGCCATCCGAAATCCGGAAAAAAGCCTGGTCGCGGTCTTTGGGTACGGGAGCAAACAGCTTGCCACCGGGCCGGGCGGGGTCGGGCATTTCGGCCCACTGCCACTGGCCGGCGTGGCGGTCCCAGTCGCCGATAAGCACATCGAGCAGGCGGGCCCGCAGCAGGGCCGGCTGGTCGGGGCGGTTGCGCGGGTCGGCGTACAGTCGCTTGCGCATCTGCTCATCGTCGACAAACTTGCGCGCCTGCGGCACCAGGGGCGAGCGCACTTTTTCTCCATCGTATTTTTCTTCGAGCAAGGCCAGCTTGCCCCGCAGGCGCTCGTTGGCTTCCGCCGAGCCCAGGTCGGCGGCATCGGCAGGTACATAAAAGAGGCGCGGGTGGGCGTGCGGCACCCCCAGTGCCTGGGCCAGCGGCGCTACCACCAGCGCCCCGTAGGGATTACCGGCCGAGGTGCAGTCGCGTATAAAGTTGGCGGTGAAGAGCTTTCGCAAAAAAAAGGGTAGAATGTGGGAGGGATCCTTATCGAGCGAGCGCAGCACGTAGGGCCGGTCATCGGCTGCGTGCAGCGTAAGGCTGGTGCTCTGAAAGCCGCCCCCCAGCTTGGTGGGCGTAAGCGGCCCCGCCGCCGGCTCGGCCGTGGCCAGGCGCAGCACGGGCACGCGCACAGGGGCGGCCCACACGGCCCGGTGGTGGGGGCCAAGCAGCAGCCCATAGAGCCAGCCGTGCCGGTTGTATTGGCGGCCAGCCGTGGCCCACACGCTGTCGGCCCCGGCCGGGGTGGTAGCGGGCAGCCGGGCGTCGGACTGGTAAAAATTGCGGCGCGCGCAGCCCGTAGTCAGGCCCAGCGTCAAGCCACCGGATAATAACAAAAAGGTAATGGAGCGCAAGATGAGCCAGAATAACGGGTGTGCGGCAGCCGCTGCTGCCCAGCCGCCTATAACGTAGCTGAACTGGAAAAGATAAGCCGCGCTTAGCTGCTGCTACCGACAACCCGTGGGCCGGCTCATACGCTATACGGGCAACTTTAGGATGCGTGCGCTGTTCGAGTACCAAAGACTAGCAATTAAGTATCAGAAGCCGTTGTTGTGCAGGTGTTTGGAAGTAAGCCACAGGTTAAGCTACTAAAAAGCGGCTGGGCAGTATTACTGGTAAGTGGGCTGCTGGCGGGCTGCGGCGCCCCCACGCCGCCCGCCGCCCGCGAGGCCGGCCCGGTTTTTAATGCCGATTCGAGTGTGGTGCGGGTGGCGGCCGGGGCGCACTATGCCCGGCGCGGCTGGTGGTGGCAGCACCTGTGGGGCCGGCACTACCGCGGCCTGTGGGCAATACCGGTGAGCGCGCCGGTGCTGCGGCTGGGCCGCGCGGGGTTGCTGCCCCTGAGCAGCGGCGGCAGCTTCCAGACCAATACGCTGCACCTGCGCACGCCCGACGGCCGCTTATTTGTGCTACGCTCGGTTGATAAAGACCTGAGCCGTAGTATATCTGCTGCCGGGCTCGACTGGCTGATTGGCCCCGTACTGCGCGACCAGACCTGCGCCGCGCCGCCCTATGGAGCCTACGTGGCCGCCCGGCTCGCCCAGGCCGGCGGCATCTACCATACCAATCCGCGCCTGGTGTATCTGCTGCCCGATTCCGCGCTTGGCAGCTGGGCCCGGCAGTTTCGCCCGGCCCTGTATCTGCTTGAGGAGCGCCCCAGCCACAACCAGCGCCCGGCGCCCGGCTTCGGGGCGGCGCAGCGCATCATCAGCTCTGAGGCCATGCTGGCCGAGGCCCTGCACTCGCCGCAGGCCAGCCTGAAACCTACGGCTTACCTGCGGGCCCGGCTGCTCGACCTGCTGCTCGGCGACTGGAGCCGCCGCGCCGACCAGTGGCGTTGGGCGGCGCTTTCGGGAGCGGGTGGGCGCACGGAGTTCCGGCCCGTGCCGCGCGACCGCGACCAGGCGTTTTTTCGGTTTGATGATGGCTGGCTGACGCGCCTTATCTCGTGGGTGCGCCCTCGCTACCAAACGTTTAACTCACATTTGCTGCCGGCCGATGTGGAGCCGCTTACTACCACGGCGCGGGCCCTCGACCACACGGCCCTGGCGCTGCTGCCCGAACAGGCCTTCGTGGCCGAAGCCGACTCGCTGCGCCGGCTCCTGACCGATGAGGTGCTTGCCCAGGCCATGCAGGCCACCCCGCCCGAAGTGCGGGCGCGCATGACGCAGGAGCTGCTGCCCGCCCTGCGCGCCCGCCGCGACGCTTTGCCCGCCGTGGCCCGGCGCTACTTCGAGGTGTTGCAGCAGGCAGCAGTTGTCACCGGCACCGACGCCCCCGAGCGGTTTGAGCTGCTGGCCGAAGGCCCCGGCCGCCTGCGGCTGCGCGTTTTTGCCCGCAGCCCCACCCGGCCCGACAGCCTGCTCGGCGAGCAGCACTACGACGTGCGGCGTACTACGCGCCTGTCTGTCTACGGCTTAGGGGGCAAAGATGAGTTTAACCTGCGCGGGCGCCTGGCCCCCGGCTTTGCCGTGCATCTGTACGGGGGCGCGGGCCGCAATGTGTTTTTGCAGGAAGATATCCTGGTGCCCAACGCGGATGGAATCAGCGTTTATTCCGGCCCCGACGACCTCGTGCAGGTAGGCCACACTGTGCGGGTGCTGCCCGCCCCTGCGGTGGCAGCACCCGGCACCGCCGCCGAGTGGCTAGGCAGCCAGTATCGCCTGCGCCTGGGTAATAGGGTAGAAAGCAGAGGGGAGTAATACGCCAAACTTGCCGCCGCCCGCCACAATTGGGCCTGCTGTTCAGTTGTAGGGTTGAAAGAAGGAAAATAGGCCTCTACGAGTTGTAAAGTAAAGTATATTATTAATAATTTAATATATTTTATTTTATTAATGTTAAAAAAATAATTTGTCTTTGCGAGTAACGCGCAGCAATCGCACCGCGCACGACACCTGAGCGAGTCGTTCAGGTCGATTGCCGCGCTGCGCTCGCAAGGACAACCGGCTTTTGCGATGGGCTTATGGGCGTTAAAAAATAGACTACAAAGGATTCTTCCCGTCTATAGTGCCGTAACTGCTTAGCACCCGAAAACGGGCGAATAGCTCCTCGCTGTACCAGCCCTCGCGGCGCGTGAGCTGAATAACCTCGCGGTGGCGCGCATTGCGGTAGGCGTACTGCTGCATCGCCGCCGCCGACTCCCAGACGCTGAAGGTGGCCTGGCGCACCAGCGGCAGCTCGCCCAGCCCGATAGCCAGCCGCAGGCCTTCGGCCCCGGCCAGCGCCCGGCTCGTGGGCTCGACGTAGCGCCAGAAGCGCGGGGCCCGCCGCAGCCGGATACTGGCCCGCGTGAGTACGGCCACCGGCTCCTCAGCTTCGGCCCGGCCAGCCCCGGCGGCTGGGGCGTAGTCAAATGGGTTGAGGCCGTCCCAGGCGCCATGGGCTTGCAGCGGGGCCAGCTCAGCGGTCCATATTTCGGCGCTGCGCTGCGCGTAGGCGGCCCATACCGGGTGGCCCGCGAAGAAAGCGGCGGCGTCTTCGGCCCGCTGCCAGGTAGCCAGCAGGCCGTAGCGGCGCAGGTTGGGCCAGAAGCCAAACCCATTGGCCGCCCCGCTGCCCAGCAGCTGAAAAAAGCGCAGGCCCGCTACCTGCTGTAGCTGGCGCGGTGCCGTGGCCATTTGGGCCAGCGCCCAGCGGGCCACGCCGGCTCCGGGCCGGAGAGTAAACAGCGTGAGCGTAGTCAGCATGAGCAGGATAACAGGCAGCCACAAAAAAAGGCCGGAATTGCTTCCAGCCTTTTACTAAAAAACCAATAGAAGGCACTGATTCGTAGCAAAGCTGACTGGCTAAAAATCGCTTTAAGGCAGCTTTTCGGGGGCTAGCGCTGCACCTGGGCGTGCTCGTTTACGTCGTCATCCTTACTACGCTGGCCGGTTACCACGGCGCGGGCGTAGGCGTAGGCCTGCACGAGCAAGCTGCTGGGCGAGTCCCAATATTCAGCTTTGTCTATATCTACCTTGAGAATCATAATGTTGGGGTCGTCTTTGCCCTTGGGAAACCAGCCGCGCATGGGCTCAGTCCACAGCTCGGCAATCTTGGCCTCGTCGCGGTAGGCGCTGGCCCGGCCCGAAATCGACGCGTAGGTATTGGCGCTGGGGTCCGAATAGCTCAGGTTTACCTGATTGTCTTTTTTAACCTCGTACACCTTCGCCGACTCCTTATCGGTAAAGAAAAGCAGCGAGCCATCGGCCTCGGGCTTGATGGTAGCCATGGGGCGGCTGTGCAAGGCGTGCTGCTCGTCGAAGGTAGTAAGCATGGCAATGCGCACATCCTTGATTTTTTCAAAAAGCTTCTGGAGGTCGTGGGTGACCGGGGTTTTCTTATCGGACATGGGAAAAGGAAATTAGGAGGAAACTACAACCGGCCGGCGGCCGGTTGTGGAGCTAGCTTACGGCCGAACCCGCTTCTGGTTTCCCGGTTAGGATAAGTACGCGGCTGGCGGCCGCTTTTTTGCCTTTGCTTATGAATTTTCTGGCGCACCTCTTTCTGGCCGGCTCGCCCGCTGCCCCGGCCTACGCCGACGGGCTGGTGGGCCAGTTTATTGCCGATTCGGTGCCCGGCCGCCGGCTGGAGTGCTACCCGGCCACCGTGCAGGCCGGTATTCGGGCGCACCGCGCCATCGATGCGTTTACCGACCAGCACCCGGTGGTGCGGCGCGGCACCGCCCGGTTGCGCGTGGCCGGCCTGGGCAAGTACGCCGGCGTTGTGTCTGATGTGTTTATGGACCACTTTCTAGCGCGCAGCTTTACCAGCTTTTCGGCCGAAAGCCTGCCCGCCTTCTCGCAGCGTGTGTATGCGCTGCTGGAAGCGCGGCTACCGGAGTTTCCGGCCCCGGTGCAGCGCTTTTTTCCCCATATGGTGCAGCACAACTGGCTGCTGCACTATGCCGAAACGGCGGGTATCGGCCGGGCCCTACAGGGCCTGAGCCGCCGGGCTTCGCCCGGCTCTGGCATGGACACGGCCACCGGGGAGCTGCACCAGCACTACGCCGCCTATGAGGCCGATTTTCGGGAGTTTTTTCCGCAGCTGCAGGCCTACGTAGCCGGGTTGGCGTAGCGCTCCCTATGGCGCGGCACGCCGCACATCGGCGGGCTTGGCAGTCAGCTTGATATACAGGATGATGGTGGCTAGGCCGCCCGAAATGAGGTTGGTCATCAAAATCGGGATATCGTGGATAAGCACCGCGTAGGTGCCCCAGAGGCAGGTGCCCACAAACAGCAGCAGGAAAGTGGGCAGCGAAAGCGCACTCGTATCGCGGGTTTTGATGGTTTGGTAAGCCTGCGGCACATAGGCCACGGTAGTAAGCATAGCAGCTACGCTGCCAACAAGGGTAACAATCGTCATAGGCGACGAAAGTACACTTAAAATCACTCATCTATACCTAAAACAGGAGCAGCTTGCCCCTGGCATACCGCTCCTGTTTTGCTTCCGGTTTTTACTTCTTTTAGTGCTGGTGGCCGCCTTCGCCGTGCACGTGGCCGTGGGCCAGCTCTTCGGCGGTGGCGGCGCGCACATCCTGAACTTTGCCATCGAAGTGCATGACCATGCCGGCCAGCGGATGGTTGAAGTCCATGGTCACCTGCTCGTCGCCGATTTCGACTACTTTGGCTTGCATGTGGTGGCCCTCGTTGTCGGCCATGGGCAGGTAGTTGCCCACTTGCAGCATCTGGTCGTCGAGCTTGCCGTCAATTTCAAATACCTGCTTCGGAATTTCTACTACGGCCTGCTGGTCGTAGTCGCCATACGCCTGCTCGGGCGTGAGCGAGAAGGAGAAGGAGTCGCCGGCGCTTTTGCCGTCTAGCTGACGCTCAAACTCTTCGGGCAGGCCGCTGTGGCCAAACAGGAAAACCATCGGCTCGTCGGCCTCGGCCTGCTCAACCAGTACTTTCTGTTGGTTTTCGTCGGTTACGGAGAGGTCGTAGGTTAGGGTTACGACGGAGTTTTGGGCAATGGCGGCCATAAAAGGGGTGGGTTAAGGGGAACGTAAAGGTAGGGTAGCGGCTGGCACCCGGCCTAAAAACAGGCCATTGCTGGCTCAGCTACCGTTTTTTACCCAAACCGGCTAAAAAATTCCCCCGCCTCACTCAACGTGAAACGGGGGAGGCTGGTTATTTAAGGCGGAGCTTTCTAAGCCGGCATGGCCTTCAGCTCGCGGTTCCAGAAGCGGTGCCGGGCAATAGCCTGGCTAAATTGCTTCGCCAGCTCGGCCACCTTAGTATCGGTGCTGGTAATAACGCCCTCGGCCCCGATAATGTCGGTTGCGCCGGGGTAAGCGGCGGCCTTCAGCAGGTCCACGCCCTCGGCCGAGGCCGCGATGGGCTTGCAGTGGCGGTAAGCTTCGTTGACGAAGCGCACGGCGTCGGTGTCCTGCTTTATAGTATTTACGCTATGTTCGCCGCCAGCCACGTACACGGCATCATACAGGGCGGAAGACGTGTCCTGGAACGTCCAGTTTATCAGCAGATTCTGGCCGTCTTTGCCTTTCAGTGAGCCCTGATGGGTGGCAATAATGTGGGTTTGCGCGCCGCCATCCATCAGCGTCTTCATCAGCTCCGCGATGGCCGCCACATCGGCCCCGTCGGTGGCCAGAATGGCAATCTGCCGGGTTTTAATACTGCCCTTGCCCGCGTTTATTTTGCTGTCGGGCGCCATGCTCAGGGCAGGGGAAGAGGCTTTGGCGTCTGTCACCGGGCCCGACTGATAGTCGGCGGCTTTGCCATCGGCGGGCACTTGCAGGTTGAGCTGCACGCCTTTGGCCGAGGGCACTTCCATGCCCAGCCCTTGGGCTACGCGGCTGGCCAGCTCGGCCGCCACCTGCGCCAGCTGCATGAGCGTGCGGCTGCGTACTTCCAGCTTCTGCACGTGGCCCAGCTCGAAGCGCAGGGCCTTGACGATGTGCGCTTTCTCTACCTCAGTCTGGCTGTTCCAGAACAGGCGGGCCTGGCTATAGTGGTCGACGAAGCTTTTGCTGCGCAGCCGAATCTTGTGGCCTTCTACGCGCTCGGGGTAGCTCACAAAGCCGCCCTCGCTCTGCTTGGCCTGCTTCGGAAAGTTGTCGTTGAGCAGGTTGGGGCCGTAGCTTACCTGGCCCTTGTTGATAGTCTGGCGCATGTGGCCGTCGCGCTGCCCGTTGTGAACGGGAGCCAGCGAGCGGTTAATCGGAATCTCGTGAAAATTGGGTCCGCCCAGACGCTTGAGCTGGGTATCGGTGTACGAAAACAGGCGGCCCTGCAACAGCGGGTCGTTGCTGAAATCGATGCCTGGCACCACGTGGCCGAGGTGAAAAGCCACCTGCTCAGTTTCGGCAAAGTAGTTGTCTACGTTGCGGTTAAGTACCATTTTGCCGATAAGCTGCACCGGCACCAGCTCTTCGGGAATAAGCTTGGTGGCATCCAGAATATCGAAGCCAAACTTGTGCTCGTCTTCCTCTTCCACCACCTGCACGCCCAGCTCCCACTCGGGGTAGGCGCCGCCTTCGATGTTGTTCCAGAGGTCGCGACGGTGAAAATCAGGGTCTTTACCCGAAATCTGCTGCGCTTCCTCCCAGGCCACGGCGTGGGTACCCAGCACCGGCTTCCAGTGAAATTTTACGAAGCGGCTCTTACCCTCGGCGTTCACCAGGCGAAAAGTGTGCACGCCAAAGCCTTCTATCATGCGCAGGCTGCGGGGCAGGGCGCGGTCCGACATCACCCAGAGCAGCATATGAGTGCTTTCGGGATTGATGGAGATAAAGTCGTAAAAGGTATCGTGAGCCGAGGCCGCCTGCGGAATCTCGTTGTGCGGCTCGGGCTTTACGGCGTGCACAAAATCGGGAAACTTAATGGCATCCTGAATAAAAAACACCGGGATGTTATTGCCCACGAGGTCAAAAACGCCTTCCTCGGTATAAAACTTCACGGCGAAGCCGCGCACATCACGGGCCAAATCGGAAGAGCCGCGCGAGCCGGCTACCGTAGAAAAGCGCGTAAATAAAGGTGTCACGGCGCCGGGCTGCAAAAAGGCGGCGCGGGTCAGGTGGGTTGCGTTGCCATAGGCCTCGAAATAGCCGTGAGCCGCCACGCCGCGGGCGTGTACCACGCGCTCCGGAATGCGCTCGTGGTCGAAGTGGGTCATCTTTTCGCGGTAGATGAAGTCTTCGAGCAGCGAGGGGCCGCGCTCACCGGCCTTGAGCTGGTTCTGGTCGTCGTTGACCCGCAGGCCCTGGTTGGTAGTCAGGAACTGCCCGTAGCCGTCCTCACGGTTCTGGGCCAGCTCGTCGGTCTTGGGGTTGCCAACTACGTCTTCGTGCGTTTGCTTGGCGATGGGTTTGGTGGGCATGGAAAAGGAAATGACAGGATAAAATTAAGTGCTCCCGTAAACGTACTGGCGACGCTAAAGTTGACCTTCTCGCCAACCGGATACCTTTAAAAAGTATATGGTTGAGGTAATTGTGGCAGCATCGGGCAGCTATAACCTCGGCTTGGCGCCGCGCGTAAGGCAGGCAGCTTACCTCCTAATTTCCTTTTTCTTATCATGCGTAACTCATTGCGTTGCCTGCCGGCGGTTCTGCTGGCGAGCGCTAGCCTGCTGTCCGCCTGCGGTCCGCAGCAGTCAACCGAAAAAAAAGCCGTAGCCGCGGCCACCGATAAGTCGGCCGAACTGGCCGATACGGCCACGCAGGGGGCCAGGCCCCGCCTCGTGGCTACTTTTCCCGACTCGCTCAATACCCCCGATGGCCTGGCGCTGGCCCCCGATGGCCGGGTGTTTTTATCCATCCCGAATATGGCCGATAATAAATATCCGGCCCGCATCGTGGAGCTGACCGGCACCGGCTACAAGCCCTTTATCAACAACCTGCCGCTGGAGCCGACTACCAAAAAGGCCACCCCGATGGATTTGGCCATTGGCCCGGATGGTAATTTATATTACGCTGAAAACCAATACGAAAACAGTAAAGATTTCAAGTCGCGCCTGATGCGGGTGCGGATGACCAACGGCAAGCCCGGCGCCATCGAAACTGTGGTTGATAACTTTGCCCTGGCCAATGGCGTGGTGTGGAAGGGCAACACCCTGTACGTGACGGACAGCCAGTGGGACCTGCCCGACAACGACAAGGGCAGCGCCATCCTGTACTTCACGCTCGACCAGCTCAACCACGGGCCCATTCACCTGAAACCCAAGACCAAGGACCCGCACGTGCTGGCCATGTTCACCACGACCGTCAACGAAACCGGCGTCGATAACGGGGCCGACGGCATCGACTACGACAGCCAGGGCCGCATTTATACGGGTTCATTCGGCGACGGCAATTTCTACCGCGTGTCGCTCAAGCCCGATGGCAGCTACGACAAGCAGGAGCTGGTGCCGGTGGCCGCCCCCAAAATCCCGTGCATCGACGGCTTCGTCATCGACCGCGCGACCGATAAGGCCTACATCACCAGCGCCCGCCTGAACTCAATTGACGTAGTTGACCTCAAAACCAACGCCCACACCATCCTGGCGCGCAACGGCGATACCAACGGCGCCGGCGGCCGCCTCGACCAGCCCGCCGAAGTGCTGCTCAAGGGCAAGGAGCTGCTGATTTCCAACTACGACAACCCCAACAAGCACTTCGTCAATACCAAGTCGGACGCCCCGCACACCGAGTCGGCGATTGACCTGAAGTAAAAGGCTGCTAATGACTTATAAAAGAACGTCCTGCTTATCTGGCGTCTGCTTCGACAAGCAGACGCCAGATAAGCAGGACGTTCTGTATGTAGCTAAGAAATAGCTTAATCCTGTAGTTCCCAGGCCGTGCGGTAGCCGCCCACGCGCTCGACGTAGTCGAGAAACGCCTTGTAAAAAGGGTGCGCGCCCAGCGTGGAGGAGTCGCCCACGAGCAGCAGCTTCTTGCGCGCCCGCGTCATGCCCACGTTCATGCGGCGGATGTCGGAGAGAAAGCCGATTTCGCCGTGCGAGTTGCTTCTAGTTAGCGATATAGCGATAATATCGCGCTCCTGTCCCTGGAAAGAGTCCACGGTCCCCACACTGAGCTGCCGGTGCAGCAGCAAGCCACTCAGTTCGTCGTTTTCCTCCACGGCATCCTTGAGGTAGTTAATCTGGGCGCGGTAAGGGGCGATGACGCCGATGCTGAGCGGGTCGTTTTCGTGGTCGGGCGCGTCGTAGGGCTCCAGTAGCTGGGCCAGCCTTTTTAGCAGCAAATCGGCTTCTTCGGGGTTAGCCGTGGAGCGGCTTTCCGGGATGGTAATCTCCTGGAAGCCAAAGCCGGCCGTGTCGAGAAACTCCACCGGCAGGTCGGGGGCGAAGCGGATGTCGTAGGCGTCGAGGCCACTGTGGGCCACGGTGGGCGCGGCCACTAGGCGGCCTTCGTAAAACTGCTCCGAGCTGAACTGCATAATCTGCTCGTGCATCCGGTACTGCAGGGTCAGCATCCGGCTCACGGCGGGCTGGCGCTTGATGCACTTCTCGAACAGCGTTTCGCGCAGGCCGTCCTTGGCCGCTTTTTCGCTCTTCACGGTGGGCGGCAGCTGCTGGTGGTCGCCGGCCAGCACCACGCGGCCGGCCTTGGCAATCGGAATCCAGCAGCCCGGCTCCAGCGCCTGGGCCGCCTCGTCGATAAACACCGTTTCGTAGGTGAGGTGGCGAATGTTGCGGTTTGAGGCGCCCACCAGCGTGCAGGTAATCACCTGCACCTGTTCGAGCAGGTCTTCGGTGATATAGCGCTCCAGCCCGTCGGCTTCCTGGTGCAGGGCGCGGGCTTCTTCCTTGAGCAGGCGGCGCTGCTCGCGCTCTTCCCAGCCAAACTGCCGGGTGTGCTTGCCGGCCATATCACGGTACTGCTCGGCGGTCTGGCGCATCGAGCGCAACTCGCCGTAGCGCTTGTGGGCCATCACCTGCGCATCGAGCGTGTGCTCTAGCAGCAGGTCCGAAACCCGTGAGGGATTCCCCATGCGAATGACGTTGACCCCGCGCTCGGCCAGCTTCTCGGTCAATAAATCGACGGCCGTGTTGCTGGGCGCGCACACCAGCACGCGCCGCTCGCGCCGGATAGTTTCCAGAATGGCCTGCACCAGCGTAGTCGTTTTGCCGGTGCCGGGTGGCCCGTGAATGATGGCCACGTCCTGGGCGGCCTGCACGTGGCGCACGGCCGCCAGCTGGCTCTCATTCAGCGGGCTGGGATAGAATAAGTCATCGGCCTGCTCGGCCCGGAAGCGGGCGGGCTTGGCCCCGAGCAGAATGTCGCGCAGCTCGGCCAGACGGTCGCCGTAGGCGCCCATCACCTTGCCCAGCGCGTAGTCCATCTCGCGGTAGCTCACCTCGTCGAAGGTGAGGTCGATGCCCAGCTTGCCGCCTTCGAGTACCCAGTCGGGCAGGTCTTCCTTGGCGGTGGCCAGCAGCAGCTTGTTGCGCCGTACGCTGGTAATGACACCGCTGAGCGTGGGCCGGTCGGTGGCCGAGCGGCCCGGAATATTGCCAAACAAGGCCGCGTTCTTGCCCACCTGAAACAGGTGCAGCCCCTGCTGCCCGGCCGGCCGCTCCAGCTCCAGCACCACCTTGCCGCCGAAGCCCACGTCTTCTTTGGTAATCGTGACGGGGTACCAGGTCAGCCCACGCTGCTGGCGCTCCTGCACGGTAGCCTTGGCGTTTTTTAATTTAAACTGCTCTAAATCTTCTTGTTGCTCCAGCTTGAGCATAGCCTGCACGCGGCGCAGCTCCTGCTCAATGGCGTAGGGCTCGGCGGGGGGAGGATGGTTTCGGTCGACAAAAGACGGGGGAATGATTTTCGTTGTAGGGGTAACAACGAAAAGGGGAAATGAGTGGCCGAAGCGGCGGCTGTAAGTCAGGCTAACCTGCCGTCTTCGTAATGATAATGTTCCTGACTGGCTGTAGTGAAGCGCTGAATGAAGCCGGTTGCGTAATGCTCAGGCTTGCGAGGCTCGAACAGCTTTTCTTGGATTGCCCAGTCATAAGCACTCATGCCAAGCGGATTTTCCTGAAAACAATTCTGCTCTTATGCTACTCCGCCTGCGCCACGAATTGGCTGACGGCCTGGCTTACCAGTTGATTGAGGCTGATACCGCGGCCGGTTGAAACCAGCGCCGCCCTGCGGTGCAGCTCCGGCCCGAGGCGCACGTTGAAGCTGCCGGTAAATGTTTTGCTGGGCTCCTTTCCTACGGCCGCACACAGGGCGAGGTAGTCGTCCACGGCCTGCTCAAACTCGGGGCGGAGCTGCTTGGCCGCGTCGGCTTCAAAGGTAACGAGGTCCGTAATAGCCTCAATTTTGCCGTGAAAAACCTCGTCGGTTGCGTTGTACTGCACCGAGCCGACGTAACCTTTGTAAACGAGTGCGTTTTCCATGAGAAGCAGGGAGAAGTACCTAACAAATGCCGAGAAGAGTGATAATTTCCTTGAGCTGATATTCTTTGAGAACATTGCCGGGATGCGGCTTATGCAAGCTGATAGCCACCTGGGTAGCCCGATTGTAAAACTGCCGCCGGCTACCTGCCGTCTTCCCCTTAGTTAGGGCTTCAAAACCGTAGGCTGCCAGCAGCTTTACCAGCTCATCCCAGGTAAAGTCCTTAGGCTTAGCACAAATGCGCGCTTTGAGCTTGTCAAGCGGAGACATAAACTGCTGCACCTAAAAATTAGTTGCCAAATATACGGCCTCCTACCCCAGCAGCGCGGGCCGCTCCTGGTACACCTTCCACAAAAACTCGCCGCACAGGGTATTGGCCCAGGCAAACCACGGGCGGGTAAACCTGGCGGGGTCGTCCTTGTGAAACGACTCGTGCACATAGCCGGTACCCGCGTGGGTCGTTTTGAGCGTCTGCACGCAGGCCCGGATTTCGGCGTCGTCGGTGCTGGTGAGGCCGCGCATGAGGATGGCCAGGGGCCAAATCATGTCGGCCCCGACGTGCGGCCCGCCGATGCCCTCGGCCGCCCGGCCCTGGTAAAAGAACGGGTTAGCCGCCGACAGCACCAGCCGGCGCGTGTTCTGGTAGGTAGGCTCGTTGAGCGGGATGGCCCCGAGGTAGGGCAGGCTGAGCAGGCTGGGCACGTTGGCGTCGTCCATCAGGGCGTGGCTGCCGTAGCCATCGACCTCGTAGGCGTACACCGGGCCGAAGTCGGGGTGCGTTACGATGGCATGCTGGCGCAGGGCCACGGCAATCTCGTCGGCCAGGGCCATCAGCTCGTCGTAGCCGGCTTGCTCGTGGTGAATGTCGTAGAGCATGAGGGCGGCCTGGCGCAGGCTGGCTACCGCAAAGAAGTTGCCGGGCACCAGAAAGGGCAGCCGGGTGGCGTCGTCGCTGGGCCGGAAGGCTGAGGCAATGAGCCCGCACGGCCGTACCGGGTAGCCGTAGCCGCCGAGCGGCTGGGTGTCGAGGGCGTTGGTGGTTTGGCGCTGAAAGTGGTAGGGGCCGGGGCCGGCCTTGCGCTGCTGCTCGCGGAAAGTTTTTACAATCAGGGTAATGGCGGCGCGCCACTGCGCATCGAAGGGCTGCTGGTCGCCGGTTATCTTCCAGTAGTGGTAGCCCAGGCGAATGGGGTAGCAGAGCGAGTCGATTTCCCACTTGCGCTCGTGAATGCCCGGCTGCATGGCCGTCTGGTCGTGCGCCCACTCACCGACCCTGGTTTTATCGGCGTAAAAGGCGTTGGCGTACGGGTCCTGCAGGATGCACTGCGTCTGGCGGTTGATAACGCCCGCCACCAGCTGGCGCAGGGGCGCGTCCTGGGTTATCAGCGCCAGGTAGGGCCACACCTGGGCCGAGGAGTCGCGCAGCCACATGGCGTCGATGTCGCCGGTGATAACGTAGGTATCGGGCCGGCCCGCGCGGGTGCCGGGCGTCACAGTGGTATCGAGGGTATTCGGGAAGCAGTTGCCGAAAAGCCAGCCGAGCTCAGTGTCGGGCACGTTGCGCTGAAACTCCTTGATAGCCTGCTCGACTGCCTGGCTGCTGAACCGGCGCTGACTCGGGGCCGGCCGCACCACTGGCAGGTTGGGCCCGCCCCAGGCCCGTAGGGGAAAGACAGGCAGAAAAGGACTGGCCACCAGCAAGCCAGCGCCCTGCACAAAAGCTCGACGTTTCATAGCAACAGGAAGAGGCCGGCAAAGATGCGACTCAATGCCGGGCTGAGCCGCCAAAAAGACTGCCAGAAAATCAGGCAGCCTTCCGTAATTAACTAGTAGTAAGGCGCTTACTACTTGGTAAAGCGCTGGCTCAGCGCCTGCTGGACTTTCGTGGTAACCTGGCAGACTTCAGGCAAAGAAGTCGCCGGGGTCCGTCTGGCTAAAGTACTTTTTGAGCTTGCCTAAATCGCCAAAATAAGGCAGCACCAGGGCCATGAAGTCGCGGGCCGCCGGGCTGTCGGCATAAACCAGAAACGTGTCGCGGTCTTCATCAAACTCTAGGTGCTCGAGCAGGTCGGGCCGAAACTCCTCGATGATAGTTTCGATGTGTTCGCGCCACGAAGCGCCATCGCCGCCAAAGCCGTAATCTTCAAACAGCTGGTAGTACGCATCGAGGCCCGCTACATCGGCCAGAATGGCAAACTGGCGCGCCGGCTCGGCCGGGTTTTTGGCGGCGGCTATTTTAAAGGGAAAAGTGGAAGTCACGGAACAAGAAGTAAGAGCCAGGGTTCAGCCTGAAAGCAGCTGTTGCACAGGGCCAACAAGCTGCGTAGCAATGCAGGCCGGGGGAGCTTACGCTAAAAAAGCAGCCAGGTACGATAATCCGTGGCGGGGCGGCTCCGTAGCTTTAGCGTCGCCAGCGTCCATTGCCCGGCTCCGTTTATGGCTACCATCCAGTTTTCCACTACCAGTATGCACGTTGCTTATCGCCCCGACCTCGGCCACCTTACCGGCCGCTGGCTGCACTCGGTTACCGAGGCGGAGCTGCATGAAGGCTACGAAGCCCTGCGCCGGGCCGCACTGCACTATCACTGTGGGCACTGGCTTATTGATTCGCGCCGGCGCGTCAATCGCAGTCTCGAAGGGCCCGAGTGGGTCACCACCCATTTCCTGCCCGAGGTGCAGCGGGCGCTGAGCGGGCCGCTGCGGGTGTGCTTCCTGGTGCTGCCCGGCTACCTGAGTAGCCTGCCCGGCGCGGCTGCCGCCGGCCGGCCCGACAGCCCCCTGCAGGTTGCCCGCTTCGTAGACGAGGGCGCGGCCAACGCGTGGCTGAGCGCGGAGTAAGTGAAACAAGCAGCCCCGGCGGGCCGGGCGCAGAAAAGCTAGGCGGCCTCGGGCCGGCGGGTCAGCACCACCAGCAGAATAACCTGGTGAGGGTCTTTAGGCGAGAGCTTATTATCAAAGCTGTCGAGCTCGTAGCCGTTGGCCAGCCACTCCCGAACCTCGGAAAAAGCCAGTATCTCGGCCTGGGTAAACGCAATGGGCGGCCCCTGGGGCTCGTCTTCGGCGCCAGCCGAGAGAAAGGTAAGAATTTTGGTTTCGGGTAAGGAGGCGGCCGGGTGCATAAAGGCTAAAGTAACTGGTCGAAATAAGTAAGGGCTTAAAAGGGATAGCCCAGGCCAACGTTCACTACGGTCTGGTTGTCGGTATGCCGCAGGGCATTGCCCAGGCGCCAGGGCTGCCCCAGCTCGGTCGGGTCGTACACCTTGGTGGCAATGTCGAAGCGCAGGATAAGAAAAGTAAAATCCATGCGGATGCCGAACCCCGAGCCCACGGCAAACTGCTTATAAAACCGATTCACCAGAAACTCGGCGCCGGGCCGGGCGGCATCGGGCTGGAGCGTCCAGACGTTGCCAAAGTCGGTAAACAGCGCCCCTTTGATAAACGAATACACCGGGAAGCGGTATTCGGCCGAGCCCTCGAGCAGCACCTCGCCGGGCTGCTCGGTGTAGTAGTCGCGGGTGCCGTCGGCAAAGCGCGTGGCGTAGGAGCCGGTGCCCAGGCGGCGCGGCGCCCAGGCGCGCACGCTGTTGGACCCCCCCACAAACAGGTACTTGTCGTAGGGGATAATATAGGGGTTTGTGATTACTCCGTTGGTAGCGTCGGGCGTGGTGGTCAGGGCGTGTGCCACGCCGCCATTCAGGCGCCAGGCGAAGTAGGTTTGGGGCGAAAGGCGGTAGTAGCGGCGGTAATCGGCCGTTAGCTTGGCGAAGTTGTACACGGCCAGCCCCGTTTGCTCAAACCATTGCTCGTGGCGGTAGAGGTCGCGCGTGAGGCCGCCCACCTCGGCGTACAGGCGCAGGTAGTGCCCGCTGCGCGTCTGGGTAAGGTCGTTGGAATTGTAGAGCGACGTAAAGCTGAGGCTTGGCTCATAGATGGACTGAAACGAGAGGTACAGGGGGCTGCCCTGCGTGGTGCGCAGGTCGCTGAGGCGCCGCCGGTAAAAATTGCTGACGTAGGGCGTCCGTACGATGCCCAGGTCTACGGGCGTGAAGATATACTGCTGGTAGGTGCTGGGCTGCCAGAGGTAGTCAAAGGTAAACTCGGCATTGCTGCGGGTATAGTAATTATTTGAGGTATAAGTGGTGGAAAGCGCAAACCGGGTGCGGGGCTGGTCGTTGCGCAGAAAATTGCCTAACTGAAACGGCACCAGAAACTGGGGCAGCACCAGGGCGGCGGTCGCCCCGTACTGTACGGTGTAGGTGGCCGGGCCATTACTGCTGTCGCCTACCTGGGTAAGCTGGCCTTCGAGGCCGGCGCGGGCGCTGAGCTCGAGCACCTCGGCTCCGCCAAAGGGGTTGCGCCATTTCAGGCGCAGGTTACCAAAGGGCCCCACGCGGTTGGCCACGTAGGTGCCGCCAAATTCGGTCGTTTCCGAAAAGCGCGGGCTCGGCGAGGTCGTAATGACGGCATCGAGGTAGCTGGGCGGCCGGATGCCACCGGGCAGGGAAGAGGGTGAGTCTGGCGTCAGGGTCTGGCTGCTGTCGGCCGCTGGTGCAGCGGTGCTGGCCGCGTCGGCCACCTTGCGGTAGCTCACGGTATTAAACCGGAACATGTCGAGGTTGGAGAGCTGGCGCTGCGTGCGCTGCGTGCGGGTCTGGTTATAGAGCTGGCCGGGCCGCACGGTAATCTGCCGGGCCAGAATACCCAGACTAATGGCCAGCTTGCCCCGGCTCGAAAAAAGCAGTGAATCCTGGCGTACCGTATCGCGCGGCACTACCACCCGCCCCGCCCGGCGCAGCCGGCGCGCGCTCAGCGAGTCGGCCACGGCGGCTGGCGTAACGCCAGCCGGTATATTGGCCGTTGAGATGCGCCCGGTGGGTGAGTTCGCCGCCCGGCCCGATACGTTGAGGGTATCGGCCGGCGCAGCTGTCCGGCGTAGCTGCCGGCCCCGCAGCCGGCGGGTGGTGTCGCCGGCCGCGGCCCGCAGGCCGCGGGCTTGGCTTACATCGGTAAGCACCGTAACGTGGCGCAGGTGATAGGCGCGGTGCCCGCCGGGCGGACTGGCAATGACCAGGCGCAGCCGCACCTGGGTTTTCTCAAAGCTGGTATCGGCTTCCAGGGTGATATACTGGGCCCGGAAGTCGTAATAGCCCGCGTTTTTGAGTAGCGTTTCCAGGCGCTGCCGCTCCTGGCCGATGAGGTCTTCGTTGTAGGCCCCGCCGGCGTGCAGCAGGGTGGCGCCCCGCGCCCCGGCTACCACTCGCGCCACCCCCGAGTCGGCAATGCTCTGGGTGAGCTTGCTGAGCGTAAACTGCTGGCCCTCGGCTACCAGGTAGGTTACCGTAACCAGCCGGTGCAGGCGCCCACCCATCGAGTCGCGCAGCGGGGCCGCCCGCTGTGGCTTGCGCAGGCCCACGGCCCGTAAGGCGCTGGAAATAAGCGTTCGCTTGGAGCGGGCCGAATCGGTGAAGCCGACCGTAGCCCGAAAATAACCCTGCGAACGCAGGTAAGTAGCCAGCTGGTCTACCGTGCGGCGGCTCAGCGTGGGGTCGTAGATAACGGGCGGCTCGCCCAGGCGCATGATGGAGTTCCCCTTTTCCAGGGCAGTGCGCTTGCGGGCTAGGCGGCGGTCGCGGCGCGCCAGCAGCTTGCCGGTTCGGGCCGAGTCGCCCTGGGCGGTAGCCAGCCGGGCGGCATATTTTTCCCGAATACCCTTCACCTTACGCTCAATGCGCGTCGAATCATAAAAGGAATGACCTAGCTGATAAATCGCCAGCTTCGGCAGCGGCAGGTTGCGGTTCGGCTTTTGCTGTACCAGGGTAAGCATCCGTTCCTGCTGGGCCGGGCTCAGGCCCTCACTCTCAACGGCTACCCGCGTGAGCAGGCGCTGCTTGGGCTGCAGCAGGCGCAGGGGCGAGCAGCCCACTGCCACCAGCAGGGCCGTGAGGCCCGGCAGCAGCCAGGCCGCTACCGCGCGCGGGCCGAAGCGCGGCCGGTCGTTACTTTGTTGTTCTAATGGTTTCAAAAGCCCTCGCCAAATACGTACGGTCGCTACACCAGCGCAAATATCGGCAGCGCCACGCTGCCTTTCTGGTCGAAGGCGCGAAAAGCGTGCTGGAACTGCTCGGTTCGGGTCTGGTAGTCGAGCACCTGCTCGCCACTGCGGCCTTTGCCGAGCACCTGCGTGCCCACCCTGGCCTGCCGGTGCAGCTGGCCAGCGAAGATGAGCTCACGCAGCTCGGCACGCTGCAAACCAACGCCGCCGCGCTGGCCGTAGTGCGCCGCCCGCCCGAACTACCGCTGCCCGCCGCGCTGCCGGTCAATAGCCTGGTGCTGGCCCTCGACAACGTAGCCGACCCCGGTAACCTCGGCACCCTCTGGCGCCTGGCCGACTGGTACGGCCTGCCCGGCCTGGTGTTATCAGAAAACTGCGCCGACCCATTCAACCCCAAAGCCGTGGCCGCCAGCATGGGCGCTTTTGGCCGGGTGCCCGTGTGGCCCGGCCGCGACCTGGCTGGCTGGCTGGCCAGCCAGCCAGGCGAAGTGCCGGTGTACGGGGCTGACCTGAAAGGTGATAATGTGCATAAGCTCCAGCTGCGGCCGGCCGGCGTGCTGGTAATGGGCAGCGAGTCGCACGGACTTAGCCCGGAGGTAGGGGCCCGGCTCACGCGTCGGCTGCACATTCCGCACGGCCCCAGCGGCCGGGCCGAAAGCCTCAACGTGGCTGTATCGGCTGCCATCCTGCTGGATAATTTCTTTCGAAACGTGTAGCGCGGCGGGTGCTTCGCTGCCCCTCGACAAGCGAAGCATCCCGCCGCGCCACTACCCATAGGGAGCTATTAATTACCAAAAATCCGCACGCCGAAGCTCAGGGTCTGAGCCTGCGGGCCCTGGCCCTCCCGAAAGAGGTTATTGAGGGTGTACTTGGCAAAGAACGTAAGCGAGCGGTAGTCCAGCACCCCTTGCAGGCCATACTGCCAGTCGGTGAGGTTATACGAGCCGTAGTCCTTATCCTTATAGGTGGTGCCGTCCTCAAAATACTTGAGCTTGGTCCAACTGCCGAGCCGGTAGCCCACGAAGCCCCCCGCCCCGAGGCGCAGCGCCGTGTTGCCGTGCCGGTCGTGCAGACCCAGCTGGAGCATGAGCGGCACGGTAAAGGTGGACGTTGCGAGCTTGGTTTTCTGGTACTGGCGGCCGCTGGTTTCGAGTGCCACGCTGGTCTGGCCGTTCTGGTTCACCCACTTATTATTGCCTTCCAGCATATAGTTGTTAAACGCAAACTCGGGCCCGAGAATAAGATAAAGCGGACTACGCCGCCCGCCCAGGCGCTGCCTATGGTCGAAGCCAAGGTTGACGTAGCGCGAGCCCAGCGTGCGCAGCTCGGGCCGGCCGGCCCCGCCAGGCTGGTTCACCAGCGCATTCAGGCCCAGGTCAAATACCAGGTCGGTAGACGATGATTTATACTCCCAGCGCGCCTGGCGCAGCGAATCGCGGTGGGCCTGCCGGTCGGCGCGCCCGGCGGCGCGGGGCTGGCTGTTGGTGTTGCCATCCGTATTGATAACTACGCCAAACTTCTTCTCCAGCAATACTTCTATCTTATTGCTGGGACCGTAGCTGCCTGGCCCCGGCTTGCGGGTCGTGATGCGGATTTCTTCTGGCAGCTGCTGGCCCGGCTGGTCCTGGTCGGGGTGAAAAATGGTCGTCAGGCGGTCCGTTTCGGCAACCTTGGCGGCCGCATCGGCCCGCTTGATGTAACCACTCAGGCGGGCCACCAGCGAGTCGAGGTGGTACTGGGGCAGCTGGCGCAGCTGCTGGGCGTCGTGCACTACCAGCGTCATCACGGCCTTATTGGGCAGCTTTACTACAATTGTATCGTTTGGGCTCGGGGCGAGTACCCACGCCTGGGCAGGGCGGGCAGCGGCCAGCACCAGGGCTCCCAGTACAGTTGAAAGAAGAAGTTTCATGGAGAAGAGGTGTTAAGAAATGTAAAAGGAACAGGTTAAGCCGTTTGCTGTGAAGTAGAAAACGGAGGGCCGCCCCGTTTTACAGTTGGATGGTTCGCGACAGTACCCGGCCGCCGAGCCGGGCCTGCACGGTCAGGGTTTCGGGGAGCCCGGTAGCCTCGGCCAGGCTCACGGCCTCGCCGTGCACCAGGTGGTCGGCCTGGCGCAGCAGGCTACCAAAGCGTAGCCGGGGCCGGGCCGGCGCCGAGTGCGCGGCCACTACGACCGGCGCCGGGGTGCGGGTGGGCTCCGGACCGCGCCGCACCTCTACTTCAATGATTTCAGGCGTAGCGGCCGGGGTAGCAGGCCCTGCGGCTACTACAAGAGGTGGGTTGGTAGCCTGCGCGGCCGGTGCTACTGCCGGGGCAGCTGGCGCGTGCAGGGTAGGCCAGGGCTGGGCGACCGGGATGCGCCGCCCCCTGGTCGTGGCTGACAGGCCGACGGCCGCGTCCGGCCGCCGGGTTTGGAGATGATGGCTACTGGCTACCTGGTAGGCCGTGGCGGCGCGGCGCGGCCGGGTAGTAGTGGCTATCGGGAGGCTAGATGGGGAAAGCGAAGAAGCCGTTGCCTGCCTGGAGAAAATACCTGGTTTTTTTTCAGCTTCGGCAGAAATATTATAGCTAATGCCCGGTTCATTAAGTGATTGCTGGTGTGATGCTGTAAGGGGCTGCCGCCCGCCTGTCCGCTTGGCGGCTAGCTCCTGGCCGGGCTGCCGGAAGTAGCTTCCGCGCCATAGCCCGGCCCCGCCGGCCAGCAGCAGAAGCAGTATCGCGGCCGCCGAATAGTGCCACCAGGCCGCTACCCGGTGCTTGCGGCGCGGCTGCGGGCGCAGGTGCTCATCTTCCAGGCGCTCCCATAGCTCGCGGCGGGGCGGGGAAGCATGGCCTCCCAGCCCCGTCCGAAACAGGGTATCAAGGCGCTCGGCCTCGGCCAGCGCGGCCAGGCGCTGCTGCAAGTCGGCGCCGGGGGGCGTGGCGTGCCGGCCTAGCTGCTGACGAAACATGTTATCAAGGTTATCGGAGTTCATATTTAATATTTTAAATATATTTATTACTGCATAATTAGGCTTAATACAATCTTAGCCCATTAGCCGCTTACCATGAGCAGCTCTAGCTTGCGCTGTAGCATTGCCCGTGCCTTGCTGAGCTGCGACTTGCTGGTGCCCTCCGAGATGCCCAGCGCCTCCGCGATTTCGGGGTGCGAGTAGCCTTCGATGGCGTAGAGGTTAAACACGGTGCGGTAGCCGGTGGGCAGCGCTTGCAGCAGGGTCAGCAGCTCCTCGGCTTGGAGCTGGGTGTCGGCAGTGGCGGGCGTGCTGGCCAGGTTTTCGGGCTGGGCAAACTCTTCCAGCGAGAGGTGCAGCGGCTCACGGCGACGCAGCTCCATCAGGGCCTCATTCACCATAATGCGTCGAATCCAGCCCTCGAAAGAGCCTTCCTGCCGAAATGTGGGCAAGGCCCGAAAAACCTTGGCAAACCCCAGCAGCAGTGCTTCTTCCGCATCTTCATGCCGCTTGAGGTAGCGGCGGCACACCGTCAGCATCAGCCCCGCAAACTGGTTGTAGAGCTGGCGCTGGGCGCGGGGCTCGCCCCGCAGGCAGGCGGCAATCAGGTCGGGCTCGGTCACGGGGCAGGGTACTGGTAGGGCAGAGGCGGGCGGTAGTTGGGGGGCTAGATGCGGGTAAGGGGGCAGGGGTTGCCTGCGGAGTAGAAAAATAGCAGTTCGGCGCAAAAAAAGCCCCGGCGGCCCGCCGGAGCTTAAAATAGCGAGCGGAAATTCGGGCCAGTATGCCCGTAGCCGAATAATTGGCCCTGGGTAAAAGGTTGGTCCCACAGGCAGAGTAGGCGAGTCAGCCCTACCCAAAAATGCGGAAAAGGGAGCGTCTCACCTTAATATTCACGCTTTTCTAAAAGTTCTTTGACTTTCTAACCAGCTTCCATATCTTGCTCTCATCGTTCACCTTTCTTCTTTTCGCATGGCTTATTTCGACAGCACCCTGACGGTGGGGTACTACGATGCCTTTGGCGTTGACCACATCGACCACACGTATGCCTTGGTGGCGCACGGCAGCGATACGTATGCCTTCCCCTGCTACGGCGATTTTGCCACGTCCACCAGCGGGCCGGGGGCCCGCGGCAATGTCAACGTAAAGTACCCGGTTGACATGTGGACGCCTTACATGATAGGCTCACAAAATGTGGGCTCGCACCGACCCGCCAGCTTGTTCGTCGCGCTGGGAATGGCGCAGTTTCGCTTCGACCCCGCCTACAACTGGCGGGTGCAGGACTGGCCCGAAGGGTCGCAGATTGGCGGCGTGGCCTGCTGGGGCGGCATTGTCTACGGCGTGTCGGGCGTGTGCCAGCAGGTGTGCAACCGCGTGCTCTGGTCAACGGTGGACAATCGTTTCAACGAAACCCCCGTGAACTGGCCCCCCACGTTTTCGGCTACTTACTGGGTGTATGGCTACTATGGCAAAACCACCGAGGAAATAGCCGCCCGGGTGGCCTTCGACCTGGTGAAGCTGGCACCCTTCATGCCGATTCCGCAGACCATTGAGGGCAACTCAGGCTTTGCCAATCGGGCGGCCCAGCCGGGAGCGGAGGCCCAACTGCTCGACATTCAGGCCCGCCACGCTGCCGCCCTGCGCGAATCCCTGCGCCAGCCCATGGCGGCCCCGGAGCGACAGCTGGAAATTCAGCACCTCATTGAAGTCAGCCAGGCCCAGGCCGAGCCCACGGCCTTTGCCAGGGCGGCTCCCGCCTATAACCCGCAAGCCGTACTGGCCCGCGACACCGCTTTTCGGGTGCGCAAAACGGAGCTGGACATCCTGCTGCTGCGCGGCGAAGTAAGCCGCGACGAGTACGCTACCCAGGTAAACCAGGCCTTTCAGCACCTGCTAGCCGAACTGCAGGACATTATGCCACCCGTGGTCTTCGACCGTTTGTTCCCTGAGTACACCGCCGCGCGACCCGTGGTACTGGTGAACCGGGAGCAGATGCCCGAATCTTACGACTTGCTGCCGGCCAAGCTGATGCTTTAGTACTTCTCCCCGGCAAAGCCCCGACAGCGTCCGCTTTGCCGGGGGGAAGTGGCTGGTAACGTATACACGCGCCGTTCCGGATTATTGCCGAAAGTGCCGTCGAAAGTTGGTAATTAGCCGGTGTCAGCACCCCTTAAGACGTTTCAGGCCCGCTTTACCCGCCTACCTCAACGAGTATCCTCCGTATTGGCAGGGGCTGGTGACTGACAAGCTGCCTGAGTGCAGCTATAACAGCTTGGCTATCAGTGGGGCTGAGGTCAGGCGGACTTTGCACGGGACCGGCAAGTTTGGCTGTAGAGAACCAAGCTTTCGAGAATAAGGCATGCGAAAAGTATTATTTTTAAATTCTCCGCCTCGTGGCCCAAACTTGTACTGCAGAATGCCTGTACCTCCTGGCTGCAACGGCTCAACGGTGGCTAGCCACTGTCTGGTTCGGGGGCCGGTTAGGTTTTGTCCTCGGGGGATAGTTACGATTACCCATTGTGGCGCTGTATTGCTGGCTACTAAAACCCCGCTGTAGTCATACGTGAAGGTAAATCTAAAGAGCAGGTAGTAGAGCATGGCTGCTATAAGCAGAAAGCTACCCACAGCCAAGGTAGGAATGGAGCTCGGCGGAGGGCCAATGAGGGCCTGGGTACTCGGAGCGGTGGCAGGGACAAGGGGCATAACTACTCGTCAGGATAAGGTTATCTGGTTTTCGACTAGCTGGTAATAGCCTTTGCGATTGGCCAAGAGCTGCTCGTGGGTGCCGATTTCTACAATTCGGCCATCATGCAGGAGAATAATCTGGTCGGCGTACTTTACCGTACTAAGCCGGTGAGCAGATACAATGACGGTTCTGCCCGCTAGAAATGGCGCCAGGTTCGCCATTATTTCCTTTTCATTATTGGCGTCAAGGGCATTGGTAGCTTCATCAAAAAAGATAACCTCCGGATTCTTGTAGATGGTGCGAGCAATCAATATTCGCTGGCGCTGCCCCTGGCTGATACCTAGTCCGTTCTCCCCGATTACAGTTTGATACTTGCGCGGCAGCGAGTCAATGAAAACGTGAATATTTGCCATTCTGGCGGCTTTCACCAGCCGGGCCTCGTCCAGGTACTCATCGAGGCAGATATTGGCGGCAATGGAATCAGCGAAAATGAAGCTGTCTTGCAGCACGGAGCCGCATTTATCCCGCCAGTTTATGGCGTTGATGGAAGTGAACTCGCGTCGCCCCACCCTAATACTGCCGCTGTCGGCCGTATAAAATTTGAGCAGCAGCTTAATCAGGGAAGTCTTTCCGCTGCCGCTCTGGCCTACAATGGCCGTTACTTTGCCCACGGGAATGGTCAGGGACAAGTTTTGCAGCACTTGCTGCTCGCTGCCCGGAAAGTGAAACGAAACATTCTCCAGGCGAATGTCGCCCAAGGTGATGCCGCTCCGGTCGGCAGGGGCCACGGCGGAGCTCTCATCCTCCCGGCCATAAATCTCGCCCAGCCGCTCCAAGCTAAACCTGGCGCTGTAGCCCTGTAGAATCAGGGACAGGAGCTGCGAGATAGGGGCGTTTAATTGTCCGATAATGAAGGTGATGGCGATAAGACTACCGAAGCTTAAGGTCTGATGCACTACCTGAACGGCCCCGATTAAGTTGACCAGCACTATTAACAGATAGCTAAAGAAGCGGGCCCCGCCGTTCTGCTTTTGACTTAGATTCAGCTTGATAATATTTTGCCGAAACAGCAGGGCCTGAATTTTTTCCCACTCCCAGCGTATTTTCTTTTCGATGTTGTTCAGTTTGATATCCTGAATGCTGTTTATCATTTCATAGAGCTTGCTCTGCTCCCGGGAGGCCAGCGTAAACAGCTCGTTGTCGTTGGTGCGCATCTGTTTGAGATGCATAAATATCCAGCCGATTTCCAAGGCTGTGCACCCCAGAAAGACCCCGAATATGCGGGCGCTGTAATACCAGAGCGCACCGGCTAGAATCAAGGCTGTGAACACAGAAAAGAAACTTCTCAGGAGCGTATCGGTGAGAAAGCGCTCTATCCGGTCGTGGTCGCGGATGCGCTGCAGCAGGTCGCCCTTAAACCTGCTGTCGAAGAAGCTAATGGGCAGGCTCATCAGCTTGATGAGAAAATCGGAGATGATGAAGATATTGACGCGGGTACTCAGGTGAATAAGCAGCCGGGAGCGGATGAAGTCAACGGCCGTGCTAGACACGTAGATGAGCAGCAGGGCGGCCGCGGCCAAGTAAATAAAGTCGACGTCGCGGTAGGCAATACCGTAATCGACAATCCACTGCGTTACGAAGGGCAACGCTAGCTGTAGTAGACACCCAAACAGTAAGCTCACCGCCAATAGGGAAAAGTAGAGCCGGTACTGGGTAATGTACTTGCCCACGAAGCTGAGTTGGGCCTTGTTGAGCTGCGTTGTTTGCAGTGGCGTGGCATAAAAGGCCGGCGTCGTTTCTATCAGCAAGGCAAACCCCTCTGGCTGGTCGCCCCGCCACTGGCGCAAAAACTCCTGCCGGGTGCACGTGCGCAGCCCGCTGGCCGGGTCGGCATAGTACACCGTCTGGCGGTCTATGCGGTAGGCCACCACGTAATGCTCGCGGTTCCAGTGCACGATGCAGGGCAGCGGAACTTGCCGGGCCAGGCTCTCGAAGGGCACTTTAGCGAGTAAGGTCCGAAAGCCGAGCTTTTCGGCCAGCCGGCTAACGTCCTGGGCCAGGAGCCCGTTTTTGGTGAGGGTGCAGTGGCCCAGCAGGTCCGCAACGGTATAGTACTGGCCGTAATGCCGCGCAATCATGGCCAGGCAGGCTACCCCGCAATCCATGCTGTTCTGCTGCTGCACGAAGGGAAATGGCTTCTGAAATAGCATTGAACAGGGGCTTAACTATTGCACCTTCAACTGCCGGGCCACATCCTGCTTCATTACCTCAACGACGTCTTGCAACTCGGCGCTAACGCGGAATTCGCAGGCGGTGGCAATCTGGCTTAGGTTCAGGGCCCGAAAGCCCCGGCTGACGAAGGCCAGGCGGCTCATCACCCGCTGCTCAGTGTAGAGGCCCCGCTCCAGGGCTACGAGCCACAGCTTATAGACCCCATACCACACAAAAATGGCCTCCTGAATGCTGGAGATGGAGATGCGGTTGCCGGTCCAGGGCGAAACCGCCCGGTAGCCGGCCAGCCGGGTTTGCTCCCGCGTTGGCAGCCAGGGCGAGCAGGCATCGGCCATGTAGAGCGTGGCATGAATGGACTCGTGCACAAAAGCCTCCACCAGCAACTCGGGAGAAACACCCTGAACGTTGGAAAGCACGGTGCGCCCAATATAGCGGGCATCTGAGCCGGAAATAAAGTTGGTAACCCGCCCGGCATGGCTGATTTTATTTACCACGATGGCCCGCAGAAAGGAGGATACCTGATGGGCAATGGGGAGGTAGTCTGCCAGGGGAGCCACGGCCGCGTCGAACCAGTAGCACAGGGCTTCAATCTCCCCAAAGTCGTAGGCCGCAATTGTATTTTCCAGGGGTTCGTTCACGTCCGCATTAGAGATGCGCAACGCGTAAGGGCTAAAAAAGTCCACGGGCACCGTGTCCAGCAGCCGATACGCCTCAAGCGTTGCGTACGACTGGGTTTGCTCCTGATACCTGCAGTAGAATGAGCCATCGGCCGCCCAGAGCTGGGGATAGAGCGCAGTATCGTACTGGTGCGTGCGCTTGCTGGCTTCCGCGTCCAGGGCTTCAGTGAGCATACCGGCCATCTGCTGCCTTGCCGGAGTCGACAAAGCTGGCCCCCCGCCCAGGCCCTCGGTGAGGTTGCTGGCCGCCGGGTGCCCGTTGCCCGGCACCAGGTGGAGCAGGCGGTGGCTTACCTCCGGAATGGCGCCAAACTCCAGCAACTCGTCTACGGACAGGGCCTGCGCCCGGGTAATAAACCGCTCATACTGGTCTGAGTCGGCGAGCAGGAGAGCCTCCTGAAACGCTCCAATCTTGTCGAACAGCAAGACCTTATACGCCGCAAGAATGCGCTGCTGGTGCGTGACGGAAGCAGGCTCCGTAAAATCAAATGATTTTTGGAAGTCCAACAGAGCGGTCTGAACTGTTTTCATAAAAACAAAAGCTAACTGGTAGATAATAAAAGTCTTAGTGGTTGATTAACCCTGAAGCGAGTACCCGCCGGGAGGCAAAGCCGGCCAGCCGCCCGGCCGGCTGAGCTTTAAGCCTGCCGGTAAGCCAGTAATTCGGGGAGATACTCGGGCTCTTCGGTGCCGTTCACGGCTTCTGTCATGGCTACGGCGTCCTCATAGCGCAGAAGGGCTATTCCCTGTAGCTCCAGCACCGAAGCGGGAAACTCACTCAGCACGGCGTTCTGCACGTGGGTAATGAGCTTCATAAAGTCGTGGCAGTAGAAAGTTGGGTTGTCAAAGCCGTTTTCGCTGCTGTAGCGGTGGGGCAGGTAGCCGCCGCCGCAGATATCATTAATAGGGCAGGCCAGGCACTTCCGCGGCAGCTGCACGTGGCTCAGGTTATAGAGCTGGGCGAGTGGGGTGGCCAAGGCCTCGTCCAGGCTGGTGCCGATGAGGTTGGCGTTGTTTTTTGTGAAGCCCTGCCCGCAGATTTTGAGCACGTCCACGGATTCGATATCCCCGTTGGTTTCGATAACCAGTACCTCGTTGCGCCCGTCGCCCATCATGTCCGAGCCAATGGATTTGCCCAGCACGGCCTGCATAATGTTGCGGAAAAAGCGGATAGACAACCGGTTGGTATCGGCCCGCCACGAGTCGAAAACGGCAGTTAGCCAATCCCCATAGGGGGTGTACTGGCTGGTTTTATGAAAGTAGGAGGGCTTATCATAGTTAGCATCGGGCAGCAAAAAGTCAACGTTGTCTGAGTGAATCTGCTTGAAATGCTGATAGGTAGCTACCGGGTCGGCGGCAATATCGATAACGCACAGCAGGCCGGGCGGCAGCTTGGTATAGGGCGACTGCCGGGCTATGCGAAAGCCTTCCACGATTCGGCTGTAAGACCCTTTTCCCGCGTGGTCAACCCGGTACTTATCGTTTTGCTCGGGCAGGCCATCCAGGCTGACGCCAATGTGAATACCCAGGCTACCCAGCGTCTGGCACCAAGCCTCATCCAGCAGGACGCCGTTAGTCTGCACCGAGAAATGTACCCTTACTAACTCATCGAGCACTTGGTGGGCGTGGTCCACAAATTCCGTGATGAGGGTTTTGCTGGCCAGCAGCGGCTCGCCACCATGAAAAACAAACGTGAAGCTTTCCAGCTCGTGGGCCAGGCAGTGCTCCCGAACGCGGGCTATCAGCGTGTGGATGGTTTGCCGGCTCATAAACTTCGGCTGTAGCTTATAGGTGTCATCCCCGCCGTTATACATGTAGCAATAAGTACAATTCAGATTGCACCGGCTTGCTATTTTCACGACTAAGGCTTTGCAAACTAATCCTGACTCATTCATGGCGGCGAAGCGTTACAGATGACGTAGTGGGGACAATCAAAAAGGCGCTGGTCTGACCTGGCTTGCTGCTGCGGTCATGGGCCGCAGCGCTGCTGTCGAGAGGGGTGGGGCACGTGCGGCCAGGTGGCGGGTAGTTGCCGCGCGCCGGCCCGATGGTTTCCGGCGCCTGGCTGGCAGCCCGCTCCCGCAGCAAGGCTAGCCGCGCGCTACTGGCTGCTGAATACCTAATAAGTCGCCGGGTTTTGGCGTAGTCAAACGTGCAGTGTACACGAAGCACGGGCGCGGGCGCAACGAATCACCAGACCAGGTTTTCTATTGACTCAGCCGTGCTGCCATCCTGCTAAGCAGGCTCAACTCGTGGCCGCTGTCTGCTCGCGCTGCGCTCTTGGGCCGCGGCGGCGAGCGTGGATACCAGCTATAGCTTGTGGCGGCAGGCTCTGCCAGGGCGCTGACTGGGCGTAACCGCGCCTTGTGCAAATACGCCGGGTGTAAACTGAGCCTAGCCGGCCCGGCGAATTGCAGACCGCGCAGGGTTTTTTTCTAAAAAATAGTGGGAAAAGAGTTACCCCTTTCCCCACTATTCAACTTATCAACTCACGCGCACTTTTTTGCTCAAAGCAAAAAGAAGCGGGCTAGGCTACTATAATGGGCTCGGGCTCCTGCGTGCCGCGGCTGTAGTTCTGGCTGTAGTGGCCCTGCGAATAAAGAGCGCTGCCGGCTCCACCCGACACAACGTAATTATTGGCTACATCCTTGATAGCCTGGTTTTGGAAAGCCTCGATAGAGCCTTTCACTGCGTCAATTTGGTCGGCGTTGAATTTGAACTTAGGTTTCATCTTAGTGGAGGTTAATAGGTGGAAAATTGACAGCAAGCAATCGATGGGCCCCTCGCTGCATTGCCTGACAAAACAACAAAGCCATGCAGCTGGAAACAATAGTAAATAATTGCTTTTTTTATATTAATTTTTAGTTTAATTGCTAGTAACACTGCTGTTTATAGCAATAAGTTGCTAGATAAACTTCGCGCTCCATGCTTCGCTTTGTCCTTCAGTAAGCCAGTGTTGGCTGCGGGCAGATACACTTCCTTCCCGTAGGGTAAGGCCGGGGCCGCTAATGGGGTTGGGCTGCAAACCCTGATGAAGCAACGCTGGGCTGGCGGCTTTGGAAAGCACACTTGTGTAGGAGCAGGGCTACTATTTAATCGAGTTAATCGATTGCGTAAGTGCGAGCCGGATACCTCTCAAGCAGAGCGTGTAAATTGTGTGCTCTGCCCCCGGGCCTGCAGAATTGCCGTAAACAGAATTTCACGGTTGCTGGTGAGCTGGAGCTTGTGGCGAATATTAGTTTTGTGATTGTGCAGGGTATGAATGCTGATACTCAGCTCATCGGCAATCTGCTGAGATTTTTTGCCCTCCGCCAGCAGGGTCAAAATCTTGCTCTCCCGCACGCTCAGCCCATGCCGGGCGTTAACCGGGCAGCGGGCGGTGTCAAACTCAACAAATAAGTCTCGGATGCCTTGGCTGATGTAGCGGTCACCGTTACTTATCATACTAAGGCAAAGCATGAGTTCAGACAAGCGAAAATCTTCCAGCAGATAGCCGGTAGAGTGATATTCCATAAGCTGGGACAGCGAGAAGGACGCGCGACGCAGCACCAGAATGCAGGCGCTTTGGGGCTGAGTAGTATGCACGCAGGAAGTAACGGCCTTGATTCTTTCGTGCTGGTAGCAGTAAAGCAGCGTGTATTCAAAAGCCTGCGTAGTCATCATCTTGGTAAGCAGGGGCAGGTCGTCGGGGACGTATGTGACGCGATGACCTTTCTCAAGCAGATACTCGCCCAAAAACTGAGTCGTTTGCTCGAATGCGTCAGGCAGGACAACAAGAATAGAAGCCATAGTTAAGTGGAAAAGGACAAGGAGGGTAGATAGCATGCTGGTCGTCTCACTGGCGCTGCCAGCGTTGGGGCGCGACAGGCTTGGCTGTAGCGCGAGCCACCAGGGACTCGCCAAGCCCGCCAATTGTATATTAATATTAACTTTAAATATAGAAAATATATAATATAAATCTACTCAATGGTTCTTTTCCTTTCTTCCTCGCTGGCAGTTTTGCGCTGGCGGGCACTGGCTACCTTGCTGTTGCCCAGCCTGTAGGATAGACTCAGGGCCACCCGGCGCGTGTCGTTCCACTCAACGAAGCCATTGCGTTGGTTGAGGTAGTCCACATCGATGCGGTTGCGGTTGCCGTAGAAAATGTCGCCGACGGCCAGGCGAAGGCTGGCCTGCTGGTTAAAGAGGCTTTTGCGCACGGCCAGGCTCACGTCGTAGGTGTAGCCCAGGTGGTAGATGCCCTGAACGCTGGGTGATAAGTACCAGGCATTTAGCTCGGCTTTCAGTCCTAGCTGCTTGCTGACCTCGAAAGCGTGGTTGGTGGTGGCATAGCCTACCAGCACGTGGTAGTTGTAGCTGCCGCCCAGGTAGGTCGATTGTTCTTGCCGGTAAGAAAGCTGGAGCAGGGTGTTAATTTCCCACCACGGGTAGGGGTGCACGGGCAGCGAAAGGTAGGCGCCGGCTTCCTGGCTAAGGGCCAGGTTTTGCTGCGTGTTGTACAACAGGTTGTTCGCGTTGTCCTGGACCGTAATACTGCTGAAGTAGTTGGTGGTTTTGCGGGCGTAAGCCGTTAGGTTGTAGATGCCTTTGTACACGAAGCCAAGGCTCAGATTGTGGATGTAGGCGGGCTGCAAAGTCGGATTCCCTTCCCGAAAGGCGTACGGGCTGGTGTAAAACCGGAAGGGATTCAGGCGGGCATAGTCGGGGCGGTTGATGCGGGCTCCGTACGTGAAGGTCAGCTCTTTGGTATTGGAAAGCGGATAGCGCAGATAAAGGGAGGGAAACAGGTTGAGGTACTGCCGCTCCGTAAGCTGGTTAGTGTAGTGGGAGTTGGCTTCCGACCAGGTATACTCCACCCGGCCACCGGCCTTGTACTGCATGTGCCGCAGGGCTCCCGCCAGGGTGGCGTAGCCTGCCGACACGCGCTCGGCGTACTCAAACAGGTCTTGCTGGCGGGCGTTTACTTCCTCCAGCCCGTTGCGGCTCTGGGAGTAATCGAAGTGGCTGGTAGTTTGGACCCAGCTCTGTTTCAGGCCGGCTTCCAGGGTCAGGCCGTGCGCTACCTGGCCCGAGTAATCTACCTTGCCCGACCAGATGCCAATTTTTTGCTGGGCCTGGGTACTGATGGTGAGAGGCGGCGAAAGCGGGTCTCCCGCGGCCGAATACGTGGTATTGGCTACCAGCTGGTTGCTGGTGCTGGAAAAAGGCGCGTAGTCCAGGTCAGCGCTCAGGCTGCGGCCGGCGGTGTCCAGCTTGGCTTTGTAGTTAAGGTTGTAGCTGAGCTGATTGGTACTCCCTGCCGAGCTGTTGCGCGTGTCCAGCACAGAATCGGGGGCAACCGCGGTCGGCCCAAAAATGCGGGTGAGGATATTCGTGCGTCGCTCTGTGCTGCCCGCGTTGCCCAGCATCAGCACGCCCAGCACCTGCTTATCCGACAAGTTATAGTCCAGCCCCAGCTGAAAGCTGTTGCCACGGCCCTGTACGTCGCCGGCCTTGTTATTTAGCCAGGTGGCCGGGTGGCCAGGGTCTTCGAAGATGACGTACTCGTCTTCCAGGCGGCGCTTCTTGCGGTTGCTGGCCCCGTAGTTGCCGTAGAGAGCCAGCACGCCCCGACGGTAATTGACCACTGAGCTGCCAGTCTGGCTGTTATAGGTTGCCTGCTCCGTGCTGGCACCCAAGCTGGCGTTGAGGCCATCCTTAAGGCTTTTTTTTGTGATGATGTTCAGGATGGCGCCCCCTTCCGCATCGTACTTAGCCGGCGGGTTGGTGATGACTTCAATCCGGCTGACGTTGTCGGAGGGCAGGTTCTTGAGGTAGTTGCTCAGGTCATCGCTGGAAAGGCGGATGGGGCGGTCGTTGAGGTAGACCAGCACCGTTTTATTGTTGGCCGACAAGCTGCCATCGGCTTTTACCTGCACGCCCGGGGCCCGGCTCAAGGCATCCCACACGGTGCTGCCCTGCGCCAGAATACTGCGCTCGACGTTGAAGATGGTGCGGTCAATCGTTTGCTCGTAGAGGGGCTTGCGGGCCGTAACCGTTACTTCCTGCAGCAGGTGCGGGTCGGGGGTAAGGGTGACGCGGAGCGTATCCAGGGGCAGGGTAACGGGCTGCGAAAACTCGCGGTAGCCCAGCAGGGAAATCTTCAGCACGTAGGCGCCGGGGGGCAGTTTCGTAAACTGAAATACCCCGCCGGTGGCCACGCCGGTGTGCACGTACTTGCCCTCCTGAAAAAGCGTAACCGTGGCCACGTCCAGCACCTGCTGGTGCTCATCCTTCACTATCAGCTGAGCCCGGCTTATGAGGATGGTGCCTGCCAGCAGGCTGCCCAAGCAGCAGAAAAATTTCCCTCCCATCTGACTTGCTGTTTCGAGTGCGAAAAACTACAAGCCAAAACTATCGGACTGCTATGTAAACGAAAGTTAAATAAATTTGTAAGAAGTTAAATCTTTCTTTAGTTGCTGCCGGGCTAAAAAATTAGCTGTAATATCCCGGTATGAAAACCAGCTGGCTCCGCTTTGCCTACCCCGTTACGTTCTGCGCTCTTCTGGTCAGCATCGGGCTACAGGTAATCTGGCTGCGCCAGCTGTTTGCCGCGCAAACAGAGCAGTTCCGCGCGGAGTTGGAGCACGAGGTGAGCGAAGCTGCCAAGCAAACGATTTACTCTAGCCTGACGGAGAAAAGCAAGCGCATAAAGCAGTTTTTCATGTCCGACGAATGGGCTCAGCTGCGGCAGGCCTTCGACAACATGAAAATCAACAACGTGTCAAACGTATTCGATTATGGCATCGACGCGGATAGCGGCTACGTGGAAATTAAATTTTCCTTTCGGAATGCCACCGCTAAAGTCCGGGCCACGCGGGCCGCTCCAAAGGGTCCGCAACGCCCCCCCGCGCCTAGTCCCATCGACCGGGTTACCCTGCGGCGTATGCAGCAGCAGGTGACTTATCGGCTACGGAAGCTGGGTGTGCGCACGCCGCTCTACTACGTACTCTATACCTACGCCGATGAGCACGTGGCCGCCAGCAACCTGCCCGGCAAGCCGCAGGCGGCACGGGGGTTTATGAGTAAAATTTACTCCTTCAATCTCAAGCACGCGCATAAGTATCAAGCTATTGTCTTAGACATCAGCGGCGTGGTATGGTACCGGATGCGGTACTATCTGCTGTCCTCCGTCGTCATGGTTTTGCTGACTGGAATGGCCTTCTTTTTTATCCTGGACCTGCTGCGCAAGCAACGGCTCTACGCCGATGCCAAGCTGTCTTTTGTCACTAATATGACGCACGAACTCAAGACGCCCCTGTCAACGGTTGCCGTAGCATTAGAGTCTATCGTTAAGTATCAGCTAGTTAAAGAGCCTGAAAAGCTAGCCAGCTACATCAATATGAGCCAGGTAGAACTGCACAAGCTCACGCGGATGATTGAGCAGGTGCTCGCCATAAACAGCGAGCTGGAGGGCAACATCTCGCGGGAGCCTGAGTTGCTCGACATTCAGGAGCTGGTTCGGGAAGTGCTCGACTCCTTGCAGATGCGCCTGGCGGCGGCCGGCACCGTTGTGCGGTGGGAGCCGGTAGCCGAGCCCTGCTTTATTTATGGGCACCACGGCCAGTTAGCCAGCGTGTTTTATAACCTTTTCGACAATGCCCTAAAATACGGGGCGCCCCTGGCCCATCTGGAGGTCAGCTTTCGGTTGGTGGACGAGTGGGTGCACATTGCGGTAGCTGACGACGGGCCGGGCATGGAGGCCATCTACCAGGAAAAAGTGTTTGAGCGCTTTTTCCGGATTCCCAGTACCGGCTTTGTGCACAACGTCCGGGGCTCGGGCCTGGGCCTGCATTCCACCCGGCAGACTATCGTAGCGCACGGCGGCACCATCTACCTGGCCAGCCAGCCAGGCCACGGCACAACCGTTTACCTCAAGCTGAAAATTGCCGATGAAGATTCTATACGTTGAGGACGAGCCTTTTCTGGCACAGATTGTAAGCGACGGACTAACCAAGAATGGCTACGAAGTGCTCCATCTGAGGGATGGGGCGGCAGCGGCGGCGGCCTTCGAGCACTTTTCGCCCGCCCTCGCCGTGGTAGACATCATGCTACCTACCCTGGACGGGTATGCCCTGGTGGAAAAGATTCGGCGGAGCGGCAGCAAAATTCCAATCATCTTTCTTAGCGCCAAAGACTCCGTGGCGGACGTAGTCAGCGGCTTTCACCGGGGCGGCAACGATTACCTGCGCAAGCCCTTCAGCCTGGATGAGCTATTCGTGCGCATCGACTCCCTGCTCGCCCGGTTTGGTATTAGGGAAGCGGCGGCGCAGCCCTTGCAGCAAATTGGCAACTGCCAGGTCGATTTCCTGCATCAAAAGCTTCATACGCCCTCCGGTGAACATCACCTCTCGTACAAGGAAACCCAGCTTCTAAAGCTGCTCATCGAGCATCGCATGGACATCCTGGAGCGCCGCAACGCCTTGCTTAAAATCTGGGGCAACGATGACTACTATAATACCAGAAGCATGGACGTCTTTATTTCCCACCTGCGTAAGCTTTTGCAGGAGGATACCACTCTCCAGATTCTGACTATCCGGGGAGTGGGCTATAAGCTTCTTGCTACGTGAAGCGGCAGCGAACCCTGGCGCTAGCCAGGGTTCGCTACTGACTCAGAATTTCATGATTTAATTCATATTATAATATATAATAAATGTAACATATATGCACTGCCAACCCCGACTCAGTCGCGGTAATTCAAGGCCGGCTTGCGGTCGCCGAGCAGAGGCTTGTACACGTAGCTGCCCACTTGCTGCTGCAGCTCGGCCCTGGCTTTGGTCAGCAGCTCGGGGCTGGTGAAAAGGTCGATGGCCGTGAGGGTCATGGTTTTGGCCGCGACCATCATGCCCTTGGTGCCGATTTCCTGGCCGCTGCACGCTACGGCCTGCCAGCTGTGGGCGGGCGTGCCGGGTATCCAGGTAGCGGCCGTCAGGCCCACGGTGGGCACCACGTAGCTCACGTCGCCCACGTCGCTGCTGCCGCCCGCATCGCGGGGCTTGTACGCCCCGATTTCCGCCGCCTGAGTAACGGGCGGCGCGGGCACGCCCAGCGACGCCTGAATCTGCTGGCCAAAGGCCATTTCTGCCGGCGTGTAGCTCACGCCGCCCACCTGCTCCAGGTTGGCTTGCAGGTCGTGGGCCAGGGTTTCGTTCACCAGCAGCTCGTGCGTGCCGCCGATAATCTCATGGTCCACGGTTGTGCCGGTGCCCAGGGCGGCCCCCTCGGCGGCTTTCACCACGCGGTCGAACACGCTCTGCACAATGGCGCGGTTGGGATGACGCACGTAGTAATAAACCTCGGCAAAGTCGGGCACCACGTTGGGCGCCTTGCCGCCGTTGGTGATGACGTAGTGGATGCGCGTTTCCTGGGGCACGTGCTCGCGCATCATGTTCACCATGTTGTCCATTGCCTCCACCGCGTCGAGGGCGCTGCGCCCGCGCTCGGGGGCGGCGGCCGCGTGCGCGGCAATGCCGTGAAACCGGAACTTAACCGACTTATTGGCAATGTACTGGCCGGTCATGGCCGCGTTTTCGTTGCTCGGGTGCCAGTGAATAACCGCGTCCACGCCGTTGAACAGGCCCTCGCGCACCATGTACACCTTGCCGCTGCCGCCTTCCTCGGCGGGGCAGCCATACACTTTCACGGTGCCGTGCAGCTTACCTTCCTTCAGCAGGCGCTGCACTTCGAGGCCCGTGGCCACGCTGGCCGTGCCAAACAGGTTGTGGCCGCAGCCGTGGCCCGCATCCTGGCCGGCAATGGGCGTTTTGGTGGGCACCGCCTGCTGGGCCAGGCCCGGCAGGGCATCAAACTCGGCCAGCACGCCGATAACCGGCTGCCCGCTGCCGTAGGTAGCCACGAAGGCCGTCGGAATGCCCGCCACGCCGGCCTGCACCGCGAAGCCGTGGTCGCGCAGCGTTTTTTGCAGCAGCGCCGAGCTCTGGGTTTCCTTGTAGCCCACCTCAGCAAAGCCCCAGATGCGCAGGGCCAGCTGGCGGTAGTCGGCGTAGTGTGCCTGCAGCTCTTGCAAAGCCTGCGCTTTTAACGGCTCTGCCGGGCCGCCAATAGCGGGGGGGGCGGCTGGCCGAAAGGCCAGTAGGGAGATGCTGAGTAGGCCGAACAGGTACTGATGTTTCATTTACTTCCGGATTAATAATACAGAGTTTGCCCAGGCAGGAGCCAAGGCCTAGCTTAGCCGGCCGTGGGGCGGCTAAAGGTAGCAAGTTTACCCAGATGGCCGATTTTTGGCTTGCTAACAGAGTTGTTCTGCAGGGCAGAGGCTATCCACTGATAAAATTCTGATGAGAAAGGCAGGCCCGGTCCCACATGGGAGTAGTAGCTAAGCTAGTTGAGTAGTAAAGCCGTTTCCAAATCCGGGTGCCGGGCGAGCTGTCCGCTCTTTTGTTCACGCCACTCGTTCTTTCAATGAGCGGACAGCCGGCGAAAAGCCGGCAGCCCGCCCCAGATAAGCACTTCTTGGACCTGAAATTTGCACTATGCCGTATATTTACACTCTTATCTATAGCTAGATAAGCCAGCAAACTCGGTCATGCCAGTAATTATGCTAAAACGATGCGTGTTTGACGGGGAATCATATGCACGCCCTATCTGCTGAGAACCAGTATAATACGCTACTCGCGCAGCCAGCGTATCATCACCGGAAATCCTTCCGTGGTGGTCATTTCCATCCACACCAGCAGCGGCAGGCCCATATACTGGCCGGAGGCAAATAGCTGTAGCAGCCACTCACTCTGGCCCTTGTAGCCGGCCGGATGAAATACCACTGCGGGCGGAATCTCCAGCTTCAGGCAGGCGGCGTAGGTCCAGAGCAGCACGGCCAGCTCTTCGCCGTCTTTCTCGGGGTGGTTTTCCGTAACGTTGGCTTGCAGCAGCGGACGCTCGGCGGCGCGGGTCACGGCCAGGTGGCCGGCCTCGTGCAGCACATCGCCGGGGTAAAGCAGCCGGGTGCGGTCGAGCCACAGCTCGCCTTTTTCAATCAGCAGGCCCGGCAGGAAACCCGGCTTTTCGAGCGGTGCTTCGCGCACGGGCAAGCCAATAGCGGCCAGAAATGCCAGTATCTGGTCGAGATAGTGCGCCGGTGCCGGCGGGGAAGCCAGGTGGCCGGTTGCTGGGGCGGGGAGCAGCATAAAACGGGCGGTATCGAAGCGAGAGCTGCCAAGGTACCACCCGTAGCGAATCAGGCCGCTTACTGCTCGTACTGCCCCACGCTGAGCATCACCAGCGTGCAGGCTTCTTCGGTCTGGATGCCGGCGGCCTGCGCCTTGTGCTCCAGCTCGGGGTTTTCGGTGCCGGGGTTGAAGATGATGCGGCGCGGCTTGAGACTCAGAATGTAGTCGTACCAGGCTGGCTGGTTCTGGGGCCCGACGTAAAGCGTGACCGTATCCACACCCGGCTCCTGCGGCCGGTCGGTGTGAATGGCGAGGCCGGCCACCTGGCCTTTGCGGATACCTACGGGCACGACTTCGTGGCCGTGGCGCTGAAGGGAATGCACGGCGCGGTAAGCGTAGCGGTCGGGGTTGTCGGTGGCACCTAAAACTAAAGTCTTCATTATAAATTAATTAAAAGCAACAAGAACGTCCTGCTGAGCTTGTCGAAGCATCTCTACTACGTCGCGAGGGTCAGTAACTCCAACGGCATGGTAGAGATGCTTCGACAAGCTCAGCAGGACAACGATTGTTGAACAAACGAATTTTACCGCCCCACGGATACGGCCACTGCCTCGGCCACGCGCTCGCCGTCCATGGCGGCGCTCACGATGCCGCCCGCGTAGCCGGCGCCCTCGCCGCAGGGGTAGAGGCCGGCCACTACCGGGTGCGCCAGGCTGTCGTTGTCGCGCGGGATGCGGACCGGCGACGAGGTGCGGCTTTCCACGCCCACAATCTGGGCCGCGTTGGTGGCGAAGCCGGGGATTTTGCGGCCGAAGGCGCGGAAGCCCTGCCGCAGCCGCTCGCTGAGCACGGGGCCGAGGACGGCATCCAGCTCCACGCTCACCAGGCCGGGCTGGTAGCTGGTTTCCAGCAGGCTAGGGGAGAGCTTCTGTTGCAGAAAATCGCCCAGGCGCTGGGCGGGGGCCAGCTGGGTGCCGCCAGCCAGCCGGCAGGCCGTTTGCTCTATTTCCTGCTGCAGGCGCAGGCCGGCCAGCACGCCGTGCCGGGCCACGTCCATGTCGGCCAGCTCCACGGCGGCCACGATGCCGGAGTTGGCAAAGCGCGAGTCGCGGCGGCTGGGGCTCATGCCGTTCACCACCACCTCGCCGGGCGCGGTGGCCGCCGGCACGATGAAGCCGCCGGGGCACATGCAGAACGAGAACACGCCGCGCTGGGCGTCGCGCACCTTCGTTTGCTCCACCAGCGCGTAGCTGGCGGCCGGCAGCAGCCCGCGCTCGGGCCGGCCGTACTGCGCCGCGTCAATCAGGCTTTGCGGGTGCTCGACGCGCACGCCCAGCGCGAAGGGCTTGGCCTCGATGGCGATGCCGCGCTTATGCAGAATTTCGTATATATCGCGCGCCGAATGCCCGGTGGCCAGAATGGTTGCCTCGGCCTCCAGCGCCTCGCCGGTGTGCGTGACCACGCCGCGCAGGTGGTTGTTTTCCAAAATGAAATCCTCCACCCGCGTCTCAAACCGCACCTCGCCGCCGGCCTCAATGATGGCGTCGCGCAGGCTCTGCACCACGGCGGGCAGCTTGTTGGTGCCGATGTGGGGGTGGGCATCGACCAGGATATCGGGGGTGGCGCCGTGCTGCACCAGCCGCCGCAGAATGCGGCCCACGTCGCCGCGCTTGGTGGCGCGGGTGTAGAGCTTGCCATCGGAGTAAGTGCCTGCGCCGCCCTCGCCAAAGCAGTAGTTGGAATCGGGGTTCACGACGTGCTCCTTGTTCAGCGCGGCCAGGTCGCGGCGGCGGGTGCGCACGTCCTTGCCGCGCTCCAGCACAATGGGCCGGATGCCCAGCTCGATGCAGCGCAACGCCGCAAATAGCCCCGCCGGCCCGGCCCCTACAATAATGACCCGCCGCCGGGCCTGCCGCACGTCGGGGTATTCAAACCACGGCCCCAGCAGCTCGCGGGCGGGCGCGGGCGTGGCGCGGTCGTACACGTCGGCCCGCAGGCGGATGAGCGGCCGGCGGCCCCGCGCATCGAGCGAGCGCTTGCGGATGTGCACGAAGTCGGCTTCGCCGGGGCGCAGGCCGGCGGCGGCCAGAATGGCCGCGTAGCGGGCCAGCTCGTCGTAGGCTACCTCGGGGGCGAGGGCCAGGTCTAATTCTTGTTTCATACAGCAGGCGAACGGGAGTTAGCCGTTAAGCAAGCGCAAAATTACGATGGGGGGCGGGATGGCACCGCCTCCGCCTATTGCTGAATGCTTAGCGAAACATGGTTGCCACTTATACTTGAGGGAATTATACCCCCGGTGGAATGATTCCCGCTACTGCCAGCGCGGCAGTAACGGGAATCGTAATGTTAGCTGCTATTCAAAATGACAGTTCAAGAGCAAAAACAGATTGCAATTGCCTTTTCTGACAAGTTTCAGGAGTTTGACTTGGACTTAAAGCTGACAGCAGATGAGTTCCGTTTGTTTGATAACGGCATTTCTGCTAATAGCATGGACGAGAAATGGAACATCTTGGTGCTTGATAATTTTATGTGTTGGACTCGCAGTTGGACAGATAATCTTATTTATATAATTCAATTAAAAAGACAGTCAGATACTGTAATTCTCGAAAAAGGCTTTGTTACAAGAGACGAAACCAGATACATGAGCGAAGGCATTGAAGAGGACAAAACTATTTTTCTTCAACTTCTTCAGTTTTATTTAGATAGGGATGATATCTATGTTGACCCGGAATTTCAGCTCGACGTAATTAAAAAGATAATAAAGAAATTCGACCCAGCAGGGAAATGCAAAAAATCTATCGGACATACCGATGTAGGAGAAACCAAAAAGATTTACGAAGCTCTTACACAAGAAGACCTAAAGGCATACTATAGTGTTTTTGGATGGAACGAACTAAAACAGCACCTTTCTAACAGAGATGATAACGAGCCTTTACTCAGTTTGCACTTACTAGGCGGTCAAACTAATTCCTCTGTAGCTTATTACTTCGACAAAGAGGTAAAATCGTTATTGGGACAAATAGTGCTAAAGACCAAACTAACCAACAGCTAACATCGGTTTTGCAATATGATGGCTGATGAATAAGTACTGTACAATTGTACTACTATTGAAACTTAGTAATAAATTTAAAGAGACGGAACACGGAATTCCCTCACATCGCAAATCCGTTTTCCGTTACCTATACTTCGCGCCCGGCCTCCGCCACCTGGCGGCCCTAGCCGCTACGGGCAGCCTGGGGTTGCTGGCGGGCGGCGGGCTAGCGGCCGGGGCCGGGCGGCGGCATTTTGGCTAAGACAAAGGGCATTTTGCGTAAACCTGCTTTTCAAGGAGTTGTGACCTTTGCATCGTCAACCACCAGAACATAATCTCCGATGAAAGCAGTAAGAATTCACACATTTGGGGGGCCGGAGGTCCTGCAACTTGAAGACATAGCGCCCACGTGCTGAAGGTTGGGTTACCAACTCTTACGTCGATTGCCGCTAGCGCGGCAGTGGAGGTACAACCTCCACAAGAATTAAAGGCATGAGTTACGCTGCGCTAAACTCGCGCCAGGCCTTGCACGACCTTAGGGATTGCCGGCCAGTAAGCTCGTGCAGCGGGGGAAGATGCTTCGCAGGCTCAGCATGACAAACGTTTCTACTTTTGGCCCCATGCCCATGCCTGCAACTTCTGCTTCTCCGCTTCGCTCCATCGTCTCCGGCTCCATCGGCAACCTCGTGGAGTGGTACGACTGGTACGCCTACTCGGCCTTTGCGCTCTATTTTGCGCCCGTCTTTTTCCCCCAGGCCAGCCCTACGGCGCAGCTGCTGAATACGGCGGCCATTTTTGCGGTAGGCTTTCTGATGCGGCCAATTGGGGCGGCTTTTTTGGGGAGCTACGCCGACAAGCACGGGCGCCGGGCGGCGCTGCTGTTGTCGGTCAAGCTGATGGCGGGCGGCTCGCTGCTTATTGCCTGCGCGCCCGGCTACGCTACTATCGGGCTGGGAGCGCCGGCCCTGCTGCTGCTGGCGCGGCTCATGCAGGGCATCAGCGTGGGCGGCGAGTACGGCACCTCGGCCACCTACCTGAGCGAGATGGCCGGCGCGCGGCACCGGGGCTTCTGGTCGAGCTTTCAGTACCTTACCCTGATGGGCGGGCAGCTGCTGGCGCTCATTGTGCAGCTGACCTTGCAGCAGTTTATCACCTCGGCCGAAATGACGGCCTGGGGCTGGCGCATTCCGTTTGTTATCGGGGCTGGCGCGGCGCTCGGCGCCTTGCTGCTGCGCACGCACATGAGCGAAACCGCCGCCTTCGAGCAGGAGCAAGCCGCCGGGCAAGCCAGTGGCCGTCCCGCCCGGCTTTCGGCCCTGCAGCAGCTCCAGGCTTACCCCCGCGAAACCCTGACCGTGGTCGGGCTGACGCTGGGCGGCACGCTGGCGTTCTACACTTTCACCACCTACGCGCAGAAGTTTCTGGTGAATACCAGCGGCTTTACCAAGGAGCAGGCTACCCTTATTTCGTTTGGCGCAATGGCCGTGGCGCTGCTGTTTCAGCCGCTGCTGGGCGCTATCTCCGACGTGCTGGGGCGGCGGCCGGTGCTGCTGTTTTTCGGAATCGGGGCCACGCTGGGTACGGTGCCACTGCTGCGCACGCTGGCTCACACCAGCAGCACGTGGGGCGCGTTTGGGCTGCTGATTGCGGCGTTGTTCGTGGTGAGCGGCTACACCAGCATCTCGGCCATCGTCAAGGCCGAGCTGTTTCCGACCCACATCCGGGCGCTGGGCGTGGGGCTGCCGTTTGCGCTCACGGCGGCTATTTTTGGCGGCACCGCCGAGTACCTGGCCCTGCTGGCCAAGGAGCACGGCGTGGCCGAATACTTTTATTGGTACGTGACGGGCTGCGCCCTTATTTCGCTGCTGGTGTACTGGCGCATGGGCGAAACCAAGGCCAGGGGACATATGTAAAATAAATAGTTTTAGTACTATGTACTACGCAGCGTAATGCAGGACAGTTAAGTAGATTTAATAAAACCTGTTCTTTACAAAAATTTTAATTTCAGCAACCTATGAATGCTATCTTTCGGGGCGTGGCCATCATTGCCCTCCTGGCATTAAGTGAGTGTAAGGACGATGTATCCCCGCAATTACCTGCTGAAACCACTTCGGGAGCTAATACTTTTGGGTGCAAAATCGATGGCCAAATATTCGTGCCCCGCGCGTCCAGGAATGATTCGGGATTTGAATCTGGTTACCGCGTACTTGCCAAAGACTATTACCTTTTCAGTTTAAGTGCCGATGATTTTAGTGGCTACCCAGGCAAGTATGTAATAATTTCAACGGATAGCTTTCGGCTAGAGACAGGCCGGGTTTTTGACCTTAAAAAGGGTGGCGTGCAAATATTTGTCTTAAATGGAGATGGGGGAGACTATAGCTTTAGAGCTCATGATTCTGGCCAGTTAACAATTACGTGCTTCGACTCGGTCAGACATATTCTCTCGGGGCGGTTTGATTTTACGGCTAGTGCTGATGTAACTGGCGGCGTACTTCCTGGTAAGCAAGTACATGTTACTGATGGACGTTTTGATATTAGCGTTTTTTGATATTAATATTTGATGTATTGCTACCTGACGTTACGCAGGGCGACCCACCTACGTAACGTCAGGTACTACCAATCGTTAAGCGGCTACCTTCAAACTTATTGCCAGACTTACTACTTACTCACGCACACCTAAAAACCTTCCCTCACCATGCGTTTCCTGCCCCTTGCCGCCCTAGCCGGCGCTGCCCTGCTCTTCCAAACCACCACGGCGCTAGCCCAGGGCCAGATGCCCGAAGACAAATCGAAGCGCCCAAGCCCGCCGGCCATGGTAAAAACCTCGGTGGGCAGCACCGAAGTCACCATTGACTACAGCCGCCCCTCGCTGAAGAGCCGCGAGGCATTCGGGGAGAAAAGCCCCCTGGCGCCCACGGGCGAGGTGTGGCGCACCGGCGCCAACGAGGCCACCACCTTCACGGTGAGCAAGGCCGTGAAAATTGACGGCCAGCCGCTGGCGGCCGGCAGCTACGCGCTGTTTACCATTCCCGGCAAAGCCGAGTGGACCATCATCTTCAACAAAACGGCCAAGCAGTGGGGCGCGTTTAAATACGACGCCAAGGAAGATGCGCTGCGCGTAAAAGTGAAGCCCAAAACCCTGGCCGCGCCCGTCGAGCAGTTCACCATTACGGCTGATAAGTCGGGCAAAGTGGCGCTGATGTGGGCCAAGACGGAAGCGGATTTCATGGTGAAGTAAACCTGGCTTCACCCTTTACATAAAACGTCATGCTGAGCTTGCCGAAGCATCTCTACTGCGCCGCGTGGATTAGTAACCCTGGCGGCGCGGTAGAGATGCTTCGGCAAGCTCAGCATGACGTTCTTTTTTAATATTGAGTCAGTTATAAAATTCTATGGAAAAGCTCGTGCTGCTGCGCCACGGCGAAAGCGTGTGGAACCAGGAAAACCGCTTCACTGGCTGGACCGACGTGGACCTCTCGGAGCTGGGCAAACAGCAGGCGGCCCACGCCGGGCAGCTCTTGCAGCAGCACGGCTACACGTTCGACATCGGCTTTACGTCGGTGCTGAAGCGGGCCATCAAAACGCTGGACATTGCCCTCGAAAACATGGACCAGCTCTGGATTCCGGTGCAGAAGTCGTGGCGGCTCAACGAGCGCTTCTACGGGGCGTTGCAGGGCCTCAACAAGGCCGAAACCGCCGCTAAGTACGGCGAGGCGCAGGTGCAGGAGTGGCGCCGCTCGCCGCACGCCCACCCGCCGGCCATCACCCGCGACGACCCGCGCTTTCCGGGCCACGACCCGCGCTACCAGCACCTCACCGACCGCGAACTACCCCTGACCGAAAACCTGAGCGAGACCCTGGACCGGGTAATGCCTTTCTGGACCGAGAAGATAATGGGCGCGTTGCGTCGCAACCAGAAGGTAATAATCGCCGCCCACGGCAACAGCCTACGCGCCCTGGTGCAGTACATCGACCACCTCACCGATGAGGAGGTAACGGCCCTTGACATTCCGACCGGCGTGCCGCTGGTGTACGAGCTGGATGAGAATTTCAACCGCCTCCGGCATTATTATTTGCAGGAAGACGGCCCGGTGGCTGGTCCCGCTGCGAAATAGCTATTTTTGCGGGGTAGGCTTATCTTTAAGTTTCGCCTACCCCTCGCTGTTTTGTCCGACTCGCCCCACGCCCGCCTCGCCGCCCTGGCCGACCCCACTGCCGCGCCCGCCGACCAGCTGCCGCGCCTGCGCAAGCTGCTGGAATCGCTGCTGCGTGCCGACTACAAGCGCCGCAAGGCGCCGTTTGGTAACTTGTTTCAGGCAATAGGCGGGGCGTGCTACGCCCTCGAACTGTCGGCTGGCCTGCGCACCCACCTGCAAGACCTGCGCGTGGCCGCCAACCTGGTACTGCACGAAAGCTACCCCGGCACCGCCGCCGAAGTAGCCGCCGGCTTCGCGGCCGTGGCCGAATTGCTCGAAGCGCTGACCGGCGAGCCCTACGCCGGCCCGCGCCCGCCCGCGCCGGCCGAGGTGCGGGCCCACCTGCCGGCCGACCCGCCCGCCGCGGCCCCCGTCGAAACCGGAGCCGACCCGCGCGCCGTATGGCGGGTGCAGGTGGTGCACGCCGACCTGCCCGGCGGCGTGCTTACCGTGGAAATGAGCGCGCCCGCCGACGGCCGGCCGGCCGGCCCGTTTCAGCTGGAACTGCCCGCCGCCTACGACAATCTGCTGCTGGCCGCCGCCGCCCTGCACCCGGCCCTCAACCTCATCGGCCCGGTGCTGCTGCCCAGTGGCCGGGTGCGCCCGCGCCGCGTGGTCTTGGAGCCCGATTATCTTATCAGCGTCACGACCCTGGCCGAGTGCGCGCAGCGCGACGGCACGTTTGGCGAGCTGGCGCTGCTGAAATCCTTTCTGCCCGACGAGCCCTCGCGCTCGCTGGTCGTCGGGAACCTGGTCAACCGCCTGCTCGATGAGGAAGTCAGCCACGCCGCGAATCAGGTAGCCGTGAGCAGTGAACAGGTAACAGCGAGTAGTGGGCAGTTAGCAGTTGGGCAGGAAGCTGCTGCCAGCCAGACTGCCAACAACCAACAACCAACCCCTAAAAACCAACCCGACTTCGACCTTGAGCATTTTCTGACCAAGAAGCTCTTTCGCGCCGAGCCGCTCACGCTGAGTACCCTGCCCGAGTTTCAGACGCGTAATGGCGTGCCCGAGCTGCTGAACGATTTGCGCCGTCACCACCGCACGCTGCGGCAGGCGCGGCAGCAGGGCTTCGCGGTGCACTCGCGCACCGGCTACCAGCAGCAGCCCCTGCGCCTGGCCGACTGCTTCCTCGAGCCCACCTTTTTATCCGCCACCTACGGCCTGCAAGGCCGCCTCGACCTGCTGCACGAAAGCGCCACCGGCTACGACCTCGTGGAACTCAAAAGCTCGGTGAAAGTGCCCGTGGCCGAGCCCTGGACCAACCACGCGGCCCAGGCCCAACTTTACCGCTTATTGCTCGAATCGGTATTCGGGGCCGATGGCGAAACCGCCGGCCGGGGCCGCACCAGCATTCTGTATTCCAACGCCGCCGAAGACCAGCCCGCCGTGCGCCCGGTGGTGCAGAACCTCGATTTTGTCGACCAGCTGCTGGCGGCCCGCAACCAGCTCGTGGGCCTCGAGTTGCAGCTGGCCCGCGCCACCGGTCCCGGCCAGACGGCCGCCCTGCTGGCCCCGGTGCTGCGCCCCAACCTGGCGGCCATCCCGCCTTTCAACCGCGAAAAGGCTGAAAAAACCGCCCGCGTGTGGGCCGACGCCGACCGCACTGAGCGCGCCTACTGCCTGGAGCTGACCCGTTTCGCGGCCCGCGAGATGCGCCTGGCCCTGCTCGGCGACGAAAGCCGGCCCGGCGACGCCGGCGGCCAGGCCGGCCTCTGGCTGCTGCCGCAGGCGCGTAAGCACCAGAATTTCAGCCTGCTCGACGAGCTGGAATTAATCGAAGACCACAGCAACGCGCCCGATGACGCCCGCGCGGGCCTCGGCCCACACCTCATCTTCCAGCGCCCGGTGGGGGGGCGTGAAGTCAACTTCCGCGCCGGCGATACCCTGATTCTGTATCCGAGAAAGAAAGCAGTCGACAGCACTGCCGTGCGCGAAGCCGACAGCTTGCTAGTAGCTACCAGCTTGTCCGTACTCGATGCGCAGGTGGTGAAGACCACGCTGGCCGAAGACCTCGGGGCCGATGGCCGGGTAGTGCTGGCCGTGCGCAACCGCCGCATGGCCCCGCGCTACCTGCACGGCCACTCGCACTGGGCCCTGGAGCCCGATACCTACGACACCTTCCGGCGCGAGTGGGCGGGGCTGACGAGTTTTCTGAGCTTGCCGCCGGCCCGCCGCCGCCAGCTGCTGGCCCGCACCGCGCCGCGCCGGCCCGAAAACTGGGACGCCACCACGGCCGCGCCCGCCACCGAAGCCCGCGAGGTAGTAGCCCGCGCCCTGGCCGCGCCCGACTGGTTCGTGCTCTGCGGCCCGCCCGGCACCGGCAAAACCCGCTCGGTGCTGCGCGAGCTGGCCACCCGCCTCGTGGCCGACGACCAGCAGACGCTGCTGGCCGCCTATACCAACCGCGCCGTGGACGAAATCTGTGAGCAGCTCATTGAGGCCGGCCTGCCGTTTATCCGCATTGGCTCGCGGCTGGGTACCGCGCCGGCCTACCGGCCGTATCTGCTCGATAACATGATTCGCGACCTGCCCACCCGCCAGCTGGTGCGGGCGCGCCTCACCACCACGCCGCTCTACGTGGGCACCATCAGCAGTTTGCTGGGCCGGCCCGAGCTGTTTCAGCTGAAGAATTTTGACGTGGCCGTGGTGGACGAGGCCAGCCAGGTGCTCGAAGGCCCCATGCTGGCTTTGCTGGCCAAGGCCCGGAAATTTATCCTCATCGGTGACCATCGCCAGCTGCCGGCCGTGGTAACCCAGGAGCCAGAAGCCAGCGCCGTGGCCCCCGCCGTAGCCGAGTTGCTGCGCGAGCAGCTGGGCCTCACCAATCTGCGCAACTCCTACTTCGAGCGGCTGTTTCGCCGGGCCGAGACGCAGTGGCCCTACGCCCACGGCACGCTGGCCAACCAGTACCGCGCCCACGCCGAGCTGGCCGCGCTCGTCAACGACGATTTCTACGGCGGGCAGCTGCGCAGCCCCGCGCCCTGGCAGCACGCCAGCCTCAACCCCAGTGCCTGGCCCGCGCCACTGGCCCCTGCCGATGCCTTCGGCGAAGCCCTGCGCCGGCAGCGGCTGGTATTTGTGCCCACCCGCCGCCAGCCCGACGACTTCTCCCAGAAGGAATCGAGCCAGGAAGCCGAGCTGGCCGCCCGCGCGGCGCTGCAAGTGGCCCAGGGCTACGGCGCGCAGTTCGACCCCGACGCCACGCTGGGCATCATTGCCAGCTACCGCAACCAGGCGGCGCGCATTCGCGCCCGGCTGGCCCAGCTGGCCCAGGAGCACGGCCTGCCCGCGCTGGCCCAGGTCAGCGTCGATACCGTGGAGCGCTACCAGGGCTCGCAGCGCGAGGTGATTATTGTGAGCTTCTGCTGCCACCACGAGCACCAGCTCGAAGCCATGGTATCGCCCGACGAAACCGGCCAGGTCGACCGCAAGCTCAACGTGGCCGTGACTCGCGCCCGCCAGCAGCTGGTTTTACTGGGCAATGAGCTGATTTTGAGTCGCGCCCCGCACCACGCCGGGCTGCTGGCGCGGGTCCGGAAGGGCGGGGGCTGGGTGTAATATTGATAATATTAATTATACTATATTTTGCTCGCCATCGCTGGCTGTTGCCAGGCTGAGCGCGCCGCCGGATTCTGCTCAAACTGCTTCAGCGGCCGCCAATTGCGGTAATGGGTGAGGGTAATCGGTAGCAGCCACCAGTGGCAGTCAGCATTACCTGATGGCTGCTACGGGAAAACAATTAGCCGGCCGGGTGGTCTTGAGCAACGCAGCGGCCCGAAGCCCTTGCGCAGTAACTGCTTTATTACCCTTATTACCTATGAAAATCGGAATCATTGGGGCCGGCCACATCGGCAGCGCCCTCGCGGGGCGGCTCACCCGCCTTGGTCACGCTGTGCGCATTGCCAACTCGCGCGGCCCCGAAACGCTTACGAGCGTGGCCCAGAAAACCGGCGCCACTCCCGCCACGGCCCGCGAGGCGGCTCGCTTCGGCGAGCTCATCGTGGTGACCATTCCCCTGATAAATATCCCTGACCTGCCCAAAGACCTGTTTGAAGGCGTGCCGGCTGAGGTGCCCGTGATTGACACCAGCAACTACTATCCGCTGCTGCGCGACGGCCACCTGCCCGAGCTGGAAAGCGGCTTCCTGACCGAGAGCGAGTGGGTGCAGCAGCACCTGAACCGGCCGGTAGTGAAGGTATTCAACAACATTCTGGCCGACCATCTCGAAAAAGCGGGGCAGCCTGCCGGCACGCCCGGCCGCATTGCCCTGCCCGTGGCCGGCGACGAGGCCGCCGCCAAGCAAAAGGTAATGGCCCTGGTTGAGGAGCTGGGCTTCGATGCTCTGGACGGCGGCCGGCTGCACGAGTCGTGGCGGCAGCAGCCCGGCACGCCGGCGTACTGCACCGATATGTCCGCTGCCGAGCTGCGGCAAAGCCTGGCCAGCCTCGGCACCGAGCGCACGCCCGCGCAACACGCCCAGTTCCTGGCCAACCACGCCGAGCAGGAGCAGCACATGGCGGCCCAAGGCATTAAGCTGAAGTAACAAGCTGAAGTAACCAACGCCATTTCCCGGCGCGGGCGGGCCAGCGGCTGGCAGGCTTTGCCCGGCAAGTAGTAATCCAGGCAAAGCCTGCCCGGCGGGGCGGCTGAGCCGCTTTCAGTCAAAGACGGTCACGCCGAAGCCGGCGTGACCGTCTTTTTTTCTAAACAGCAGTTCCAGGCCGTGTGCGTCGCAACTTCGGCCTGTGGTAAAGATTGTGCTATAAGGGGATGGTTTTATTAAATGGAATAATTATTCTGTAGCAGTAAATAAGAAGTGTGTTGTTCTGCCACCGTAGTAAGCTCTACGCTAAGGCCCGGGCGCTGCTGCCAGCACGGTAGCCTGGCAGCAGCAGGCAGCAACCATTGGGCGGCGTCAGCAGTAGGAGGGCAGTAGTTACTACAGCCAACCACTAACCCCTTCTGATTTACCAATGGAAGAAAATCCTAATCTGAGCCGGCGCAGCGTATTGGGCGGCCTGGGCGCCACCCTGGCCACGGCGGCCGTAGCCCCCATGCTTGCGGCTTCGGCCGAGGCCGCTCCCGCCGCGCCGGCCGAGCTGCAAAACCCGGTTACCAAATACCCGCGGCCGCCGTTTAAGAGTCAGTCGCAGCCCTGGCCCGGCCTGGCCGGCCAGATGGACCCGCGCCCCGACCACGGCGAAACCAGCTACAAGGGCTCGGGGCGGCTGGCGGGCCGCCGGGCCCTGATTACGGGCGGCGACTCGGGCATGGGCCGGGCAGCGGCCATCGCCTACGCCCGCGAAGGCGCCGACGTAGCCATCAACTACCTGCCGGCCGAAGAGCCCGATGCCCGCGAAGTAATTGCCATCATCAAGGCGGCCGGGCGCAAGGCCGTCGCGATTCCCGGTGATATCCGCGACGAAGCCTTTTGCCAGCGGCTGGTGGCCGAGGCCGTGCGCGGCCTCGGCGGGCTCGATATCGTGGTCAGCAACGCGGGCCGGCAGCAGTCGCACGCCTCCATTCTGGATATCACGACCGAGCAGTTTGACTGGACGATGAAAACCAACATCTACGCGCCCTTCTGGATTATCAAGGCCGCGCTGCCGCACTTGCAGCCGGGCTCGGTTATCATCGGCACCACCTCGGAGCAGGCCTACGACCCCTCGCCCGACTTGTACGACTACGCCCAGACCAAGGCGGCGACGATGAATTATGTCAAGTCGCTGGCCAAGCAGCTCGCGCCCAAGGGTATCCGCGTCAATGGGGTGGCGCCGGGGCCCATCTGGACGCCCTTGCAGGTAAGCGGCGGCTCCACCCAGGAAAACCTGCAAAAATTCGGGGAGAAAACGCCCATGGGCCGGCCCGGCCAGCCCGCCGAGCTGGGGTCCATCTACGTGCAGCTCGCGGCCAGCGACGCCAGCTTCGCCACCGGCCAGGTCTACGGCTCGGCTGGCGGCAGCGGCCAACCGTAGTTTTAAGCAGTCAGTTAGCAGTTATACCCGTCACGAAGTGGGTTGCGAATCCAGGAGGTGAAAGTTGAGGGTAAGTAAGGACGCGAGTTCTTGGCCGAACTCGTTGAGTCGGGAGAAGAAGCCGAGCACGGCTTGTCGGAAGTGGCCCTTGGTGCGGTAAAAGGTGGCGTTGATGATTTTCTGGCGCAGGAACTTCCACAGGCGCTCAATCAGGTTCAGGTTGGGCGAATAGGGCGGCAGAAAGACCTGCACCAGGGGCTTATCGGCCAGCCACTGGGTCAGTTCCTGGTTTTTGTAGTAGCGGGCGTTGTCGCAGACCACGTAAATCGGTTGGCTGGGATGGGCGGCCAGCAGCTGTTCGTATAAGGCTTTTGTGCTCTGGGCGTTGACGCAGGCCGTTTCGTGCACGTACACCTGCGTAGGGCAGTGCGCGTTGAGGGCCGCGTTCAGATTCACCCGTTCGCGTCCGCTGACCGTAGGCAGGGGCCGCTGTGCGCCTTTTTCGGTCCAGGCCCGGGTGCAGCGGGTGTTGTGGGTGGGGTGGGCCGCGTCGGCAAAATACACCACGGCGTCGCCGGCCGCAGCCCGTTCCAGCAGGGGCTGCAACCGGTTGGCCAGAAAAGCGGCCTGCGCGTCGGCGTCCGCTTCGCAAGGCATGGGCGTGGTGAGCTTGTACACAAAGCCCAACCGGTGTAGCAGGTCCGTCAGGCCCGAAACCGAGTAGCGCACGCCGGTGGCCTGTGTCAGCCAGGCCTGCAACGGGCGGCAGTCGGTGTACAGGGTCCGGCGCAGCTCCTGGCACAAGCCGGCGAGTTGGGTGCTGGTCAGCAGCCCCCAGTAGCCGCGCTGCTCGTGGGCCAGGTACTTCTCCAAGCCCAACCGGGCAAAGGCCTCGGCGTAGCGGTACACCGTGCCATCATCCAGCCCCAAATCGTCGGCAATGCTTCCCGCCGAGCGCCCCTTGTCCAGCAACAGCACCACCGTCACTTTTACGTAGCCCTCGTCATCGCGCCGTTGCTTTTGCAACGCACGCAACCGTTGGCGCTCCGGGTCGGTGAGGGAAACCTGCATGCCGCAAGTTTAATCAACGGCTTTCGCTTTTTACTTCGCGACGAGTTTAGTAGTGAACAGCTAAGGGCAGTATTACCGCCTTTCATTGTTCACTACTAACTCCTCACTGTTCACTGCCTTGCGTAGCACGTAGTCTTTGAGCCGCACGCTTTTTACGCTCCGCCGGAATGCGGGCGTGAGCGTGTGCAGGAGCGTAGTGTTTTTGCCAGCGGCAGTCTGGTACCAGCTTTTGCAGCCCGAGGCCCACACGGTGGTGCCGAGCTTGCGCTGCACCTCTTCGTTGTGGGCGCGCTGGGCTTCGGGCTTTACGTCGAGGTAGGCCCCGGGCCCGGCCTGGTCGAGGATGCGCAGGTAATCGAGCACGTAGTTTACCTGCGACTCCATAATGTGGATGATGGAATTGTGGGCCAGGCCGGTGTTGGGGCCCACCAGCACCAGCATGTTGGGGTAGCCCGCTACGGTGGTGCCCCGGTAGGCCTCGGCGCTGCTTTGCTGCCACTCGCCAAACAGGCTGCGCCCGCCCAGTCCGCTGATGTGCAAATCGACCATAAACTCGGAGGCCACGAAGCCGGTGCCGAAAATAATGGCGTCCACGGGCCGCGCCTGGCCGTCGTGGGTGACGATGCCGGTGGGAGTTACTTCCCGGATACCTTCGGTGACAAGCTCCACGTTGGGGCGGGTGAGGGCAGGATAGTAGTTATTCGATATAAGTACCCGCTTGCAGCCCAGCTGGTAGTTGGGCGTGACTTTGCGGCGTAGCTCGGGGTCTTTAATGGCGCGCTTAAGGTGGCGGGCGGCCAGCTCGTTGGCCTGAGCGGCCAGCTTTTTATTACCCATGAAGAGCAGCCCGAACAGCTCGTTGCGCCAGTAGATAAGCTCGCGCTGCATCCACTGCAGCAGCGGCAGCCGGCGGAACCAGGTTTTTTCTTTCTCCGAAAAAGCGCGGTCGCGCCGGGGCAAAATCCACGGGGCCGTGCGCTGAAACACGTAGAGCTGGCCGACCAGCGGGGCAATCTGGGGCACGAACTGCACGGCGCTGGCCCCGGTACCAATCACGGCCACGCGCTTGCCCTGGAGGTCGTAGTCGGTATCCCACTGCGAGGAGTGGAAGGTTTTGCCGGCAAACGTGGCTAGGCCCGGCAGCTGCGGCAGCGCCGGGCGGTTGAGCGGCCCGATGGCCACCAGCACCACGCGGGCGGTGGTCTGCTGCCCGGCGCGGTCGGTGAGCGTCCAGCGGCCGGTAGCTTCCGCAAACTCGGTGCGGATAATCTCGGCGTTGAACCGAAGGTGGGGCCGCAGGTTGAATTGGCTGACCGTCTGCTTGATGTAGCTCAGAATCTCGGGCTGGCCCGCGTACATGCGCGTCCAGTCGGGGTTGGGGGCGAAGGAGAAGGAGTAGAGCGGCGAGGGAATATCGCAGCCGCAGCCGGGGTAAATATTGTCGCGCCAGGTGCCGCCGACTTCGGCGGCCCGCTCAAAGATGACGAACGAGGTGTTGCCGCGCTGTTGCAGGCGAATGGCCGCCGTGAGGCCCGCAAAGCCGGCCCCGATGATGGCTACGTCCACGGAATGTTGCATAAGAAAGCGAGAAGCCAGCGGAGAGGGTGGGAAAAAGATACGCTGCTTGCCGACTAATTTACGGCGCGCCGTACGTTTGCATCCCAGCCCTTCGCATTTCCAGCTGCCCACCCCCCGCCTTCGCCCCATGAAACGCCTTTTATTGCTGCACGGCTACACCGAAGACCGCACTATTTTCGATACGCTGCGGCCGTTGCTGCCGAGCTTCGACGAAGTGCTCTCGCTGGAGCTGGAAGAGGAATTTGCCGGCTGGCACCCGGCCGGGCGGCCCAACGTGCTGGCGTTGGCGCAGCATCTGGCAGACCGCTACCAGATTAGTGCGGCCGATGTGCTCATCGGCCACTCGATGGGCGGCTGGATTGCCGCGCATCTAAAGCAGCTCACCGGGGCCACGGCCATCCTGCTCAGCTCGTTTACCGACCAGCGCAAAATTGTGTCGGCCATTCGCAGCCCGCGCTTGCTGAGCTTTTATGCGTTGTCGGGCCTGATGCAGGCCCGGTTTATGCGCGAGCGCTTCAAGCGTAATTACCGCCGCGACGAGTCGCGCCAGCTCTACGCCCAGCTGGTCGATAACCTGGCCCGGCACCGCCGCCGCTACGTGCATCAGCAGCTGCAGGTGCTGTTTGCGCCGGCGCCGCCGCTTACCGTGCCGCCCGATTTGCGCCTGCACGCCCGCCGCGACAACGTTATCCGACTGCCCGACGAGCCCTTCGTGGAGCTGCCCGGCGACCACTTTGCCCATTACTTCTACCCGCAGCCGGCCGCCGAGGCCATCCGCGAGTTTTTAAGTAAAAAGTAACAGCTGCTTCTCTCACTTCTTTCCTTTTCCCACCCAGTCATGACCAGTATTAAGGATTCTCTATTTATCGTGACCGGGGCGGCCTCGGGCATCGGGCAGGCGGTGGCTATTCGGGCGGCGGCGCAGGGCGCGCACGTGCGCGCCTCTGATGTCAACGCCGAGGGCCTGGCCCGCACGGCGGCTACCGTGCGCCAGGCCGGCGGCCGCCTGGAAACCTCGGCCCTCGACGTGAGCCAGGCCGACCAGATAGCCGCCTACGCCCGGCACGTCGCCGAAACGTATCCCGGCCAGCGAATTATTCTGCTTAATAATGCCGGCGTAGCCCTGGGCGCGGGCACCTTCGAACAAAACACGCTGGAGGAGTTTGCCTGGCTGCTGGAGATTAACCTCTGGGGCGTGGTGCGCATGAGCAAGGCGTTTCTGCCGCTGCTGCGCGCCGGGGGCGGCCACCTCGTGAACGTATCGAGCGTATTCGGCCTGTTTGGCGCGCCGCAAAACGCGGCCTACAGCACAGCCAAGTTTGGCGTGCGCGGCTTCACCGACGTGCTGCGCAACGAACTGGCCGGTAGCGCCATCCGGGTTTCAACGGTGTTTCCGGGCGGTGTTAAAACCAACATCGCGGCTAGCGCCCGGCTCGGGGTCAGCGTCACACCCGAGCAGCACGCCAAAGCCAACCGGCGCTTCGACAAAAGCGCCCGCACCACGCCCGAGCAGGCGGCGGTCCTTATTCTCAAGGGCATTGAGCAGAACAAGGCCCGCATCATCGTCGGCCCCGACGCCCGGGTTATGGACTGGCTCACGCGCCTGCTGCCGGTGCGCTACGCCCGCCTGGTGCTGCCCGGCGTGCGGAAGGCATTTAGCTCAAAGTAGCGCAGGTGGTAGTAGTTAATAAGACCGACCTAAACCTAGCGACCCAAAAAAAAGCAGGTAGCTTCCCACTAACAACGGGCCGACCCATAAGGTCCAGCGCTTTACACGTGGGCTGACTCCCTGGGTTCGTCGCACGAGCGAACTCTGTAGTAGATAAGCGGGTAGCAGGCCTGCGAATAGAAATAGGTTCACAAATCCTTGTCCTTCCAAATCGTGCATGCCACCTCCATAGAGCTTGATGCCGGCATCGTGTAGGCATAGCAGCAACGCCGTAGCTACAGCCGCCGGAAGGACGAGTTGGGGGTGCCGGTTGGTGTGCAGCAAGGCGGTAATACTGATAATGACCAGGGGAGTTAACAGAATGCCAATCGGCGCCTGGAGGTGGTCGGCGTAGTCATTCGCCAGGGCAATAACCAGGGCCAGTAGAATGGTTAGGGGAAAAGGCATAGCAGGCAAAGGGGAAAGTGAGGCCCAAAGGTCCCCGCGCCTTTTTCTCGCTTTCTTGACAAATGTCATTTTTGCCTAGCTCTTGCCCCGCAGGCGGCTCAGGGTTTCGGCAGCCACGCCCAGGTGCGAGGCAATGTGCTTGAGCGGTACCCGCCGTAGTACTTCCGGAAAATCGGCCAGTAAGTGGGCGTAGCGGGTGGCAGCCGGCTGCGTTCGCAGTTGGTGGGCGCGCTGCTCGCTCAGAACGTAGTAGCGTTCGGTGATGACCCGGCCAAAAAGATTAAATTCGGGAAACTCTTTGTAGAGTGCTTGCAGCTCCTCGTAGGTAATGGAATACAGTGCGCTGGCTTCCAGCAGTTCCAGGAATTCAGTCGAAGGCAGCCGGGTCAGAAAGCTGACAATAGAAATTACGAAGTCGCCCTCGCGCATAAACCACGAGGATATCTCGCGACCCTCGTGCAGCAAATAGCCGCGCACTAACCCCCTTTCGACAAAATACACTCGCCGCGCCACCTGGCCCGGTTGCAGTAACAAGTGCCGGGCCGAAAACTCCTCGTGGCGCACTGTCGAGGCTAATGCTGCTCGTAGCACCGGGCTCATTGGCGCGATGGTTTCGAGCGCGGTGATGAAATCGGGCATAGGCCGAAGATAGCTCCCCGGCCCGGTTTTGCGTAGGAGGCATTGGAATTCCAGCCGCCTGCCTACCTTTGCCCCACGATGACCCCCGTTTGCCGCCTTACGTCCGCCTTTAGCTCCGCGCTGCCGGTCCCCACTATGGGCCTGGCGGCTGCCTGGCGGGCTGCGCAGCCGGCTGGTGCCGCGCCGCAGCATCACCACCATCTGTAGGAGACCGGGCAACCGGGCTGGCCGCTACCCTGTAGCCTCTGAAGCCAGCCGCTCGCGTCTCCACCGCCGCCCCGCCGCTGGGCCGGGAAATAACTTTTTCTTCGTTTGGGTATTTACGGATGAGCTTTCCGGCGGCCAGGTGCGGCCGGGGCACCGTCCAGTTTCGCGGCTGGCCCCTTGGCGGGTCGGCAGCTTTTTTCTTCTCATGCTGCGTTTAGCCATTCAAAAGTCCGGCCGCCTTTCGGAGGACTCCCTTCAGCTCATCCGCGAGTGCGGCATCAGCTTCGTTTCGTCGTCTTATAAGCTCAAGGTCGAGGCCAGCAACTTCCCGCTCGAAATCCTCTACCTGCGCGACGACGATATTCCCGGCTACGTGCAGGACGGCGTGGCTGACCTCGGCATCGTGGGCCAGAACGTGCTGGTAGAAGCCAACTGCGCCGCCCTGGAGGTCGAAACCCTGGGCTTCAGCAAGTGCCGGCTGAGCCTGGCCGTGCCCCGCGGCGCGGCCTATGGCTCGGTGGCCGACCTGCAAGGCAAAAGTATTGCGACTTCGTACCCCAAAATCCTGGGCGACTACCTGGCCGGCCAGGGCGTGCAGGCGCACCTGCACACCATCAGCGGCTCGGTGGAGATTGCGCCCAGCATCGGGCTGGCCGAGGCCATCTGCGACATTGTGAGCAGCGGCTCCACGTTGCTCGGCAACGGCCTGCGTGAGGTCGAAACCATTTTCCGCTCCGAAGCCGTGCTTATCGCGGCCCCCGGCCTCAGCCCCGAAAAGCAGGAGCTGCTCGACCAGCTGCGCTTCCGGATGCAGGCCGTGCGCCGGGCCCAGCGCTCGAAATACATCGTGCTCAACGCGCCGGTTTCGGCGCTTGATGCGGTAAAGGCGCTGCTGCCGGGCATTAAGTCGCCCACCGTCACGCCCCTGGCCGAAGAAGGCTGGGTGTCGGTGCAGTCGGTGGTGGATGAGGATAACTTCTGGCACCTCACCGGTCAGCTCCAGGCCATCGGAGCCGAAGGAATTCTGGTGCTGGGTATCGAAAAGCGAGTCGGGTAGGAAAGAAAAGGTAGTACTATGCAAATCTTTCGCAACCCCGACCCTAGCCAGTGGCCCGCGCTCCAGCAGCGGCCGCTGGCGGCCAGCAACGCCGCCATCCTGGCCCGCGCCGGCGAGATTTTCGACGACGTAGCCCGGCGCGGCGATGAGGCCCTGCGCCAGTACGCCGCGGAGCTCGACGGCGTACCCGCCCTCCCCAACCTGCGCGTGAGCGCCGAAGAGCTGGCGGCCGGGGCCGCCCAGGTGCCGGCCGCGCTGCAAGCCGCCATTCGCCAGGCTATTCAGAATATTGAAAAGTTTCACGCCGCCCAGCGCCCCGCCGCCGTGGAAGCCGAAGTGGAGACCATGCCCGGCGTGCGCTGCTGGCGCCGCAGCGTGGCCGTGCCGCGGGTGGGACTGTACGTGCCGGGTGGCTCGGCGCCGTTGTTTTCTACCTTATTAATGCTGGGTATTCCGGCCCGGCTGGCGGGCTGCCGCGAGATTGTACTCTGCACGCCGCCCGGCCGGGGCGACGGCCGCGTGGCGCCCGCCATTCTCTTCGCCGCCCAGGAGCTGGGACTGACCACCATCATCAAAGCCGGGGGGGCGCAGGCCATCGCGGCCCTCACGGTAGGTACCGCCTCGGTGCCGGCCGTGGACAAGATTTTCGGCCCCGGCAACCGCTACGTAACCGCCGCCAAGCAGCTGGCGGCCCAGCGGGGGGTGGCCATCGATATGCCCGCCGGGCCCAGCGAAGTACTCGTTATCGCCGATGCCAGCGCCAACCCGGCTTTCGTGGCGGCCGACCTGCTCTCGCAGGCCGAGCACGGCCCCGACTCGCAGGTGGTTCTGCTAACGGACTCCGAGCAAATGCTGACTGGTGTAATCGCCGAGCTGGCGCGCCAGCTGCCGCGGCTGCCCCGCGCCGAGATTGCCCGCCAGGCCCTGGCCGAGAGCCGCGCCGTGCTGCTGCCCGACGTCGCCACCATGCTGGAGTTCAGCAACCAGTACGCGCCCGAGCACCTTATCCTGGCCCTGGCCGCGCCCGAAAATATAGCGAATGATGTATATAATGCCGGCTCCGTTTTTATGGGCCACCTCACGCCCGAGGCGGTGGGCGACTACGCCTCCGGCACCAACCATACGCTGCCGACGGGCGGCTACGCCCGCGCCTACAGCGGCGTGTCGCTCGACTCGTTCTACAAGAAAATCACCTTTCAGCAGCTGGCGCCCGCCGGCCTGCTCGCCCTGGCCCCGGTGGTAGAGGCGATGGCCGAAGCCGAAGGGCTGCGCGCCCACGCCCAGGCCGTGGCCCTGCGCCGGGAGGCGCTGGCGACCAGTCGCTAGCTCAGGCGGAGCGCCTCACCCCAACTCCCTCAAAAAGGAGAGGGGAGTCTGATAAAAACCTGTTCAGCTAGCCAGCCCACGCAGTGGGCGTATCTGCGCCATCCGTTAAATCCGTTAAATCTGCGATGAATTTAGAATCCCTCATTCGCCCCAACATCCGGGCCATGAAGCCATACTCGTCGGCGCGCGACGAGTTTCAGGGCGAGGCCCAGGTGATGCTCGATGCCAACGAGAACAGCCTGGGCAGCGCCGGGCCGGCGCAGTTCAACCGCTACCCCGACCCGCAGCAGCGGGCGGTAAAGGCCGGGCTGGCGCAGCTGAAAGGCGTGGAGCCCGCGCAGATTTTCCTGGGCAACGGCTCCGACGAGGCCATCGACCTGCTGGTGCGCCTGACCTGCACGCCGGGCGGCGCGGACAGCATTTTGCTGCTGCCGCCTACCTACGGTATGTACGAGGTGGCCGCCCACCTCAACGATGTGCGCATCGAGCGCCTGCCGCTGACGGCCGACTTCCAGCTCTCGCCCGCCATCGTGGCCGGTGTGCTGGCCTCTTCGGCCAAGCTGGTATTTATATGCTCGCCCAATAACCCGACCGGCAACCTGCTGCACGCCGCGGCCATCGAGCAGATTCTGCGCGGCTTCCGGGGCCTGGTGGTGGTGGATGAGGCCTACGCCGACTTCGCCGCGGCCCCGAGCTGGACGACCCGCCTGGCGGAGTTCCCCAACCTGGTGGTGCTCCAGACGTTTTCCAAGGCCTGGGGCCTGGCCGGCCTGCGCCTGGGCATGGCCTTTGCCGCGCCGGAAATCATCGGCTACCTCAATAAAATCAAGCCGCCCTACAACATCTCCGAGGCTACCCAGCAGCACGCGCTGGCGGCGCTGGCGGCGGCTCCGCACTTCGAAGAGCTGCGCCGGCAGCTGCTCAGCGGCCGCGCCTGGCTGGCTGCGCGCCTGCCCGCGCTGCCGATTGTGGCCGAGGTTTTCCCGTCGGATGCCAACTTTTTGCTGGTGCGCTTCCACCCCGACGCCACCGCCGTGTACGACTACCTGCTGGGCCGGGGCATTGTGGTGCGCAACCGCACCACCCAGCCCGGCTGCGCCGGCACGCTGCGCCTGACCGTGGGCTCGCCCGCGGAGAATGAACAGCTGCTGGCGGCGCTGGCGGAGTTTAACGCCGCGTAATTCCTGCTTTATCCTGACATGAAAAAAGTTCTCTTCATCGACCGCGACGGCACCATCCTCATCGAGCCGCCGACCGACTATCAGATTGATGCCTGGCATAAATTCGACTTTGTGCCCGGCGCCATTACGGCCCTGGCCCGGCTGGCCCGCGACGGCGAGTACGAGCTGGTACTGGTCACCAACCAGGACGGCCTTGGCACCGCCAGCTACCCGGAGGATACCTTCTGGCCCTACCAGCAGAAAATGCTCGACATCCTACGCGGGGAGGGGGTCGAGTTCAGCGAGATTCTGATTGACCGCAGCTTTGCCCACGACCCGGCCCCGACGCGCAAGCCGGGCACGGCGCTGCTCACCCGCTACCTCGACCCGGCCAACGGCTACGACTTAACGCACAGCTACGTCATCGGCGACCGGCGCACCGACGTGCAGCTGGCCGAGAACCTGGGCTGCCGCGCCATCCTGCTCCACGCCGAGGCCGACGAGCGCGCCGCGCTCAGCACCACCGACTGGGCGAAAGTCTACGAGCACCTGCGCCGCCCGCCGCGCCGCGCCCACGTGATGCGCAACACCAACGAGACCCGCATTGAGGTTATCCTTAACCTCGACGGCACCGGCCACACCGATTGTAAAACCGGGCTGGGCTTTTTCGACCACATGCTCGACCAATTGGGCAAGCATAGTGGCTGCGACCTCTACGTGCGCACCCACGGCGATTTGCACATCGACGAGCACCACACGGTGGAGGATACGGCCATCGCCATTGGCACGGCCTACCACGAAGCGCTCGGCGACAAGCGCGGCGTGAACCGCTACGGCTTCCTGCTACCCATGGACGATGCGCTGGCCCAGGCGGCCATCGACTTCTCGGGCCGGCCCTGGCTGGTGTGGGCCGCCGACTTTACGCGCGAGCGGGTGGGCGACGTGCCGACCGAGCTGTTTTACCATTTCTTTAAAAGCTTCTCCGACGCGGCCCGCTGTAACCTCAACATCAAGTGCGAAGGCGACAACGAGCACCACAAAATCGAGGCGATTTTCAAGGCCGTGGCCAAAGCCATTAAAATGGCCCTGGTGCGCGACCCGGCCGGGCAGCACGAGATTCCCAGCACCAAAGGCATCTTATAAATGCTGTTTTATCATTTGGGTAAATCCGGCTAAAGTACTCATTATACCAAATGTTTTAAAATGAACATTGCCGTCATCGATTACCAGGGAGGCAACGTGCAGTCAGTCCTGTTTGCGCTCGAGCGCCTGGGGGTCACCAGCGCCGTACTCACGTCCGACCCCGACGTCATCCGCCGGGCCGACCGGGTGCTGTTTCCGGGGGAAGGCGAAGCCAGCTCGGCCATGCGGGCGCTGCGGGCTGCCGGCCTCGATAAGGTGCTGCCCACGCTCACCCAGCCTTTCCTGGGCATCTGCCTGGGCATGCAGCTGCTGGGCCGCCACAGCACGGAAGGGCCGGCCGGCGGCACCGAGCTGCTGGGAATGCTGCCGTTCGAGGTGGTGCGCTTCGCGCCGCCCGATGCTACGCATAAGGTGCCGCACATGGGCTGGAACAACCTCCACGACCTGCAAACGCCGTTGTTTGCGGGCCTGGGCACAGCGCCGCCGAAAAGCGATACTCAGTCGGCTCGGCCAGCTGATGCGACTCCGACGGCGGCCGACTACGTGTATTTTGTGCACAGCTACTACGCGCCGGTGGGGAGCTACACCATTGCCCAGGCCAGCTACCCGGCGGGGGTGCCCTTCAGCGCGGGGGTGCGCTACCGCAACTTCTACGGCGTGCAGTTTCACGTGGAGAAGAGCGGCCCGGTTGGCGAGCAGATTCTGCGCAATTTCCTGGAGGGCGACCTGCGCTAAGCAGCCCTGATTGATTGCTCAAATGTTGCAATAAGCTGCTTTTGCCAGTCCTAAGATTATTATACAAATGGATATTATTCCGGCCATCGACCTCATCAACGGCCAGTGCGTGCGCCTGACCGGCGGCGACTTTGCCCGCCAGACCACCTACGCCGCCGACCCGCTGGCCCAGGCCCAGTACTTCGAGCAGCTCGGCGCCACCCACCTGCACCTGGTGGACCTCGACGGGGCCCGCGCCCGAGCGCCGCGCCAGCTGCCGGTGCTGGAGCGAATTGCCCGGCACACCCGCCTGCACATCGACTTCGGCGGGGGCATTCAGACCACGGCGGCGGCCGAGGCGGCCTTTGCGGCCGGGGCGGCGCAGCTTACGGCGGGTAGCATCGCGGCCCGTGAGCCGGCCCTGGTGGGGGAGTGGCTGGCCCGCTTCGGGGCCGGGCGCATCATCATCGGAGCCGATTTCAAGGGCGAGTACATTGCCGTGAGCGCCTGGACCGAGCAGTCGGACCAGACCCTGACCGGGTTTATCGGCGCTTACCTGGCGGCCGGGGCCACCACCTTCATCTGCACCGACGTGAGCCGCGACGGTCAGCTTCAGGGCCCCGCCACCGCTACCTACGCGGCGCTGCGGCAGCAGTTTCCGGCCGCGCAGTTCGTGGCCAGCGGCGGCGTGACGACGGTGGACGACGTGGCGGCGCTGCGGGCGCTGGGCATGAGCGGGGCCATCATTGGCAAAGCCATCTACGAAGGCACCATTACGGAGGCCGAGCTGCGCGCCGAGCTGGCCAGGTAGCGGGGTCGCTTTAAGCTTCCTGCCTGCTTCGTTGTTATTTCCCCGCCATGTCCTTCGCTCTCCCGGTTACGACCGTTTTTTTGACCTCGACGATACGCTCTTCGACCACGCGGCCAGCGGCCGTAGTGGCCACGGCGCGGGCGGCCCTGGCCGCTACGGCCGCTGGCCGGCCCACGCTGCACGGCGTGCCGGTGGAAGAGCTGTACCTGATTCCTGTATAATATATAGCGTATGCTGACCAAACGCCTCATTGCCTGCCTCGACGTACAGAACGGCCGCACCGTAAAGGGCACCAACTTCGTGAACCTGCGCGACGCCGGCGACCCCGTGGCCCTGGCCGCCCGCTACGCCCAGGAGGGCATCGATGAGCTGGTGCTGCTCGACATCACCGCCACCGTGGAAAAGCGGCGCACCCTCCTCGAGCTGGTGCGCAACGTGGCCCGCGAGGTCAATATTCCCTTCACCGTGGGCGGCGGCATCGGGGCAGTAGCCGACGTGGAGGCGCTGCTGCTCAACGGAGCCGACAAAGTCAGCCTCAACTCTTCCGTATTGCGCGAGCCCGGCCTGATTGACGAGATGGCCCGTCGCTTCGGCAGCCAGTGCATCGTGGTAGCCGTGGATGCCCGGCAAACCAACGAAGAAGCCACGACCGCCTCGCAAGAAGCCTGGGAAGTCTTTACCCACGGGGGGCGTCATCCCGCCGGCCGCGAGGCCGTCGCCTGGTGCCGCGAGGCCGCCGAGCGTGGGGCGGGCGAGCTGCTGCTCACTTCCATGAGCCACGACGGCACCCGCGACGGCTACGCCCTCAGCCTGACACGGGGAGTCGCCGCCGCCGTAGGTGTGCCGGTTATTGCCTCGGGCGGGGCGGGGGCGGCCCCGCACTTTCGTGAGGTGCTGCGGCCCGGCGGGGCCGACGCGGCGCTGGCGGCCAGTGTCTTCCATTTCGGCGACATCTCGGTGGCCGGGCTCAAAAACTATCTGCTGCTGGAAGGCGTAGCCATGCGTCCGGTTGGCTAGGATTGGGGCTGGTTTAAATATAATAAATAATCTATGTATCAGCAGCTGGCCCACGTTGCCTTGTTAGTTCGTGACTACGATGAGGCGATTGCCTTCTACACCCGGCAGCTGGGTTTCCGGCTGCTGGCCGATACCCGCCTGAGCGCTACCCGGCGCTGGGTGCTGGTAGCGCCCCCTGGTGCCCCGGCGGGCAGTGCCCTGCTGCTGGCTCAGGCCGACGATGCCGAGCAGCTAAGCCGGGTCGGCAACCAGACCGGCGGCCGGGTGTTTCTGTTTCTGCAAACCGACGATTTCTGGCGCGATTACCACGCTATGCGGGCGCGGGGCGTGCGCTTTCACGAAGCTCCGCGTGAGGAAGTCTACGCCACGGTAGCCGTCTTTGAAGACCTGTATGGCAACCTCTGGGACCTGCTGCAGCCCAAAACCCCGGTTGCCTGACCCCACTTGCGGCTCGTCCGCTTTTCTCTTCTCTTATGACGTTAGATTTTCAAAAGATGCCCGACCAGCTCATTCCCGCCATCGTGCAGGATGCGGCCACGGGGCAGGTGCTCATGCTGGGCTACTTCAACGCCGAAGCCTGGCAGCGCACGCAGGCCGAGGGCCGCGTAACGTTCTACTCGCGCTCCAAACAGCGGCTCTGGACCAAGGGCGAAACCAGCGGCAACTACCTGCAGGTAGTGAGCCTGCACCTCGACTGCGACCAGGACACGGTGCTGGTGCTGGCCCGGCCCGATGGTCCCACCTGTCACCGGGGTACCACCAGCTGCTTCGAGGGGCTGCCCGGTGCGGAAGAAGCGGCGCCGGATGCCACCCGCCCGGCCCCGGCGGTGAGCTTTCTGGCTGAGCTGGACCGCCTCATTGAGCGGCGCCGGCAATACCCGGCCGAGGAGCCGGGCTCTTATACGGTGCGGCTATTTGAGAAAGGACTGGCCCGTATTGCCCAGAAAGTAGGGGAGGAAGCCGTTGAAACGGTTATCGACGCGATGGCCGGTAATAAAGCCGGCCTGCCCGGGGAGGCGGCTGACCTGGTGTACCATCTGCTGGTGCTGCTACGTGCCAGCGGCTCCTCGCTGGAGGAAATGCTGGCCGTGCTGCGGCAGCGCCACCAAACCATCGGCGCGGGCCAGCGCCGCCCGCTGCCCGACTAAGCCGCCCGCCCGCGAAGGGTAATTTTGCTTAACATAATTTATAAACAGGATTATTTGCTTCTTCTGGTCAGTCAGTTATCTTTTTAGTTGGCGCTCGATTTTATCCAGCAGTGCCCTGATTAAGTTCAGGTCTTCTACTTCGGTTACGTCGAGCTGGGTGTTCATGCCGGGGCCGGTGAGTTGAATACGAAACAGCCGCTCGGCCGGGGCTGGCCCGGTGCCCTGGGCACTGGCTGGGGGAGTTGCTGGCTTAGCGGGCGCTGCCTGGCTGCTCGTAGTAGCAGTAGGAGCCGGCCCGCTGGGGGCGGCTCCTACTACGTTGTCGCCGGTGCCGTTGAGCCCAAAGAGACTGGCGATAGCATCGGTAGTAGCTGCCGGGGCGGGGCGTTGGGCCGGTAACAGGGGCTTGTTGCCGGCGTGGAGCGCTGGCGGCGGGGGAAGAGCCGTTGCTGCTGGCAGCAGGGCTTCTAAGGGGGCGTTGTCGAAGTCGTCGTCGGTCGGCTCCGACTCGTCGGGCTCAGGCGCACTGGGAAGCGGAAGCTGGCGAAATACGTTGGGTGCCGGGGTAGGGCTGGCCAACTCGCGCCGGGGTGGCTGTTGAGCAGCCAGCTGGTCGATATCTGCAATGATATTGTGCTCGTCGAGGAGCTTTACCATGCGTGCCCCGTCGACAAAAGCCTTGGAAACCCCCTGGGCATTGATTTCTTCCACCCCAAACTCGCGCATGAGTAGTACATCGAGCATGGCGACGGGTAATTCCCGGGAGCGGAACTTACGGCAGAGTTGCGTGAAGAGTGGAGGCGTTAGAAAGGCTTCCCGGTGAAAGACGAGCTCTTCCTGCTTGTCGTAGGCATGCTTAATGCGGCGAAAGAGCGTGGTGGTGGCCAGCAGCTCTCGTTTGCTGGTCAATAACCCAAACTTCACGGCAGAGCCCACAATGGCCTTGAAAGAGCCGCTCACTTTACGATTAAGCTTGCGGGCGCAGGTATCGAGGGCGCATTTTCCGCCGGTGTCGTCTACTACTTCGGCTACTTCCCAGGCGCCGCTGTAGCTGGTGCGGGGATAATCAATCAGTTTTGGCATACTAGTACTAGATTAGGATGGAGTACAGGGTCTTGGCAATAGTAGTACAATTATAAACTATAAAACAAGCAATAAAGTTAAAAGTATAAAAAAGTATAAAAATTATGTTTTATTTTGTACTTTTTTATACTTATAGGTACTTAATGTACGTTTATCTATTATACCAACACTTAACTTAGTTTTATACTGTACTAGGATAGGAAAAGAGCTTAGCTAGGAGTAGAGCCTGTTATTCTTTACCATCCATCTTAACTGAGTCACTGCCGAGTCGGCAGTTGCTGCCAAGTCCAAGTGTACCATACAGGTCCTGGAAGCCGCCTGTGGTATACCACCGCCGAAGTCCTGACTTCTGCTCCCCAGCACACTACGACCAAGCAGCCCGGGCTTGCGCAATAGCGCAGACTATCAGCCGGCATTGCGAGGCTGCTCAGGCCCATAGTTAACACAATCGAACAGGCAGAGCCCGGTGGGACCACCCGCACGCACCAGGTCGCACATCATGGTCAAGTGTTAAAGCCCACCTGGTCGACATAAACCTTTTTGGCGCGGCCAAGGCCGGCCACCGGAACAGGAATAAGTTCGAGCTTTAAATCTATACGTTTCGGCGGGCTGCTGATGCGAGCTGAATATCCGCCACTAAGTAACATACGAAACTGGTTGATGCGGGAAATTAACCACCCGATGGCTCAACGCGATTCGGGTCGGGTACCGCACTGCCAGTAGCCCGCACCAGCCGGTCTGTTCTCGGACTGGCAAGTACCTGCTACCAGCTTGTTTTTTAAAATTCCATTTTTTTAAAATTCCATTTGTCTTATAATTTATATTATGTTAAATTGACTTTCTCTAAACTCCCTGCCCTGCCGCCCACCCTCTCATTCTGCCTGGGTACTTAAAAAAGAAGCGCGCTGACTAAGCTAGCCAGCGCGCTTCTTTAGCACTACTTTAAAACCCGGGCTGTTTTATTTTTTCAACGCTTGCAGCCGGTCTTCCATCTTTTTGGAATCGGCATTGCGGCCCAACCGGAAATAGACTTTTTGCAGGGCGCTCAGGCAGCCAGGGTCATTGGGCTGCACTTCCAGTGCTTTCTCGAAATACGGCACTGAGGCCTCGAAGTACTTCTTACCGTCGGTTTCCAGCGCCTTGCCTTTTAGCTGATACGTCTTCAGGTCCATCTTGCTGGCTTTGGTATAGAGCGCAGCGGCCTGGTTGAAGTTGTAGATACCCATGTTGTACTCGGCATCAAAATTCTTGGGGTCCAGCTCAATCGCCTTCTTGTAGTCGGCCTGCGCCAGGTCGGTTTTTTTCTGCTGGTCGTAGAGCGAGCCCCGCACGGCGTACAGGTTGGCGTTCGTCGGGTCAGCAGCAATGGTTTTCGTGATTTTGTCCACCGCCGCGGCGCCACCGTTATTACCGGCCATCGACCGGTTCAAATCCTCAATCAGAAAGGTCTTGTTATTAGGATAGGCCACCAGGGCCTGGGCCAGCACCTTCTGGGCATCCGCATCGTTCTTCTCCTCGCGGGCTATTTGCAGCAGCCGCTGGTACACTGCCACCGGGGCGGGCTTTGACTTGTACGCATCCAGGCTCAGCAGCTGCATGTAGCTGGCTTTGGCCCCGGCAAAATCCTGCTTCGCATCCTGAGTATACGCGCTATATAGGACAGCCGTAGTATCCTGCGGATTTATCTGCGAAGCCTGCCGGAACCCGGCCAGCGCCTTGTCATACTCCTTGGCCTGGTAGCCCACTACGCCGGCATTGAAGGCAATGCCGTACAGGTTTTGCAGGCGGGCGGGCACCTGCTTGCCGAACTCGCCCGCGGGTCCATCCAGCTGCAGGGCTTTGTTGTACGACTCGGTGGCTTTTTGCAGGGCTTCGCCGGGCTGCAGGTCTTTGCCGTATTTGGCAAACAGCGCCTGCGTGCTCGGGTCAATAATCTGGTAGTAGATATCGCCGCGGGTAAACCAGGTTTTGGCCTTATCCTTGGTCTTTTCGTTGGTAATGGCTTCGTTGATGCTCACCAGGGCCTTGTCGAGCTGACCAGCTTTCTGGCTGAGGATGGCGTTGGTCACGGCCGAATTCTGGGCCAGCGCGGGCGTGGCCAGGCCGGCGGCCAGCATGGCAGTGGCGACGGCGAGCGTCAGAAAGGATTTTTTCATGGGAGGGAAAAGAAAATGTTGACGGCACAAAACTACACCCGTCCGGCAAAATCGCGCCGGCGCACGTTTACGAAGGAGCCAGCGCCTGGTTTTACCCTTTTACCCGCTGCCTGGCCCAAAAAAGGGCGGCCGGCAAAGCCAGCCGCCCCACTCCTGCTCACCCGCGCTTATTCCTGCTCATCGGCCGCTTCAGCATCCGAATCGTCGGCTACAGCTTCCAGCTCATCGGCGTCGTCCAGCAGCTCGTCATCGGGGCCTTCGTCGGCGGGCAGACGGTCGGCTTCGGCCACCAGTATAGCACTCGCCTGAGCTTCAGCGGCCAGCGGGTCGAGCTCGGCTTCGGCGGCCGCCACCTTGGCTACCGACGAAATCTCGTCATTGGCCGCTACCTTAAACAGGCGTACGCCCTGGGTGGCGCGGCCAATAGTGCGCAGCTCGCTCATGCTGAGGCGAATGGTGAGGCCCGAGCGGTTGATTATCATCAGGTCGTCGGCATCGTTGACGGCCTGAATAGAAACCAGCTTACCGGTTTTCTCGGTCAGCATCATGGCGCGCACGCCCTTGCCCCCCCGGTTGGTTACCCGGTACTCGTCGAGCGCCGAGCGCTTGCCGTAGCCGTTCTCACTTACGACCAGCAGCTCCTGGGTGGGGTCGGCGATGCACACCATGCCCACCACCCGGTCGCCGGCTTCCTCGCCCAGGGTAATGCCGCGCACCCCGGCCGCCGTACGGCCCATCGGCCGCACCTTGTCTTCGGGAAAGCGCACGGCCCGGCCCGAGCGCAGCGCCAGCACCACTTCGGAGTTGCCCGAGAGCAGCTGCACGTCGAGCAGGCGGTCGCCTTCGTTGATGGTAATGGCGTTGATACCCGCCGCCCGGGGCCGTGAATAGGCCTCCAAAGGGGTCTTTTTCACCGTGCCCTGCTCGGTGCAGAACATGAGGAAGGTGTTTTCCAGGTAATCGGGCGAGCGCAGGTTGCGCACGTTGAGCACCGAGCGCACGGCATCTTCCTTGGGCTTGTCGATGAGGTTTTGCAGCGGCGTGCCCTTGCTGGTTTTGGCGGTTTCGGGCACTTCGTAGGCCCGCAGCCAGAACATGCGGCCCTGCTCGGTGAAGATGAGCAGGTACTCGTGGGTGGTAGCCACAAACAGGTGCTCGGTAAAGTCGTCCTGCTTGGAGCCGGCCCCGCGGGCGCCCACCCCGCCCCGCCCCTGGGTACGGTACTCATCGAGGCTGGTGCGCTTGATGTAGCCCTCGCGGCTGACGGTAATCACCATCGCCTCGTCGGCAATCATGTCTTCCATCGAGAAGTCGCCGCCCGCCTGGTTGATGCTCGTGCGACGGGCATCGCCGTAGCGCTCGCGCATGTCCAGCAGCTCGTTCTTAATAAGCAGCCGCTGCTCGGCTTCCGAGGCCAGGATGGTGTTCAGGCGGTCAATCAGGCGCATCAGCTCCTCAAACTCGGCCACGAGCTTGTCGCGCTCCAGGCCGGTGAGGCGCTGCAAGCGCATATCCAGGATGGCGCGGGCCTGCACCTCGCTCAGGGCGAAGCGCTCGATGAGCCCTGAGCGGGCTACCTCCGGGTCGCGCGACTCGCGGATGAGCTTAATTACCTCGTCGAGGTGGTCGAGGGCGATGAGCAGGCCTTCCAGGATGTGGGCCCTCTTCTGGGCTTCGGCCAGCTCGTAGCGCGTACGGCGCACGATTACTTCCTCCCGGTGCTCGACGAAGTACACAATGAGGTCGCGCAGGTTCAGGGTCATGGGGCGGCCCTTGACCAGGGCCACGTTGTTGACGCCGAACGAGGACTGCAGCTGCGTGTATTTGAAGAGGTTGTTGAGCACCACCGTGTTTAGGGCATCGCGCTTGAGCTCGTACACAATGCGCATACCGTCGCGGTCGCTCTCGTCGCGCAGGGCCGAAATACCCTCGATTTTCTTCTCGTTGATGAGGGCCGCCGTCTTTTCAATCATCGAAGCCTTGTTCACCTGATAGGGAATCTCGGTCACGATAATCTGCTCCTTGCCGTTGGGCAGGGTTTCAAAGTTTGTCTTGGCCCGCATCACGATGCGGCCCCGGCCGGTTTCGAAGGCCTGCTTCACGCCCTCGTAGCCGTAGATGATGCCCCCGGTGGGGAAGTCGGGCGCCGTGATGTGCTCCATCAGCTCGGCAATGGTGATGTCGGCATTATCGAGGTAGGCCACGATGCCGTTCACTACCTCCGTCATGTTGTGGGGCGCCATGTTGGTGGCCATGCCCACGGCAATGCCGCTGGTACCGTTCACGAGCAGGTTCGGAAACTTGGCGGGCAGCACGCTGGGCTCTTCGAGCGAGTCGTCGAAGTTGGGCTGAAAGTCTACCGTGTCCTTATCCAAATCTCCCAGCAGCTCGTCGGAGAGGCGCTTGAGACGGGCTTCGGTGTAGCGCATGGCAGCCGGCGAGTCGCCGTCGACCGAGCCGAAGTTGCCCTGCCCGTCTACCAGCGGGTAGCGCAGGCTCCAGTCCTGGGCCATGCGCACCATGGTGTCGTATACCGAGCTGTCGCCGTGCGGGTGGTACTTACCCAGCACTTCGCCCACAATACGGGCCGATTTTTTATGACTTTTAGTGTACGAGACGCCCAGCTCGCTCATGCCGTAGAGCACGCGCCGGTGCACGGGCTTGAGGCCGTCGCGCACGTCGGGCAGCGCCCGCGAGATAATCACCGACATCGAGTAGTCGATGTAGGCCCCGCGCATCTCGTCTTCGATGTTAATCGGGATAATTTTTTCGCCTTCGGCCATTCCAGTAATGGAGTTAAGAGTGAAGCGGTAAAAGGTGATGCCCGGCAGCCGCCGTTTCCGGGGCTTTTGACTTTCACCTGTATTGCGTGCGCAAGTTACGGCAAAAAAGCCGCTTTTCCTAGCGTATGCGGCACTTTGAGGCAGCACTCGTCTACCCCCCGACTCAGCACTCTGCGCCTGCCCTAGCCCCGTTAAAAAGCGAAATCCACCCGCCCGCTCCTAGTGCCCAGCTTATTTCAGCGGCTTGCTGTGGTCCTGGTCTTTGCGCTTGTTGTCGCCATCGTGCTGCACCTTAATCCGTTCCCCGATGGCCGGATATTGCATTTTCCATATAGGACGAGCCCTATATTTCGCCCCGTTGTGGTAGTGCACCTTCCGGATGTGGCACGAGTCGATGGGACAGGTGCGGCAGCCAGCCAGCAGGCCGACGGCCAGCAGCAGGCCCAACAAGGAGAACGAACGGCGAAAGCTAAGCATGCCGTAAAAGTAACAGCTAAGCCCGCCGCGTCCCGCCGGCCGTGAACCCGGGCCGGCAGCCGGCACTGGGTAGAAATACGGGTAAATCCCCGTATTTCTACTCGTATTTAATTAAAAATCAATTTTTGAACGCTACTAAAGCGCAGCTTACCTCTATATTTGGCCGGCCGCTGCCAGGAAGTAACTGCCTGGCAGACGGCTTTTTATCGCGGGCTGACTGCGCGTCCTGGCTGCGCGCCCGTTGGGCTGCTGGCCCTGCCCCCGCCTCACTGCTTTCTTCCTCCACTCCCTCTTTCCTTTTTTCCATGCAACACCCTTTCTCTTTCCCACCCGCCCGCCCCACGCAGTGGGCCGGCCTACTGCTACTGGGAGGCCTGCTGGCCAGCGGCTGCCAGTCGGGTACTACTACCAAAACCGAGGAGAAGACAACCCCTGCCTTGACGACAGCCCGCGACAGTACCGCACGCACAAGCCCGGCCCGGCCCGCGGGTGGCTTCTTCGTTCGCCACAATGCGGCCTCGCCCGAGGGCCAGGCCGACCTGGCGGCCCTGCAGAAAGCGATGGCGCTGATGAAAAACATGCCCTGCGACAACCCCCTGAGCTGGTATTACCAGGGAGCCATTCACAACGTGCCGAGCTACAGCCAGGCTTCGCCCTTGTGCGCGCCGTTTGGCAAAGACAAGCCCTTTGCCTGGGATGGCTGCACCCACGGCAGCGGCGAACACCATTTCCTCGTCTGGCACCGCCTCTTTACCTGGCACCTCGAGCGCATCGTGCGCAAGCTCTCCGGCAAGGCCGACTTTGCCCTGCCCTACTGGGACTACATTACGCCCGCCACCCGGATAATGCCCGCCGCCTTTCGCAATGCCGGCGCCAGCCGCGACTCCCTTTCCAACGTGGAGCGCTCGGCGTGGCTCAACCAGGGCAAGGCCATCGGCCCGTGGATGAACCCCGTGCTGAACACCACTACCTTGTTTCAAAACCGGCTCTTTACTACGTTTAATACCGAGCTGGACCAGGGCCTGCACGGGGCCATGCACGATTACATCGGCAGCGGCACCTCCACTGGCATCGACAACACCCCGCGCTGGAACCGTATTTATCAGCGCAAGGTAGCAAACGGCATGATGGGCAACGTTCCGTCGGCGGGGTTCGACCCCGTCTTCTGGGTCCACCACGCCAATATCGACCTGCTGTGGACCCAGTGGGCGCAGTCGCCCCAGGGCCAGCGGCCCAACCTGGACTCGCTGAAGGCCGATAACTGGAACCACTACAATTTCATTGACGAAAACGGCAAACACGTCTCGTACTCCGTCGACTCAGCCTACGCCCTGGCCATGCACCCCGACTACCGCTACGACCGGCTTCCCGCCCCACCCGCTGCCAAGGCGAAAGAGGACGTGGTATTGCTGGCCCAGGGACGCCCCAACCAGAGTACCCCACCCGTGACCCTGGCCACCACCCGGGTGGGCAAGTCGGTGGTGACCACGACGAGCTTTACGGCCCGCCTGGCCGTGCCCGCCCCCAAAGCCGGCCTGCTTAAAAGCGCCACCCCCCAGCCTGGGGCCAACGCCCGCCCCCAGCGCCTGCTGCTGCGGGTCGAGGCCTCGCTGAGCCAGGAGCCTAGCGGCTTCTATGCCCTGTACGTGCGCCGCCAGGGGGGCACCGGCCCGCTGGCTACCCAGCAGCACCTGGCCGGGGTCCTCAACTTCTTTGGGGCAACCCACCACCACGACGGCCCCGGCATGGAGGGTATGGTGATGCCCAAGGCCAGCCGGTTTACGCGCACCTTCGTGTTCGACATTACGGACGAGGTAGACGCGGCCAGCTTCGGCCAGGCCCTCGATGTGCAGGTGGTACCGGCCGGCACCAACGGGGTACCCATCACCATCGAGCAGCTAACCCTGGTCACGCAGGCCATCTGATAACCCGCCCCACCTCAGCCACCGTACCAGTGCCCCGCCTGCCAGCCGGCGGCCGGGGCACTGGTACGGTGGCTGAGGTGGAATTGGCTAGGCCCGCCCCTCCCACTCGGCCAGAAACTGGGCCACAAACTCTTCCATAAACTGCTGGCGGCGCGCGGCCAGCCGGCGCGCGGCGGGCGTGTGCAGGCGGTCTTTGAGGTGCAGCAGCTTCTCGTAGAAGTGGTTGAGGGTGGGCGCGGTGCTTTGCTTGTAGTGCTCGAAGTCGGCGTGCGAAACGGGGGGCACGGCCGGGTCGTGCATGGGGCGCCCTTTGTGGCCACCGTAGGCAAAGGCCCGGGCTACCCCGATGGCCCCGATGGCGTCGAGGCGGTCGGCATCCTGCACCACGGCCGCCTCGGGGCTGCTCACCGGCGTTGCGACCCCCAGGCCCTTAAAGCTGACTTCGCGGATAATCTGCTCGACGCGGGCCACCGTGGCCTCGGGCACCTGCTGGCTGGCCAGCCAGGCGCGGGCCGCGCGCGGGCCGGCCTCGTAGTCGCCGCCGTGAAACTTCCAGTCGGCAATATCGTGCAGCAGAGCGGCCAGCTCGGCTACCTCCTGGTTGAGGCCCGGCCCCTCGTGCTCCTGGGCCAGCGTGCGCGTCACCTGCCACACCCGCCAGATGTGCGGCCAGTCGTGGCCCGCGCCTTCGGCCTTGAATTTGTCTTCGATAAAAGCGGCCGTAGCGGCAATAACCGGGGTCATAGGCTGAAAAAAATAAGGCAATGAAATACGCCGGGCGAGCCGGCTGAGTAGTGGGCGCCCGCCGGGCCAGCGGGCGGGCAGCGCCTGCTTCGCGCTGGGCAGCACCACGTTCAGGCGGTCGGGTGGCTTATCGCCAACCGGCCCGCCCACAAATATGCGGGGTTACGCTCTAGCTTGCGGGCCGAATCCCTCCCTGACCGGCTGACGGGCGGCCCTCCCCGGCCCTACTATATGGAAAAAATTGCCATGCTTGGCGGCGGCTCCTGGGCCACTGCCCTTACCAAGATTCTCTCCGAAAACGGCGCGCGTGTCGACTGGTGGCTGCGCTCGAAAGACGATGTGCAGCACCTGCTGCGCACCGGCCACAACCCGCGCTACCTCTCGGCCGTGCTCTTCGACCGCAACCTGGTGTACCCCACCTCCGACCTCAATGACGCCGTGGCCGAGGCCGACTGGCTGGTGCTGGCCGTGCCGGCCGCCTTTGTGCAGCCCGTGCTCGATAAGCTGGGGCGCGACGCGCTGCGCCATAAAATCGGGGTCGTGTCGGCCATCAAGGGCATGATACCGGGTAAGAACATCCTCGTGACCGACTACGTGCAGGAGCGCTTCCGGCTGCCGGCCAGTCGCCTCGGCGTCATTGCCGGGCCCTGCCACGCCGAAGAAGTAGCCCTCGAAAAGCAGAGCTACCTCACCATCGGCTCGCCCGACGTGAGCGGCCTGGGGCTGGCCTTCTGCACCCTATTAAGAAATCGCTATGTTTCGGCCCACCCGGCGGCCGACCTCGACGGCATCGAGTACTGCGCCGTGATGAAAAACATCATCGCCCTTACCGGCGGCATTGCCCACGGCCTGGGCTACGGCGACAACTTTCTGGCCGTGCTGGTAAGCAACGCGGTGCAGGAAATCCGCCGCTTTCTGCAGGCCATCTCGCCCCAGCCGCGCGACCTCTCGGCCTCGGCCTACCTCGGCGACTTGCTGGTAACGGCGTACTCGCAGTTCTCACGCAACCGCACCTTTGGCAGCATGGTGGGCCGCGGGTACTCGGTAAAGTCGGCTCAGCTGGAGATGAACATGGTGGCCGAGGGGTACTACGCCGTCAAGAGCATTCACGAGCTGAACCGTAAGCTCAAGGTAAATATGCCGATTACTACGGCCGCGTATAACATTCTCTATGAGCGCATTGCCCCGGCCGTGGAGCTGGAGATACTGAAGGAGAAGCTGCGGTAAAAGAAAGCTGCTTACAACCGCTCAAAGTTGGTGGGGTCTATCGGGTCGTAGCGAACCATAACTTTTGTCCCTTTCGAAAATCGGGGAACAGCCATTGCCCAGCCAGAATAATCTACCGCTTCAATCGTCTCACCTTCTTCGGTTTTAAAGCAAATCACCGGACGAATTACCGGCGTAAAACTTGACGTTGCTTTGCTTAAAACAAGCTTATTCCTAACTACTGTCCCTTGCGTTTGCACCCCACGCACTTGTAGTTGCTTACCCTGTCTGATATCGTTTGTAATGCGACGAACAGCACGTATCCCGCCGACCACTGCGCATCCAGCAAGAAAAGTATAAGAGATGCTAGAGGTCAGGTCCATTTACTGAGGTCAGCCAGAGCAGCTAAGGTAGCTTAAGCAGCCCGAAACCAACTCCCGCCCCAACCCGTTATATTTGCAGCAGTTACATAAAATAAGGGGCCGGGCACCTGGCCCAACCCCTTACCCAACTACCGGAGTAAGTAAGTGACAAGCAGCACGGCCAAGGCCTTTGCTACGCCACTGGCAAACCCCACCAGCACAGCTTTTCCCACTGCCTGTAGTAGTTTTGTCGCGTTGTCCCGTTTCATTGGAGATGAAGTTAGGGTTCCACTAAAACCCCCGCTTCAGAAACCCCGACTGTTAGCGCAGCCGGGGTTTCCCTTTTTCAAGGGCTACCGTAGGCCGGGGGACATACCCAACGCGCGTGCGGCAAAGATAGCTGCGTGTACATTCTTATGACCAACTGGCTCCCGCTTGCCCTGCTCACGGCCCTGTGCCTGGCGGGCTACAACTTCTTTATCAAGCTGGCCGCCGAGCACCTGCCGCCGGCCGTGGGCGCAGTCGTGCTGCAGCTGGTGGCGGCCGGGCTGGGCGCGGCGTGGCTCGTGCGCCTCAAGCTGCAAGGGCAGCCGCTGGCGGTTTCGGGCAAGGGGCTCGGCCTGGCGGCGCTGGCGGGCCTGAGCGTGGGCCTGGCCGAGGTGCTGACCTTCGTGGTATTTAAGCGCGGGGTGCCGGCCTCGGTGGGCACGCCCGTCATTGTGGGCGGCTCGGTGCTGCTGGCAGCCGTGCTGGGACTGGTAGTGCTGCGCGAAACCTTGACGCCGGGGCAGGCCGGGGGCCTGGGGCTGATTGTGGCGGGCATTGCGCTGCTGGCCCGTGGGTAATATAAAATAAATTATATATTATTCAAGAACAAACACCTCCAGAAAGGAATTTTGAAAGGCTGGTGGCCCGGCTACGCGCAGCCTACCCGCATCGGGTGCCGCGCCGGTCTGGCGCACCAGGTAACGGTACCGAACACCCGGGCGCGGGCGGTCGTCAATCTGCCAGGCACGAGCAGGCTGCCCGCTATAGGCATAGAAGCGCACCAGAAACAGGTGGAGCAGTTCGGGAGCCAGCACCGGACCAGGCGGCTGGGTCAGCAGCCAGCTAACGACCGGGGCCGTGCGCTGCCAGCCCAGGCCAGTGCGCAGCACTGCTTCCTGGTGGTAAACCTGCCAGGTCTGGCTCAGGGCAAAGACCAGGGTAAGGACCGCCAATACTACCCGCAGCCGGGCCGCCGGCCAGCGGACGAACTGCGCCGCCCAATCGGCCAGCAGCGCCGCCAGGATAAAGAAATACTGGGCTTTATACAGGAACGTGCGCTCGGGCGGCTGCACCCGCAGGGCCAGGGCCAGCGCATACGGCAGCAGGGCAAACCACAGCGCCGGCAGCCCCAGCCGGTCCACCAGCCAGGCCTGCCGGGCCGGCAACCGGTGCTGCCGCGCCAGGTACCACAACCGGCCAAAGCCCAGCAGCACGGCCAGCACCAGCGGCAGCGCCAGCAGGTGATGGGCCATGTGCAGGCCTTCGAGCAGGTCGCGCCGGTATTCGGGGGCCGAAAGGGCCCTGACAAAGCGGTTGTGCAGCAGCAGTCCGGGGCCCGACACCAGCAGCAGCGGCGCGTAGAGCAGGGCAGCCCCCGCCACCGTGAGGCTGCCCATGGCAGCCAGCCGCCCCAGGCGGGCCCAGGCCCGGCGCCGCAGGGCCTGCAAACCCAGCCAGCCATAGGCCGAGAGCAGGAAAAACGAGTGGACAGGTACCGTGTACAACCCCAGGACGCCGCTTAGCACGAGCCCGGCCCAGGCGGCCTGCCGGCGGCCGGGGGCTGCCCGGCCACCGGCTCCAGCAGCGTGAGCATGGACCCAAAGCCAATTCCCCCCAACCCTATCAGCTGCCAGTAGCCCCGGCCCGTAGCGGCGTAGTAGAGCCCCGTACTCAGCAGCCCAAACCAGCCAACGGCCAGCAGCGCCACGCCAAAGCTGCTGCGCCGCAGCAGGGCCAGAAACCACCCGACCGTAGCGGCCGTGCTCACCAGCAGCACCGGCAGGCGCATCGACCACCAGAACCCCGGCTGCACCTGGTAGAAAACCCAGGAAAGCAGGTTGCTCAGCACGTGGTTGTTCGGGTACGGATACACGCTGCTCACTACCAGCAGGTGCTCGCGCACAAACAGCTCGTAGGAAGTTGCATCATCGAAGGGCTGAATGACGAAGCTGTAGTAGAGCCGCAGGGCCGTGAGGCCGAGCAAAGCCAGGCCCGCCGCGCGGCGCTGGCCGGGCGTCAGGGCCTGCCACCCGGCCCTCAGGCCCCGGCCCGCGCCGGCCACCCCGCGCCGCAGGGCGGCCAGCTGCTGCCGCCCCCGGCCGACCAGGCCAGCGCGATGGCCAGCAGCCCCGCCCCCCGGCCAGGCCGAGCAGGGCCGCGCGCAGGCTTCCGAATTCGGCTTCGGTATAAGCCCGGGGCTGCCACTCATTGGTAGTCGGGGCGCCGGGGTGCCAGTCGTAGCTGTAGAAGCCCCGCAACGCGGCCACCTCGGGCCAGGTGGCCGAATAAAGCACCAGCGCCGCGAAGCCGGCACAGCCCGCCAGCACCACCAGGGTCAGCAAGCAAAAAAAACGCGGAGTAGCAGCCGGCATCATATACAAAAAAGCGGTAGCGCGGCTTACTGAGTGAGCCGACCAACCTGGAAGGCAGCCAGGGCCGGCCACACCCGGTGGGTGGGCAGGCCCATGACAGTAAAATAAGAGCCTTCGAGCCGGTCGATACCCACCAGGCCCAGCCAGTCCTGCGCCCCATACGCCCCGGCTTTGTCGAGCGGCTGGTACGTGGCTACGTAAAAGGCAATTTCGGCCGGACTCAGCGCCCGAAAGTGCACTGTCGTTTCGTCGGAGAAAACCACCGGGGGGCGGCCGTCGCCGGGCAGCAGACACACGCCGGTATACACCTGATGGGTCTGGCCCTGCAAGCGCCCCAGCATGGCGCGGGCCTCGGCCGCATCGGCCGGCTTGTTGAGCACGTCATCGCCCAGGCACACGATGGTATCGGCCGTGAGCAGCAGCTCATCGGAGGCCAGGTCGGCGCGGTAGGCCCCGGCCTTATGGCGGGCCAGGTATTCGGCAATTTCGGCGCGCCGCAGCTGGGGCGGAAAGCTTTCCTCCACCTCGCGCAGGCGCAGCTCATAAGTCAGGCCCAGGTCGGTGAGCAGTTGGCGGCGACGCGGCGAGCCGGAGGCGAGAATAAGGCGCATTTTATATTAATTTTTTACTATATTTAAAATTCATTTTTTAGCCAAAGGAGCCGAGTACGTACACACCAGCACCTGGTCATTGGCATACAGCACGCGGCCGGTGCCGGGCGGGCGCGGGTCGGCCTGGCCCAGCACCACGTAGGTATAGCGCACGCCCGGCCGGCCCACGTTATCAGCCAGCCAGGGCCGGGTGGGATGCGCCACGTGGGCGGCCAGCCGCAGCCAGAACCACAGGGGCTGACTCGGAATCAGCAGCGCCGCGCCGGCCGGCTGCCGGGCCAGCCAGGCATAGAGCGCCCGCTTCTGCGGCTGCTGGTGCCGGCCAAGGTAGCTTAGCTGCACGGCCGTGCCCACCTGGTAGAGCCCGAACAGCCCGACGGCCACCCCGACGGCCCAGCGGTAGCGGGCCCGCGGCCAGCGACTGTTTTCAACTACCAGAGCCAGCAGCAGAAAGAAAAACCAGGCTTTGTAGAGTACCGTGCGCTCGGGGGGCAGCACGCGCTGCCCCCCAAACAAGACGTAGGGCACCACTACAAACCAGAGCGCCGGCAGCCCCAGCTGCCATACCTGCCGGGACCGGGCCGCGGCCAGCTGCCCGGTGGCCGCCCGGTACAGCAGCCGGCCAAACAAGGCCAGGACCACCAGCGTGAGCAAGGCTCCCACGCTGCGCTGCCCGGCCAGAAAGCCTTCGGTGTACCAGGTGTAGGCGGGCAGGGCCCGCCAGAACGCCGGCCCGGACAAGGGCAGCACGTAGGGATTGGCAAACAGCGCGGCCGGCCCCGACACCAGGAGCAGCGGCGCGTACAGCAGGGCCGCGCCCCCGGCCACCAGCGCCCCTACCGCCACGGCCCGGCCCAGCAGGCCGGGTGCCCGCCGCCACACCGCTACCGCGCCCAGCCAGCCAAAGGCCGAAACCAGGACGTAGGCAAAAGTGGGCACCGTGTAGCACCCCAGCACCCCGGCCACCAGCAGCCCCAGCCAGGCCAGCCGGGGCCGGGCGGGCTCGTCGTCGAACAGGTGCAGCAACCCGAAAACTACCACGCCCGCCAGCAGGCTTACCAGCCAGTACCCCCGCCCCGCCCCGGCGTAGTACAGGCTGAGCTGCAGGTAGCTGAACGCCCCGGCCGCCAGCAGGGCCGGGCGAAAGCCGGCCCGCCCCAGCAGCCCGGCAAACAGCAGCCCCGTGCCGACCGTACTGGTGAGCAGCACCGGCAGCCGCACGGCCCACCAGAAGCCTGGCTGCAGCTGGTAAAATGCCCAGCTGATAGTGTTGGCCAGCGGGTGGTTATTCGGCAGCGGGTAGTAGGCACTCACGGCCAGCAGGCGCTGCCGCACAAAAAACTCGTACGAAATCACGTCATCGCCCCAGGGCACAGTAGCCGAGCTGAGGTAGCCGCGCACCAGCGTGAGAGCCAGCAGCAGGCTGGCGGCCAGCCACCGCTGCGGACCGGTGAGCGCCCGCAAGCGCTGCCCCAGCTGCTGCCGGCACCCACGCAGCTCTTTCCCCAGGGCCCGCAGCTGCTGCCGACCGGCCCGCGTGGCAGCGCCCAGCGCGAGCGCCAGGCCGGTGAGCCCCAGCGCCGCCCCGGCCAGGCTTTGCTGGAGCCCGTGCAGGCTGGCCGCCGTGAAAGGCCGGATGTGCCAGCCACTCTCCGGGAAAATACCATCCACGGCCCGCGCCTCGGCCCAGGTGGCAGTGCTGAGCACGAGCGCGGCGTAGCCCGCGCAGCCGGCCAGCACCACCAGGCCCAGCAGCCCGATGAACGGCCAGGGGGCGCCGCGGGCGGCGGGGGCATGGGGGTCTGCGGGCTTCATGGCTTACCCAACGAACGGGCGGCCGCTCGCCGCCGGGGTAGCCGGCTGCTCGTCGGCACCCGCTTGAAAATACGCCTCAAACACCGATTCTGCCCGCTCATGCAGGTCGGTAAAGAGCAGGCCGGCCAGGGTCTTGGGGTAGAAAAAGGTGGATTTGGCCGGCATCACTGCCCCCGAGTGGCACACGGCCGCCACCTGGGCCATCGTCACTTCGCTGGTCAGAAAGGCCGCCCGGGCTTCGCCCCGGTCCACCCGCTGCAGGCACTCGGCCAGGCCGCGCACGTAGGCCACGCCCGGCCAGCTGCGCTGCGCCTCGGAGCCCACAATACCCAGCACCTTTTCGAGCACGAAAAAGTGCAGCACCGTCAGGTCGAGGTCTTTTACTTCGGGCGTGGTCGGCCAGTCGAGCTGGGCGTGCACCTCGGGGCGCAGGCGCAGCTTGTAGGCCCCGCCGGGCAGGTACAGCCCAAACGCCCAGCGCTTGCCGGCAATCAGCTCGGGCAGGTCCTGGGCCTCGGGCTGGGGCAGCACGGTAAAATAAACCGCCAGCCGGGCCAGCAGCTGGTCGTCGGACAGCCCCCCGGGCAGCTCCAGCAGCAGGCGGTGCGTGGGCAGGATGCGCAGGTCGTCGCTGGCCGCGTTGGTGAGGTACATCAGGTGGTAGTTCCAGGGCTCGCGGCCGGTGCTGCCGCCCGGCCCCGCGGCCAGCTCCCGGGCCTGCCGGTAAGCCAGCGAGCCTTCGTAGCGGTGGTGGCCATCGGCCAGAATTACCTGCCGCCCGGCCAGCACCTGCTGAAAGCGCCGGATAACAGCCGCGTCCTGAATCACGGCCAGCACGTCGCGCGCGCCCTGGTAGTCTTCCTCCGTCTGGCAGAGCGGGTCGGCAATGGCCTCATCCAGCCATTTTTCCAGCTCAAAGTCTTCGTCGCGGTACAGCCCGTGGGTGGCGCTGGTCTGAAACTGCAGCTCGGCCAGCAGCTCGGCGCGGTCGTTGACGGCGGCGGGCAGCGTGTTTTCGTGACGCAGCACCACGCCCTCGGCCCAGTCGTAGGCCCGGATGTGGCACATAAAGCCCTTGCGGCAGCGCTCGCGCGCTTCGCCCGGCAGCCGAAAGTACTGGTAGTACACGTAAATGCCGGGCAGCCCGTCCTGGCGCAGCACCCCTTCGGCCTGCCACCGGGCCAGGCGGCGGGCGGCGGCCGCCACAGGGGCCAGCGGGCCCTCGGCGCGGGGCACCGAGAGGTGAATGGAGTTGAGCGGGTGCTGGTACAGGGCCTCGCGCTGGCGCGGGCTCACCACATCAAAGAGCGGCGACACCACCGCGTCAATCTCAGCGCTCAGGGCCGCGTTGTAGCGCCAGCCGCGAACTGGTTGAATTTCAGCCAAAATCAATGAATTACGTTACGCGTGTTTTCCATCTTCCCAAATCAGCCGCTTATCAATATCCGGTATGCCTAATGCTTCTGCCTCATTCAGCACTCTAAGCCGTTGCGCGAACAGCTCAAGCTCCAAGTTAGAGCAAACTTCAGGTTTGTGTACAGGCTATAACGTACATTCCGTTCATGAAAGCTTATTCTACTGACTTGCGCGAACGCGTGGCGGCCGCTTGCCAGCAAGGTAGCCGCACGATTGGCGAAGTGGCCGCGCAGTTCAGCGTGTCGGATTCGTTTGTGCGCAAGTTGCGCCGACGCCAGCGCACGAGCGGTTCCGTGGCTGCTTTGCCGCAACGCAGTGGGCCAGCGCCGTTTCTGAACGCGGCGGCCCAAGCGCAGCTGGCGGCCTGTTTGCGCCAGGAGCCCGATGCCACGTTGGCGGAATTGTGTATTTGGCTGGCCGCCATCGGCGGTCCGGCAGTGAGCCAGACCACACTCTGGCGGGCGGTGCAGGCACTGGATTGGCGGCGAAAAAAAAGAGCGTCCATGCCGCCGAACGCGACACGCAACGGGTGAAGGAGCTGCGCCGAGCTTTTGTAGAGGCGCTGCAAGCCGAGGATTTTACCTGTTTTAAGTTCGTGGACGAGACCAGCACTAACCTGACGTATTGCCGCCGCTACGCCCGGGCCGAAGGCGGGCAGCGCGCCCGCCAGGCCACGCCCCTGCACGGCGGGCCCAACGTGACGCTGGTGGCGGCGCTGACGCCGAACGGGTTGCAAGCGGTCATGACCCTGAGCGGGGCCGTCAACGGGGACGTGTTTGCCGCCTACCTCGACCAGGTGCTCGGCCCCACGTTGCGGCCCGGCGACGTGGTCGTGCTCGACAACCTGCCGGCCCACAAAGTGGCCGGGCTGACCGAGCTCGTCGAAGCCCGCGGGGCCCGCCTGCTGTATTTGCCGCCCTACTCGCCCGATTTCAATCCCATCGAACTCGCCTTCAGCAAGCTCAAAACCTGGCTGCGCACCGCCCAGGCCCGCACCCGCGAGGCCCTGGAAAGCGTCATTCACGACGCCACCAATTGGATAACTGAGCTCGACGCGAAAAACTGGTTTGACCACTGTGGTTATCATGTACACTAACCTGAAATCTGCTCTAGCTTGCTTGATTGCCAGCTGCAAAGCAGGCCGGCTTATTTCTACGCTTAGCCTAGGTGGCGGCGGCTGGAAGGACTCGTCAAACTCACTTTCTAAAAAGTCAAGCTGCACCGTGTCGGCTGTAAAGCTAAGGACCGGCGCCGGGTGTCCTTCATAAGTAGCCGCCACCCCAGCCGCCAGCCTCTGCCAATAAGCTATATCGCTTAGCTGCCCGCAGCACTGCGGAAAAAAGACGTCTTCGTTGTCTATTCGCAGGACGTAGCCCCCAAAGAGCGCGCAGGCTTTCTCCCGGGCGTAGGTACCCGCCCGCAGCTCAGCCGTGTGGTCCTTGGTCAGCTTAGTTAAGTTACGAGCAGTAATAGCCGATAATTGATAAAAGGAAGACCCCGGTAGATAAGGGCAAAACTCGTCCTTAAAGCCTGCTGCCGCATAACATGCGGCGTGGTACGCATCCCAAAGTGCGCTGTTTTCCCAATATGGGTATTCAGTCGGCGCTTTAATACCGTGGTTATTATAGCCTATCTCAATGACCGGCAGCAGTGCTATCACCATCACCCTAAGGAGCCAGCCGGCTGATTCTCCACCCCCCGCTGCTCGCCTCGCGCTCATAAACCAAGCGGTCATGCAGGCGGCTGGGGCGGCCCTGCCAGAACTCCACCCGCTGCGGGCGCAGCACGTAGCCGCCCCAGTGCGGGGGGCGCGGCAAAGGATTTTGGTCGGCAAATTCGGCTTCGATTTCGTGCTCTCGGGCTTCAAGCTCCTGGCGGCTACCGATAACCTGGCTCTGGGGCGAGGCCCAGGCCCCCACCTGGCTGCCGCGCGGGCGGCTCTGAAAGTAGGCGGTCGATGTATCGGCCGGCGCTTTCTCAACCAGGCCCTCAACCCGCACCTGGCGCTCGAGGCCGGGCCAGAAAAAATTGAGGGCCGCCCGGGGCTGGCTGGCCAGCTCGTGGCCCTTGCGGGAGTCGTAGTTGGTATAGAACAAAAAACCTGCGTCGTCGGGCAGTCCCTTTAGCAACACCACGCGCTGGCTGGGCTGGCCGGTAGCGGCATCCACGGTAGCCAGCGTAAGCGCGGCGGGCTCGGGCAGCTGGGCGGCAACCGCCTCGTCGAGCCACTGCCGGAACTGGCGCACGGCATCGGGCAGCACGTCGGTTTCGAGCAGCGTTCGCTGGGCGTAGGTCTGGCGCAGGGCAGCCAGTTCGGCATCGGTCATCATCAGGAAGCTAGCGAATAGATATGTATAAATCTTTAAATAACCCAGGGTCAGAACTTACGCGGTGGCCAGGGTAGCCCGACCACTGGCCCTGGTGGCGCAGGCCCGGCTCCCGGATAAAACCGTGCACAGGGGGAACAGAGTCAGGCATTCGGGCCGGTCTTTAAGCCCGTTACGGGGTTGCCGGTGAGAAGCGGCAGGGAGAGCAGTAGCGGGCATCCGGAGCAGCACAGCGGCGATGGTATAAACTATTGGCCTGGCAGGCACGGGCAAAGGTAGGACCGTGCCGGCGGTTGCCGCCGGGCGGCGCCCCGCGGAACGTTTCGCCGGCTAAACGCTTTACTTTGCTAACGGCCCGCAAGCGGGCCGCCTGCTTTTCCTTTCCTGCTCTGCCTTATGAAGCCCGGCACCCTTCTCCTCTCGCAGCCCTTCCTGGGTGACCCCAATTTTGAGCGCAGCGTTATCCTGCTTTGCCGGCACAGCCCGGCCGAGGGGGCGTTTGGCCTCGTGCTCACGCAACCTACCAGCCTCACGCTGGGCGATGTCATGGACCTGCCGCCGGGTCCGGCCGCCGCCCTGCCGCTCTACACCGGCGGCCCGGTGCAGCCCGATACCCTGCACTTTGTGCACCGGCATGCCGGGCTGCCCGGCGCCACCGACCTGGGCCAGGGAGTGTATTGGGGAGGCGACTTCGACCTGCTGCTGGCGGGGCTGACGAGCGGCGGCTTTGGCCCCGACACCGTGCGGCTTTTTATTGGCTATTCGGGCTGGTCGGCCGGGCAGCTGGAACAGGAAATTGAGCGGGGCTCGTGGATAAAGCAGCCCGCCTCTGCCGGGAAAGTGTTTACTTTGGAGTCTGATGCGTTCTGGCGCACGATTCTGCGCGAAAAAGGCGGTCGCTACCGTGCCCTGTCCAACTATCCGCTCGACCCGCGCCTGAACTGATTTTTTTTCTGACCTCCGTTCCGGCGGCTATTTTCATTACAACCTGCTGGCCCGGCCGCCGGCTTTTTGCATCGCCTTATGTTGCCCGAAGAAACCCCTACCCCCGCCCCCACCACGCCCGCCGACCAGGGTGCTACGCCCGCCGACCGCCTGAGCATCATCGAAGCCCGCCTGGCCGAAATTCGCGCCAAGCAGGCCGCTGCCCCGGCCGAGTCGGCCACGCCGGCCGCTCCCGCCCTAAGCGATACGCCGCCCGCGGCGGCCGTGCCCCCCGGTGGCGGGGCCACCCAAACCGAAGCTGACCCGCTCCTGTCGGAGCCCGGCCTGGCCCAGGAGCTGGGTGCAACGACGGTGCCAACGCCCCTCCCCGCTACGCCCGAGGCTGCCGCCGCTGCCAAGACGGCACACCACGTGCCGGCCGAAGCCGCCGAAGAGCTGTCGGCCCCGCAGGCACGGGCCGTTGCCCACTATGGCGAGGCCATGAGCCCGGCGGCCCTCAGCGAAACCGCGGAGCCGGCCCCCGCTCAGGAAATGGCCCCGACAGCCTCGCTGGCTTCGGCCGAAGCGCTCGACGCGGCCCCCCAGGCGGTGGCCACGCTGCCCACCTCAGCCACCGAAAGCGCGGCCGAAGCCCACCAGGCCGAGGTAGCTCACCTCAGCGCCGAAAGCGAGGCCGACGACTACGTACCCGAAACCCCGGCTCCCGACTTCAGTACCCTCGACCTTGAAAGCCAGGCGGCCCACCTGGTGGGGCTGCTGCGCCGCCCCGACGCCCGCCGCAACCGCCAGCAGATTCTGGAGCTCAACCGGCAGTACGAAACCAACGTGGCCACCGCCCGCGCCGCTTCGCGTCAGAAGCTGGCCGAAGATGCCAACGCCCCGCAGGAGTTCAGCTTTCAGCCCCCGGCCAGCCAGGGCGAGCTAAACCAGGCCCTGCAGGAGTTCCGCGAAGGCCGCGCCCGCGATGCCAAGGCCGAAGACCAGAGCCGCGCCCAGAACCTGGCCCGCAAGCAGGAGCTGCTGGCCCAGCTGCGTCAGCTGGTGGAAAGCGCCGAAACCAAGGACAGCTCACAGAAGCTCAAGCAGCTGCAGGCCGACTGGAAAGCGACCGGCCCCGTGCCCCAGACCGACAGCCAGGAAACCTGGAATACCTACCACGGCCTGCTCGACCGCTACTACGCCAACCAGGGCCGCTTCTATGAGCTGAAGGAGCTGGACCGCCGCCGCAACCAGGAAGCCAAGGAAGCCCTTATCGTGCGCGCCGAAGCCCTCAAGGATGCCCCCGGCATCAACAAGGCCCTCGACGAGCTCAAAAAGCTGCACGACGACTGGAAACACATCGGCCCGGTACCCGGCGAGCAGCGCGAGCCCCTGTGGCAGCGCTTCCTGGCCGCCTCCGAGGCCGTGCACCTGCGCCGCAAGGAATTTGTGGACGTACGCTCGGCCCAGGAAAAGGAAAACCTGGCTGCCAAGCAGGCCCTGCTGGCACGGGTACTTCCTTTTGCCGAGTTTACCACCGAGCGCGTGAACGAGTGGCGCTCGCGCACCGACGAGCTGCAGGAAATCAAGAAGGAGTGGGAAGCTACCGGGCCGGTGCCCCGCGCCCAGGCTGACCAGCTCAACAAGCAGTACTGGAATGCCTACAAGGCCTTCTTCAACCGCAAGAATGAGTTCTTCAAGAGCCTCGACTCGGAGAAAAACACCAACTTGCAAGCCAAGTATGCGCTCATCGAGCAGGCCGAAGCGGCCCAGCAGAACCCCGACTTCGACGAAGCCCGCAACATCATCATTCGGGTGCAGAAAGAATGGAAAGACGTGGGCCGGGTGCCCGAGAAGCAGGCCGATAAAATCTGGAAGCGCTTCCGCGCCGCCTGCGACAGCGTATTTGAGCGGCCCAAGCAGGAAACCCGGCAGCGGGAAGAACGCCAATCGGCCGCCAGCAGCGAGCAGGTTACCCGTTTGGATAAAATTGCGCAGCAAGTGGCGGCGCTGTCGCCCGAGCAGCCCGGTACGCTCGAAGGCTTCCGCGCGCTTATCACGGAGTGGCAGGAGCTCGATGCCGCGGCCGACCAACCCGGCGGGGGCACTACCGACCGGGGCGAAGAGCAGTTTCATACCCTAATGGGTAAGTACCTGGACCAAACCGCCGGCATTACTCCTACTGACAAAGAGGACTTGCTTTTCCAATTGGATATAGCCCGCCTCAAGGCCCGCCCGCAGGCCCAGCAGGCCTTTACCCGCAAGGAAACCGGCCTGCGCCGTGAAATTCAGGAGCTGGAAAACGACGTAGCTACCCTGCAAACCAACCTCGACTTCTTCGCCCGCTCGAAGAACGCCGACCAGCTGCGCCAGGAGTACCAGGGCCGCATGCAGGAAGCCCGCGTGCGCATCGACAAGCTCAAAAAGCAGCTGAAGCAGCTGCGCAGCTAAGGTAGTAGGTGCCAGTTGTAAAAGGGAGAGCCTGGCGGCTCTCCCTTTTTTATTCGGGCCTATTGTTGTCTGGCGGCATTTTCCGCCTTACTTTTGCCCCACCTTTAAGCCTCCTTAGCTCAGTTGGTAGAGCTTCTGACTTGTAATCAGAGGGTCGTTGGTTCGAGTCCGACAGGAGGCTCCCGGCTTCATTTACATCCCAAAGCCCTTCCTAACCGGAGGGCTTTGTTTTTTTAAGGGCTAGGGAAATTCGGGAAGAAGCAGGGTAGCTCTTGCGTACGCTCACCCTTATTTTTGCGGCGCTGGCAGGAGCAACCCACCGTCGGCACGGGGCCGGCCGGGGCCACCCTCCTGCATCGGGTTAGCTGAACACAATGGCACGCGCACTTGACAATCCATTGCTGCACGGGGTAAGCGGGAAAATCGGGAATCTGGTTGTCCGCCAGGTGGCTGGCCAGACGATTGTGTCACTGGCTGAGGCTAAAGGTGCGCGAGCGCCCCGCTCGCCCCGGCAGCAAGCCCAGCTAGACCGTATGTACCGCGCGCAGCAGTATGCCAAGGCGCAGCTGCGTGACCCGGCAGCCAAAGCCCACTACGCTACTGGCATTGACCGGCGACGCACCAGCGCCTATACTGTGGCCATTGCCGATTACCTGAATGCCCCCGTCATTATCAGCCTCACGAGTAGCAAGTACTTTAGCCAAGCTGGTGCCTGGGTACAAGTGGTAGCGACCGATGACTTTGGCGTCGAGGCGGTGCTGGTGCGTCTGCGGGGCGTTGCGGGCACCTTGTTGGAGGAAGGCCCCGCCAGCTGCCAGGCTGACGGCAGCTGGCGGTACGAAGTGCAGGCAACCTACCCTGCCGGCCAGATTATCAGCTTCGAGGCGGAGGCCCACGACCGGCCCGGCAATATAGCGCAGGCGACTAGCCTGCTACCGTAGCCAGCTGGTTTTTATCCTATTGGTGAGGTAGACCGGACGAGAAGCTGACACGAACAAAGTCTAGAGGAAGTATAGAAGCAGTATAGCGGCGGGGTACTTTAGCCTGCCCGGACCTGTCCTATTGCTACGGGCAAGCTGCGGAGCTCTCTGCGGGGCCAGAATATCGGGCGGCATGGCAATAGACAGCTACTCGCATCAGGTGCCGGAGGGCGTACATGGACTGGAGCGCTAGGCTGGCCCCAGCAGCCAGCCCCTTCGTTTTTTCACTACCTACCAAAGGCTAAATGATTGATAACAAGTATATAATAAAAATAAAATGTTATTAGCGCAACTATTAACCGCTACGGCATAGTGCTGACTAGATAATTCTGGCTTACTTGCGCAACTATCGGCCCCAGTGGGGGCCCTACGAATTTCGATAGTATGCGCCTGCACGTTTATCTGGAAACGGACCGCCTGGTTCCTTTTGACTACCTACCTGCGCTGGTGGGGGCTTTCAACCGCTGGGCGGGGCACGATGCAGCCCGCCACGATGGACTTTCGCTCTACTCGCTAAGCTGGCTGCACGGGGGCCGGGCCGGGCAGGGCGGCGTGCGATTTGCTGAGGGAGCACACTGGTTTATATCGGCCCCCGGCCAGGAGCTGGTGCATCGGCTCGTGAGCAGCATCGTGCGGGAGCCGGACCTGGATTTTGCCGGCCTGCGGGTGCGCGACGTGCGGCTTCAGGCTACGCCCGAGTTTGCCGCTGGCGAGCAGCCATTTCGGGTGGGCAGCCCGGTCTTTATCAAGCACCTGCCGCCCGAGGCCAAGCTCGGCGCGCCCGCCGACCATCTCCTCCCCGGCCACCCGCTGGCCGATGAGTTGCTTACGGCCACCCTGCGCCGCAAGCTCCGCCAGGCCGGCCTCGACGACGCGGGAACCGCCGTGCGCTTCGACCCGGCCCTCATTGCCACCGCCAAAACCAAGCTTTTCCGCTATAAGCAGGTGCAGTGCCGCGGCAGCATCTGCCCGGTGCTGGTGAGCGGGTCTGGGGAGCAAATTGCGTTCGCCTGGGAAGTGGGCGTAGGTGATTCTACCGGGATTGGGTGCGGAGCGTTGGTATAAGGGCATTTTGAAAAAGCCGCGCTGGGAGGCTTTTTCAAAATGCTTATTTGCTAGCTTGGCGCCAGGTCTATTCGCGAACCCATCGCATTGCTCGCAACTGACTCTGCCTTGGCTGGTTCGGCTTGCAAACACTGCCAGGCACCTGCTCCTCTGACTCCTGAAAAGATTGAATGCACTAGGTGTGGCAAAAGTAGCAGCATAGTTCGGAAAGGTCGGTAGCAGTTTAATCTCTTGGTGAAGCAGGTTTTTCGGTATTGTCATCATATATCAAAGCTACGCAAGCCCTTTTTCGCTGTATTTCAATTACCTAAAATACGTGTCGTCTCATGCTACAAGAATTGACTTACTACACCAGCATTATTCGCGAATCCATCGCGCTGGAAGACTATGTACTGCCAGTGGAGGGGCTGCACCTGCTGGTAGAGCTACCCGAAAACCAGGCGGTAGTTATCAAAATCGACGTGTTCCGCAGCCCCAAAAAGAAGGGGCAGCTGCCGGACTTGTCACCGCTACTGCAACAGGAGATACTCCCGCGGGCCATGCACATCGAGTACGTGGACTCCAACAAAGCCATTGCCGACAAGAAAATCCATTCGGCTTCGCCTTACGCATTCAAGCTCAAAAAGCAGGTGCTGCTGGACAAGGCCTGGATGGCGGATTTTCCGGCGCACGTGGCCCGCTATTTTCGCGAAGCCCTGAAAAAGTGCCGCGCTGACCACACACCGCAGCAACGGGCGCAGGTGGCCGCCTTCGAGCAGTTTTGCCAGCACCTGCCGGAGTATCTAGCCGAGCTGCCCGACTATGAAAAGCTGAAACCGGCCGATTACGTGGTCGTTTACGCAACAGCGTTTTCGGCGGCGGAATTTCAGGCGCTCAACCAGAATTATCAGGCCGACAGTCTGTTTAATAAGAACGACTATAACGTGAAGGGGGCTGACCAGCAGACATATGGCTTGAGCAATTTTTACAACGGCGACAATAGCAAGAAGCCCTACCTCCAGCACCAGACGGCTTCCTTCAGCATCGGCAGCCGGATTTCGCAGGCCGATGCCCAGGCACTGCACCTCTTCAACCAACTACGGCGCAACGGAGCTTTTAGTACCAACCCGCTGCCGGTTTTTATCGACCAGCAGGAGCTGAACCTGTTGCAGGTCAGCACGGTGCGGCAGGAAGGAGCCCGGCCGGCGGGCTTTCACGAGCTGATGCGGACCCTGTGCGAGCAGCGCCCGCAGGACGTGGGCAACTACTACCTGTTTTACATTCTGGGCGGCGACATTCGGGACGTGGACTACGTGTCGGCGTTTCGCTACGAGCTGGCGGCCACCATTCAGCCGCTCTTCGTGGAGGAGAAGGTGCAGCGGCTAACCAACATCTTTGCCTTGGAAAAGGCACTGCTGCAACCGCTGTTCAGTAACCAGCTAGTCAAAAAAGTAGGTAGCAAAGGAAATGAACAGTATTTCTACCAATACTTTGAAGATTTCAAACAGAAGAAAAAGCCTGGTAAAATTGATATAAAGAAGCAAGATGAGCCCATTAGTCCCGTCTTAATGGATGCCATTATGCGCTACCGGGGTGCCTGGTACGACTACATCTATAAATCGCGGCGGCAGGCCGTGACCTCGGAGATGTTTCACCGGCTGGTGCGCGAGTTGCTGCTTGACGACCTGCGCCATGATGAATGGGACGCCAGCCAGCGCCGCCACACCCAAGAACTCAATATCCGGCAGAAGCTGAACCGATGGTTCAGCCTGTGGGATTTTTTCAGCCCTTCCACCCAAATCCCCACCGATATGCCCAACCAGATTGAGGGGCTGCGTGAGCGAATCCGCACCGTGGCCAATGCCCCCACCGCGCCCTACGTAGCTACCGACCCCGAGTTTGGCTTTGCGGCGGGGCAAGTTATTTATTTTCTGTTTTCCAAGAGCCAGGCCGACAACCCTAGCCACGGCCTGCTGGAGCCGTTTTTGCAAAAAAGCGACGTGAATGAGTTTCGCAAGGCCATTGCCAACGCATTCAACGCCTACAAGCATGAAATCGGCTTTGGGCAGGGACGCTTCGAAAAGCTGTGCGCCGACGTGATGGAGTACGACTACGCCGGTAATATAAAAGATTTGATGCCGCACATTCTGGCAGGCTATTTTTCGAAGTCACTGATTTATGAGAAGAAAGAAAAGGATGCTGCCGCTGACTCTACTATTGAACCAAACGCCTAATTTTCAATCATGTCCGTTTCCTTTACCGCCCGCGTGTATGGCTGCGCCGTTATTAAAGCCATCAACTCCAATTTCAACGCCGACTTTGCGCACCAGCCGCGTACCCTACCCGACGGCCGCGTGTACGCCACCGACAAGGCCCTGAAGCACACCGTGCGGCGCTACCTCAAGAATACCTATCCGCAGGACGGTATTCTGTATTTCAAGCGCATCAACGACAACATGAACCCGCTGACGCTGGCCGACACATACTCGTACCTGACCAAGGCGGAGGGTAAGGGCTTCGAGGCCGACTCGACCGATAAAAAGCTGGTGCTGCGCAATCTGCTGGGGATGCAGGACGTGCGGCTGTTTGGCAGCACGTTTGCCGCCAAGAAGGGGAAGTTTACGGTGAACCTATCGATTCACGGGCCGGTGCAGTTCACCCACGGGCTGAACCAGTTTTTCGTTGGTGAGCAGCCCACCGGCGACATTTATTCCGAGCAAATCAGCGCCCCGTTCAGCACTGATTCGGGCGAGGAAAAAGAGGCCGCGCAAAGCACGCTGGGCCGGCAAAGCAAGCTGCGCGAGGGCCACTATGTGTACCATTTTTCGGTGAACCCGAAAAATCTGGCCGACCTAACCTCCGTGCTGGCCACCGATTCGGCCGAGGCGGCGGGCCTCACGCAGCAGGATGCCGACCGCCTGAAGGAGGCTCTGCGCGTGGGCGTCACATACCTGGATTCGGCCTCGAAGGCTGGCTCGGAAAACGAGTTGCTGCTGTGGGTGCGCCTCAAAGATGAGTCGAAGCTGGTGCTACCCTCCTTCGTGGAGATGGTGCGCGTGAGCCGGCCCATCGGCGGCAAGGCCCGCGTGGATATGGGCCCCATGCGCGACCTGCTGGCCCACGTAGCCAGCGAGGTAGCGGCCATCGAGCTCTACTACCTGCCCGAGCAAACCGAACTCGTGGACGCCCCCGAGGGTGCCCAGCACGGCCACCTGCTCACGGGCAACCAGCTGTAAGCGGATGCAGCGCCTCATTTCCGTGGACTGGCGGGCCACCTTCGGCTTCCTGAAAAAACCGGATGTCAACGAAGGTATCTACCTGACCTACAATATCTTGCACAAGCCCGCTTTGCTAGGTATTTTGGGGGCGGTGGCGGGGCTAGGTGGTTACGGCCGCCCCGACTACATGCGCCCCGAACGCATCCTCGAATACCGGCGTAAGCTCGCCGGGATGCGCGTGGCTATTGCCCCGCTTGAAGCCATCGCGCTGCCTGTGGCCGGCCCGGCCGCCAGCCAGCACGGTAGTGAACGGGGCAGTTTTCGCAAGGCCGTCATCAAGTACACCAACACCGTGGGCTACGCCAATGATGGCTCGACGCTGATTGTGAGCGAGCAAACCCTGCTCGGCCCGGCCTACCGCACCTGGCTGCTGCTCGACGATGCCAACGACACGCAGGCCGACCTACTGCGGCGCCTGCAAACGCAGCAGGCCGAGTTTGTGCCCTACCTCGGCAAAAACGAGTTCCCGCTGTGGTGGGAAAACGTGCGGGAGTGGGACTTTCAGCCATTTGGTGGCGAGCAAAATTTTGTCATGCATTCCATCTTTCGGAAGCCCTCAGACCAGAAGCTTGCCCGTAATGTAACAGCAGGGCCTGCCGCAGCTTTATTTGGATTTTCCAGCGCAGCCGGGTCATTCCTTTATTTCGAGCGGCTGCCCGTAGGCTTTCAGAAAATGGGAAAGGAAGAGCAGTATGAATTAGCTGAATTTGTGCTGACAGACTTCGAGTTACTGCCAACCAACCAATTAGCGAACCTATATAAAGCAAGCTACTTTAATGAGCGCGTCCACCTTCAGTTCGTTTGAATCATTGCTTCCTCAAATTCCGACGCTAACAGGAACAGTGCCCAATCTGGATGCTTATCTTGGACATCTACCGGCACAGGGTTCAGCTCCCAACACGCCAAAAGAACAGCTAGCCGAACACATTACTCGCGTCAACTCTAATGCTACCCGCTTAATCCAAGCGCATGGCCTGGAGCCAGTTATAGAAAATCTAATAACTGACGTTTGTACGCAGACTGGCATTCGAACCTGGCATTTTAGTGGTTGGCTCAAAGAGTTATTCCTGGCGGCTATTGCCTTCCATGATTTTGGCAAGCTCAATGAGAACTTTCAACGTGAGCGAATGCAACAGGCGCAATTTGTAGCCGTCGCTAACGGCATCCAGCATCACCACGCGGGGCTAGGAGCGTACATATTTTTTCACTACTACTTCCTAAAAGCCTTTGCCTTACAGCCATTATCTTCCGAAGTAAACCCAGTAATGGGTTTGCTTCTAGATTTTGCCGACCTTATTGCCTTGCATCACTCTCCCAGGCTGCATGAAAGCCGCTGGAATGAGGATATCGCCTTGTTGCGGCGTTATCTGGTGCTATCAGGTTTGGAACAGGTGCCGGACCTAAACGGTGTATTGGAAGCGAAAAGCAAACAAAACATCCGTGCCCTGGTATTCTCAGCTAATGGCCAAGCAGAGGGCTTTTCTCGCTTCGCCCTGCTCAAGCTCTGCTTTTCGCTGCTGACGGCCAGCGACTACCTGGCCACGCTGGGCTACATGCAAACCGGCGGCGACTACACCCGCCTCGACGCGCTCACGCTGGGCATTTTATCGGCGGCGGACAAGGCGGCGTTCAGCGCCCGCTTTCGCAGCTTCGACTACAACCGAGCTGCCCTATCTACCCCCGACCAGTGCGCCGACATGACCTGGGAACAAGTGCAGGAGCGCAGCAAGGACAACCTGAATGCTCTGCGGCAAAAGCTGCTGGCCGAAGTGGTGCGCGCCGTGCGTCGGCAGCCCGAGAAGCCCCTCTACTACCTGGAAGCCCCGACCGGGGCGGGCAAAACCAACCTCTCGCTGGCCGTGGCGCTGGAACTGCTCAACCACGATGAGCGATTAGGCAAGGTATTCTACGTTTTTCCGTTCACCACGCTCATCACCCAGACCTATGACGACATCAAGTGTAAGCTGGGGCTCACTGATGCGCAACTTGTGCAGCTGCATAGCAAGGCTGAATACGCTACCCGGCCCGTGCCCGGCGGCGAAGGCAGCTATGGCCCGGCTTGGCATAACCACGTCGATAACCTGTTTGTGCAGTACCCCATTACGCTGCTCTCGCACGTTCGCTTTTTCGACTTACTGAAAAGCAACCGCAAGGAAGCCAACTACTTGCTACACCGACTGGCCAATTCAGTCGTTATTTTAGATGAGATTCAAAGTTACAGCCCCACGTGCTGGGACCATGTAAATTACTTTCTGTTGCACTACGCCCGGCAGTTTAATATTCGGGTAGTCGTAATGTCGGCCACGTTGCCCAAGCTCCACGCCCTCACCCGCGAGGCCACCGCGCCGGAGGTAGTGCCGCTAGTGGCCGAGGCGAGCCGCTATTTTCAGAACGCCAATTTTGCCGGGCGCATTCGCTTTAATTTTGAACTACTTGGCAAAGATTGGCGCACCCGCTACGCCGCCAAGCCAGTAGATGAGGCTGAACGCCGGGCCGTCCTGCAAGAGTTGGCCGATACCGTTGCAGCCCGCTGCGAAGAATTTGCTACGGGCAACGAAAACCGGGTAGCCGGCATTATTGAGTTTATCACCAAGAAGTCGGCGGCGGGCTTTGCCGAGGCCGCGCAGGAACACCCGATACTAATGGGCTACCAAGTGCGGATACTCAGCGGCACCATTCTGGAACCCCGGCGGCGGGAGGTGGTGAAGTGGCTAAAAGCCGCCGACACCCGTCTGGCCAACCCCCGCATCCTGCTGATATGCACGCAAGTAGTAGAAGCCGGCGTGGACATTGACATGGACGTGGGCTTCAAAGACCGGTCGCTGCTCGATTCGGATGAGCAGTTGGCTGGCCGCGTCAACCGCAATGCCACTCGCCCACCTGCGCCGGTTTACTTGTTCGATTTAGATTCGGAAGCAGGCATTTACGGGCCCGACCTGCGGCTCAAAGTCGCCCGCAAGCTCGCTGCCATAGACTATGAGCGCATTTTGCGCGAAAAGGACTTTAACTACCTCTACGGTCAGGTAATCGACTTACTCAACAGCAAGGAAGGCAAGCTAACCGACAGCTTCGGCCGCTACCAGGAACTGGTACGGCTGCTGGAATACGAAGCCATTGACCGCCAGTTTCAACTTATTGATAATGACACGGAATCCGCATTTATCCCACTTCGCCTTGATAAGGAATGCTTCACTAATAAAGAGTGTGAACTGCTACAAGCTGCCGGGGTATTCGCTGGACCGGATACAAGTCAAACCATTGACGGCCAGCGCGTTTTTGAATGGTATTTGGCAACGCTCAAAAACAAGTCCGGCGACTTTATCCGCGACCGGGAAGCCCGGCAGCGCTTGCAGTCGATTATGAGCAAGTTTACAATTTCGGTCTATCCACAACTAGCCGCCCAACTGCGAGGTGCCACGCCCGGGCAAGACTGGCACAATTACGGATTCGTATACCTAAACGAGCCGGCCAAATATTACAGCTACGAAGAAGGCCTGTTGCCGACCGCCACTTTCTCCTCCGACATCTGGTAAGGCTCTTGTTTTTATGCGCCCCATCACCGCTACGCTTATCAACCTCTACCACATTTGCCACCGTGAGTTGTGGCTGCATGCCCACGAAGTACGCATGGAGTTTTTCTCCGATGCCGTGCAGGACGGCAAGCAGCTGCACGAAACGGCCTATCCCCAGCGGGCCGACCGCAACCGCGAAATCATGCTGGGCGGCAGTAAAATCGACTTTTATGACCCTAAAACCAAGGTGGTCCACGAAATAAAGAGAGGAAACAAAGCTGAGCAGGCGCACGTGGCCCAGGTAAAGTATTACCTCTGGCTGCTGGAGCAGCATGGCGCGCCTGGCGCCACCGGCCTGCTGGAATACCCGCGCCTGCGTCAGACCCAGAAGGTAGAGCTGCTGCCCGAAGACTACGCAGCCATCGCGGCCTGGGAAGCCGACATCCGTTGCATCGTGGAAAGCGAGCAGTGCCCACCTGTCATCAACAAGCCCTTTTGCAAGCAGTGCAGCTACTACGAGTTGTGCTACGTGGACGAATAACTCTTCTATATTCCCTCATCAACCCTACCCCACCGCTAGCCGATGAAAAAAAGCTTGTATATATTTAATCCCGGCCGCATGAGCCGGCAGGATAATACCCTCAAGTACACGGCCTACGATGAGGAAGGAGCAGAAGGGCAAACTAAGTTTTTACCCATCGAGAATGTTGCTGACCTTTACGTATTTGGGTCGCTTGATGCCAATTCGGCGCTGTATAACTTCTTGGGCAAGAATGGTGTGTCGGTACATTTCTTTGATTATTACGAGCATTATACCGGCTCGTTTATGGCTAAGGAATATCTATTAGCCGGCCGCCTGCAGGTAGCCCAGACCGGCCATTATACCAGCCTAAAAAAGCGCCTCGTTGTGGCTCGCAAGCTGGTAGAGGGCGCGGCCTTCAACCTGCTCAAGAACCTGCGCTACTACCAGGGCCGGGGCCGCCAGGTGGCCGAGGAAATCGCCCAGATTGAGCTTTATGTATCGGGCCTGCCCTACGCCACTACAATTGCTGAGCTTATGGGCTACGAGGGCAATATTCGGCAAACGTATTACCGCTGTTTCGAGCAGCTGGTGAACGTGCCGGGCTTCACCTTTAGCTCGCGCAGCACCCAGCCGCCGCAGAACGAGCTGAATGCCCTGCTCAGCTTCGGTAACATGCTCTGCTACGCGGCCTGCCTCTCGCAGATTTATCATACGCAGCTCAACCCTACTATCTCGTTTTTGCACGAGCCCGGCAGCCGGCGCTTTTCGCTGGCGCTGGACCTGGCCGAAATTTTCAAGCCCTTGCTCGTGGACCGCACCATCTTCCGGCTGCTTAATAAAAAGGAGATTCAACCCCGCGACTTTGTGCGGGAGCTTGATGGCTGCCTGCTCAAGGAAGCCGGCCGGAAGACGTTCGTACGCGTGTTTGAGGAGCGTCTGAAAGAAACTATCCAGCACCGCCGCCTCAACCGCTCGGTGAGCTATCAGCACCTTATCAAGCTGGAATGCTATAAGCTAACCAAACACCTGCTAAACATGGAAGAGTATCAACCCTTTAAAGCCTGGTGGTAAAATCATGTATGTTATTCTAGTATATGATATAAAGCAGCAGCGAGTCAGCCGGATGCTGAAGCTCTGTCGCCGCTACCTACACTGGATTCAGAATTCGGTCTTCGAGGGTGAAATCAGCGAAGTCAAGCTAAACGAGCTGCTATCGAAAGCACGCGCTATCCTGGATGAGGATGAGGACAGCGTTATCCTTTTCAAAAGTCGCACGCAGCAATGGTTGGAGAAGCAGGTAGTCGGGCGCGAACGCAGCTCACTGGATACCATTCTATAGGTCTTGCCCTCGTCGCATACACCCCACGGCTATGTAGATTGAGCGGCATTAAAGCCTTTTACTTATAACTACTTGATTCATAAGGTCGTCTGTCCCCTAGGGAAATCTTATTATTACCTATCGACGACTTTACCGTTTTTTTTAGACCTATTTATGTGCTTTTTTACACACTCAGGGCCTATAATTGCGCCATAATTTGCGGGCTTCAATCGGACTGTGTGGAATTGAAATGAAATTGTTGTAGCTTCACAACGTTAGAGCCGCTGCGCTTCAATCGGACTGTGTGGAATTGAAATTGCGTACCTTCCTGATTCCCACGGGCGAAGACCCCGGCTTCAATCGGACTGTGTGGAATTGAAATATGGTAGCATATTAGATAAAACGTAGCAAATGCGTCGCTTCAATCGGACTGTGTGGAATTGAAATCTAAGAAATAAGTTGTTACTTAGGCCGGGTTACGCTGCTTCAATCGGACTGTGTGGAATTGAAATATTATATTTCCCCCATTGTTTGCAAACGGGCCAGTAGCTTCAATCGGACTGTGTGGAATTGAAATGGCTGATATGGGCTATGATGGCCTGGTCGATTTTGCGCTTCAATCGGACTGTGTGGAATTGAAATAAATGAGCCTGCCCTACTTTACGGCCAGCGGCACTTGCTTCAATCGGACTGTGTGGAATTGAAATACTGTAATTTTTACTAATTCGGCATTTAAGACTTTGCTTCAATCGGACTGTGTGGAATTGAAATCGAGGACGTAAGCCTATTCGGCCAGCTGCTGGAACTGCTTCAATCGGACTGTGTGGAATTGAAATACGTGGTAAATGATGCGGTGCTACGCTGGACTACCGGCTTCAATCGGACTGTGTGGAATTGAAATGGTAATCTGGGGGCAGGATGGCCTGCAGCTATCCGAGCTTCAATCGGACTGTGTGGAATTGAAATCCAGTGGCGAGGTAAGCGCCGCCGCCCAGGGCATTGCTTCAATCGGACTGTGTGGAATTGAAATCGTCCTTAGTTGCGGCAATCGTTACGTATTACGTAAGCTTCAATCGGACTGTGTGGAATTGAAATGGCTAACAACGGCACACCTACCGAAGATAAAACCGGGCTTCAATCGGACTGTGTGGAATTGAAATACTACAATCCAATGGCAGCCAAGAAAAAACAACCCGGCTTCAATCGGACTGTGTGGAATTGAAATACACTCACGCCTACCCACTCGCCCAGCTCATCGCTGGCTTCAATCGGACTGTGTGGAATTGAAATAAGATGGCGAGCTCTCCCAGTTGCCCGAGCTGGCCGGCTTCAATCGGACTGTGTGGAATTGAAATAAATAATAATGCCTGATTACGTTGCCTACTACCGCGGCTTCAATCGGACTGTGTGGAATTGAAATACTTAAGCTGCTATGAGGAAGCCAATTATAGCTGATGCTTCAATCGGACTGTGTGGAATTGAAATTTAGTCGCTTCGAAAGCGCAGCGCTTAGCAGCTTTTGCTTCAATCGGACTGTGTGGAATTGAAATATGAGTACCAGTACGAGGCCTTGGATATGCTTACGGCTTCAATCGGACTGTGTGGAATTGAAATGCTAGTGATGAAGCTGGCAAGTCCTGCTTAACCAGTGCTTCAATCGGACTGTGTGGAATTGAAATCCCTTACCCATAGTGAAGTAATCGGCCAAGCCTACGCTTCAATCGGACTGTGTGGAATTGAAATATTCCCCAAGCCCAGCGCCGCAACCAGAATATAAACGCTTCAATCGGACTGTGTGGAATTGAAATAAAGCTACCGCCTGCTGGCAATGATTTTCTTCGATGGCTTCAATCGGACTGTGTGGAATTGAAATCCGCGAGAGCCAAGCCGACCGGTGGCAAATTGCCAAGCTTCAATCGGACTGTGTGGAATTGAAATGCCGCAACGCCGGTTTCATCTTCGCGCTGCGTGACTGCTTCAATCGGACTGTGTGGAATTGAAATAAGATTATCACCACTAGCATGGGCCTGGCATCTACTGCTTCAATCGGACTGTGTGGAATTGAAATACTTGTACTCGCGGCGCGCATAGTTGGCCACGAGGGCTTCAATCGGACTGTGTGGAATTGAAATTCTTTCACGACATTGTAAGCAATGTCATTGGCGTTGCTTCAATCGGACTGTGTGGAATTGAAATAAACCATTACCTATACCGTAGGCGAGGAAGACCCCGGCTTCAATCGGACTGTGTGGAATTGAAATGCTTATTGACGAAATGGTAAAAGCCGATACTTTGCGCTTCAATCGGACTGTGTGGAATTGAAATAAGGTGACTTTAAAGGGCGCACCGCCCCCAAGCTGGGCTTCAATCGGACTGTGTGGAATTGAAATTTGCTTCGCGCAGTGGGCTGACCTGGATGGGCAGCAGCTTCAATCGGACTGTGTGGAATTGAAATACTGACGTTCCCAGCGAGCTGCGAGGCTTTTTCAAGGCTTCAATCGGACTGTGTGGAATTGAAATTGGAGTGAAACAGGGTGTAGGTGAGCGAAACGGTTGAGCTTCAATCGGACTGTGTGGAATTGAAATAGCAGAAACAGGTAGGGCGCGGGCCGGGGGCCGGTCGCTTCAATCGGACTGTGTGGAATTGAAATTTGCCAAAGCCCCGCACCTGTTTGCCGGCGAGCTGGCTTCAATCGGACTGTGTGGAATTGAAATCCCACCCGGCCCCCACCTGCTGGGCCAAGACGCGCGCTTCAATCGGACTGTGTGGAATTGAAATGAAACTGGCGGCGCAGGCCCGCATCGCGCTCGGCAAGCTTCAATCGGACTGTGTGGAATTGAAATTCAACCGCTATACCCCCAGCGCGGCCGTGTATGAGGGCTTCAATCGGACTGTGTGGAATTGAAATATGTCTTTGACGCTAGGCTTAATGCTGCCAGCTAATGCTTCAATCGGACTGTGTGGAATTGAAATTTTCAAGCTCCACGAACTCCGTGCGACTGAGCTCGTGCTTCAATCGGACTGTGTGGAATTGAAATTTGAAATAGGGCGTGTATTGCGCCCATCCAAACGATGCTTCAATCGGACTGTGTGGAATTGAAATAACTGAGCTCTACATTGGTAAGGGCGCTTACATGACGCTTCAATCGGACTGTGTGGAATTGAAATGGTAATAGTTGACGGACGACGTCGCCGATTCCGTCTGCTTCAATCGGACTGTGTGGAATTGAAATCGTATATTCTCAACGGGGGCCAGTCGGCCCCGTAACGCTTCAATCGGACTGTGTGGAATTGAAATGATATGACGCTCGCAGTCAGGAGATATTCATCCAGGGCTTCAATCGGACTGTGTGGAATTGAAATGAGTTGTAGAAGTCGTTGCCCACCGGAATCAACACCGCTTCAATCGGACTGTGTGGAATTGAAATAGCGAAGTGGCTGAAAATCTTTACCATTCCGGCTGAGCTTCAATCGGACTGTGTGGAATTGAAATACAAGTGGGACACCCACGCCGTTATCGATAAGCAGCGCTTCAATCGGACTGTGTGGAATTGAAATGGAAGTAAAGCAGGACCGTCTGCAGCTGGTGCTGAAGCTTCAATCGGACTGTGTGGAATTGAAATGGAACGCTTGCGAGAAGTGAGGGGCCTGACTACCCAGCTTCAATCGGACTGTGTGGAATTGAAATAGAATGAGTTACAGCCGCAGTTTGCGAGCCAATACCGCTTCAATCGGACTGTGTGGAATTGAAATAAAAGCAGGAACAGATTACTGAATTAGAGGGCAAGAAGCTTCAATCGGACTGTGTGGAATTGAAATCGGTAGACTTTGCCGAGCCAGTGTGCCATATCCTGGCTTCAATCGGACTGTGTGGAATTGAAATTGCTACTTGTTGGCTAGGAAAGGTGAAGTATTGGTCGCTTCAATCGGACTGTGTGGAATTGAAATTTGGAGCAGCCAGTAGGCAGCTCACTAGCCTCGATGGCTTCAATCGGACTGTGTGGAATTGAAATGTGGATTGGCGGGGCCGTGGGCATGGACTCGCGCAAGCTTCAATCGGACTGTGTGGAATTGAAATTGGATTGGAAAAGGCACGCTTAAAGGGATGAGTTTGGCTTCAATCGGACTGTGTGGAATTGAAATACGGCCAATCGACGCTTACGCAGGTGCCGGAAGCCAGCTTCAATCGGACTGTGTGGAATTGAAATAGCCGCCTTAAACCCACTACCCGCGCCACCGCCACCGCTTCAATCGGACTGTGTGGAATTGAAATTTAAGCACAATAGTATGCACAAAATAATGATTAGGTGCTTCAATCGGACTGTGTGGAATTGAAATACGACGTTAACCGACACCGGCAACCCGCACCGGCAAGCTTCAATCGGACTGTGTGGAATTGAAATAAACCTGTACGGGTGAAAGAGGGCAATTGGCTAAGGGCTTCAATCGGACTGTGTGGAATTGAAATATCTTGGGCAATTCCCCATTGAATGCAAAGAGGCCGCTTCAATCGGACTGTGTGGAATTGAAATCTACATAACGGCGTTTCTGGGCTGTTCTGAGTGCTTGCTTCAATCGGACTGTGTGGAATTGAAATCGGTGGACGTAACCCTGGCCGAAGCCAAGCGCAAGGGCTTCAATCGGACTGTGTGGAATTGAAATCGTTCAAGGATAGCCGCAGCACGTTTGCCCAGCGCTGCTTCAATCGGACTGTGTGGAATTGAAATTTGAAGCCCCACAGGTCGCGAGGGTCGGCTGGGAAGCTTCAATCGGACTGTGTGGAATTGAAATGGCAGCAGGTGACAGGCCCTGAGCGCGGGCCACGTCGGTTTGCCGGGCCCCAGCGGCCACTTGACGCACGCACTCGGCTTTGAAAGCCGGCGTATATTTCTTGCGAGTCAGCGGCGAGCCGCTCGGATTACGGTTGTCGGGCACGGACAGTGAAAGGTAAGACTTCTCACTGTCTGTTTTTACTCGACTACCTCAGTTCGTCCCCTTCTTTTTCTTTGCCTTAGCTTTTTTATTCTTTTCCATGAAACATTTTTTCTCTTTATTGCGCCGGCTGCTGCCGCTCACCCTCTTGCTGAGCCTGCGTGCGGGCACTGCCCTGGCCGCCCCTGGCCCGGGTGCCACGACCGGCCAGGCCGCTACGCCACTGGCTGCTGCTCTCACCCCGGATGGTACTCTGCGGCCCGGGGCCTACGGCTCGTTCGATGCGGCGGGCTTCGCCATGACCACGGCCCCCGACGGCCACCCGGTGTTCCGGCCCGCCCAGGTGCAGCGCCCCACCGGCGCTGGCGATGCCAACTGGGCCGATGGCTTTACGCTGCGGGGCACCAACGGCATCGTATATGCGTTGGCAGTAGACGGCAGCGGCAACGTGTACGCTGGGGGGCTGTTCACCACGGCGGGCGGGGTAGCGGCCAACAATATTGCCAAGTGGAATGGCACCAGTTGGACGCCGCTCAGAACGGGCACCAACGGCAGCGTGTATGCGTTGGCGGTGGATGGCAGCGGCAACGTGTACATGGGCGGCCAGTTCACCACGGTGGGCGGGGTAACGGCCAGCAACATTGCCAAGTGGGACGGCAGCGCCTGGACGCCGCTCGGAACGGGCACCAACAGCGCCGTGCGAGCGCTGGCGGTGGATGGCAGCGGCAACGTGTACGCAGGAGGCGACTTCACCACGGCGGGCGGGGTAGCGGCCAGCTACATTGCTAAGTGGAACGGCACCAGCTGGACGGTAATGGGTGCGGGCATGGAAATCTACAGCGGCGGCGTGCGAGCGCTGGCGGTGGATGGCAGCGGCAACGTGTACATGGGCGGCCAGTTCACCACGGTGGGCGGGGTAGCGGCCGTCAACATTGCCAAGTGGAACGGCACTACCTGGACAGCCCTCGGAACGGGCATATCGGGCGTCATCTACAACACCTACGTGTATGCGCTGGCGGTGGACGGCAGCGGCAATGTGTACGCGGGGGGGCTGTTCTCCACGGCAGGCGGGGTAACGGCCAGCAACATTGCCAAGTGGAACGGCACTACCTGGAGTGTGCTCGGCACCGGAACTAACGCTCAAGTGCAGGTGCTGGCAGCGCAGGGAGGGTATCTCTATGCGGGGGGCGACTTTTCGGCCGTGGGCGATGGCAGCAAGGTTATGAACTTCTTTGGGCGCTACACCCTAACCCCTACGCTGACTTTGCTCAGCCCCACGAGCGGCCCGGTGGGCACGAGTCTCACCATCACGGGCACCAACCTGACGGCAGCCACCAGCGTTAGCTTCACCGGCACGACAGTAGCCAGCGCGAGCTTCACCAGCAGTTCGGCCACCAGCATTGTGTTGAACGTGCCCACGGGGGCCACCACAGGCCTAGTCACCGTGACCACGCCCGGCGGCACCAGCAACGGGCTGCTCTTCACCGTGACGACGGTCACGGCTACGCTAGCCGGGGCTGCGCCAGCGGTTCTGCGGCTCTACCCCAACCCAGCCCACGGCACGGCCACCGTGCAGCTACCGGCCGGCACCCCGGCCACTACCCTCGTGCTCTGCGATGCCCTGGGCTGCACACGGCGCCGTTACCCCGTAGCCGCTGGGGCCACCGAAGCCACCCTGGACGTGCGCGGCCTAGCACCGGGCGTGTACGTGCTGCGCGGCGCAGGCAGCACCGGTCAGAAGCTGCTGGTAGAGTAAAAGTGGGGATTAGGCAGCCGCCAACGGCTGGTACAAGGCCGTAACGGAGACGGTCTTCAGGGGATTAGGAGTTGCGAAATCCATAGGTAAGGAGCAGGGGCTCTCGTTACAACGGCACGTTCAAATTTACGATGCTCTGGCAGCAAAAAGGGGGAGTATGGCGTGTTGCACGGGTAGTGAGCTGGACATTAGCTGCCCCGGTACGCCACTCACTTGAATCGGACGGTGCGGGCGAGTTCTGAGCGCTACTATTTACGCCTGGCACAGACAGCAGGAGTCAGCAGGGCCTCGTCGGGGCGGCTTGTAAGGTTGGTGCCGGCGGCCGTGAGCCAGGTCACCAGGCTGAGCTCGTTTGGCTTCGTCGACCTCACTTTTTCAGAATGCCTATTTCCCGTAGCCAGAGCCTTACCTGACGGGGCCAGTCAGCCACGGCGGCTTCATTGGTGCTGCGCAGGCCAAAGCCGTGGCCGACCCCGGCATAAATATGCAGCTCGGCGGGCACCTGCAGCTGCTGGTACTTCAGGTAAAGCTGGGCCATGCCCTGGGCAATGTCGGGGCGGTCGTGAAAGCCCCCCGCAATAAAGACCGGCGGCGAATGGCGGGTAACCTCCAGGCGGCCACTGTTGCCGGGGTAAAGCAGCACCTGAAAAGCGGGCCGGTCGCTTTGCTGGTCCACCGGGTCGGGCGCGTGCGGGTTGGCGGGGGTAAAGCGCATAGCTGCCAGACCCGCCAGCTCGCCGCCCGCTGAAAAACCCAGCACTCCAACCCTGGCCGTGTCGAGCTGCCAGTCGGCGGCGTGGCTTTTTACCAGCCGCAACGCCCGCTGCACGTCGGCCAGCTCATCCTGGTCCACGGTGTAGGGCGAATTAGGCTCACGCGCCAGGCGGTACTTCAACACGAAGGCGGCGATGCCCTGCGAGGCGAACCACGCGGCCGGGTTGTAGCCTTCGTGGCTCATCCAGAGCTCGCTGTGGCCCCCGCCGGGGATGACGACAACAGCAATCCTGGTGTTGTTTGTCCCCGCTGGCAGGAAGGGTGTGATTGACGGCTGTTGAATATGGGTCAGAACCCGGTCGCCCTGGTCAGTCAGGCGCACTACTTCCGGCGTGGCGAGGGGCTTGGGGCCGGGGGCTCCGTGGGGCCAGAGCAGTATTTCCGGCGGGATGGCCACGCGCTTAGCAGCTGGGGTCATGGCCCCGAGTACTCCTACCAGCAACCCGGCGGGCAACCAACGGACTTGTTTCATCAGAGCTTGTGCTTTAATTTGAAATATACTGACATTTAGTTGGAGCCGTTTCGCACTCCGCGTAGCGGCCGGGGCCAGTAGCGCAGACTAAGTAAGCCCGCGAAAGCGGCTCGGCGTTGGATAGGCTAAACGACTAAACGCAGGCGCTCACGCTTCCTCGGCTTGGGTCAATGGACTGAAAGCCTATAAAAATGCCCATTAAACCTGGTTTAATGGGCATTTTTTGCTTTAAAACGGGCGGCTGTTCAGGCAAGCCGCAAGGACTTCCTGAACAGCTTCTGAGAAAACCGGGCTAGATGATTTTCGCTACTAAAGCCTCAGCCTTGGCAATGGCGGTGCCTAAGCCAGCCAGGTTTTTGCCGCCGGCGGTAGCGAAGAAAGGCTGGCCGCCGCCGCCGCCCTGAATTTCCCTGGCCAGCTCGCGCACCAGGGTGGTAGCGTTGAGCCGACCGGCTTTGGCGATGTCGTCGTCGAGCATCACGGCCAGCTGGGGCTTGCCATCGATTTCGGCCCCGAGCACCAGCACCAGGTTGGGGGTAGTCTGGCGCAGGTCGTAGGCCAGCTTCTTGAGGTCGTCGGCGCTGGTAGCCTGCACCTGGGCGGCCAGGAATTTGAGGCCGTTGAGGTCTTTAAGCTGGGCGGCGAGCTGGGTTTTCTGCTGGTTGAGGCTTTGCTGGGCGAAGCCTTCGAGCTGCTTGCGCAGAGCCGCTATTTCCTCGGTTTGCTTGTCGAGGCTGGTGAGCAGGTGCTGGGGGTTGCCCAGCGCTTCGCGTACCTGCTGAAGCAGGTCGAGCTGCTGGTCGACGTAGGCCTCGGCCGCGGCGGCCGTTACGGCCTCAATGCGGCGCACGCCGGCCCCTACCGCGCTCTCGGCGGTGATTTTAAAGTAGCCGATGCTACCCGTATTGGCGACGTGCAGGCCGCCGCAGAGCTCCACCGAGTAGTCTTTATCGAAGGTAATGACGCGCACGAAGTCGCCGTACTTCTCCCCAAACAAGGCCATGGCCCCCAGGTTTTTGGCCTCGGCAATGGGCACGTGGCGGCGCTCGACCAGCGGAATCTGCTGACGGATTCGCTCGTTCACCAGCTGCTCAATTTCGCGCAGCTGGGCATCGGTCACTTTGGTGAAGTGCGAGAAATCGAAGCGCAGCAGCTTGTCATTTACCAACGAGCCTTTCTGCTGCACGTGCGCGCCCAGCACCTGGCGTAGCGCCGCTTGCAGCAGGTGAGTAGCCGTGTGGTTGTTGCGGATGAGCGTGCGCCGCGCCGCGTCGGGCCGGGCGATAAACTCGGCGCTCAGCTCCTGCGGCAGCTCCAGAGTGGTATGGATGAGCAGGTCGTTTTCCTTTTTGGTGTCGATGACGCGCACCTTTTCCAGGTCACTTTCCAGGTAGCCGGTATCGCCAATCTGGCCCCCGCTCTCAGCGTAGAAGGGCGTCTGGTCGAACACCAGCTGGTACTCGGTTTTGCCCTTTTTGTCAATCCTGCGGTAGCGCAGCAGGCGGGCGGTGGCCTCGTCCTGGTCGTAACCCACGAATACGTTGGGCGTGTCGGTGTCGCGTACCGTTACCCAGTCGCTCTGCTCGGTTTCCTGGGCGTTGCGCGAGCCGGCTTTCTGCTTTTCTAGAAAGAAATTAAACTGCTCTTCCCAATTTTCCGCGAGCATAGCCCGATTAGAATCTTCTCTAATTATTAACTGAGTCAAATCTTTGGGGAAGCCATATCTATCGGAGAGAGTAAACACTTTCTCACCATCTATAATAATCCGTACTCCTTCAGGGTCTTGACCATTATTTAGGGCCGTTTTCCTTGCAGGCTCATAATAAGTAGAAATCCAGTGTTCTATGATATTCAGTCCTGATTCCAGCGTTTTCAGAAAGGCAATCTCCTCTTCCTCAATTACCCGCGTCACGAACGCCTGCTGGGCTTTTAGCTCGGGGAAGATGCCGGCCATCTGGTCGGCCAGCACCGGCACGAGCTTGTAGAGGAAGGGCTGCTTCTGATTCAGCGACGAAAACGCGTAGCGCACGGCCCGGCGCAGAATGCGCCGAATCACGTAGCCGGCCTTCACGTTAGAGGGCAATTGGCCATCGGCAATGGTGAAGGCAATGGCCCGGATGTGGTCGGCCAGCACCCGGATGGCGATGTCGGTTTTCTCATTTTCGGTGGCCGGCAGGTCGGTTACCGTGGCCGGCGAGGTGCCGTGGTACTCCACGCCGGCCTCCTGGGCGATGAATCGGATAAGCGGCTGAAAGACATCGGTATCGTAGTTCGATTTCACGCCCGACACGGCCATCATCAGGCGCTCGAAGCCCATACCGGTGTCCACACTCTGGGCGGGCAGCTTGCTGAGCGACTTGTCGGCCAGGCGCTGAAACTCCATGAACACGTTATTCCAGATTTCGACTACCTGCGGGTGGTCGGCGTTGACCAGTTCGCGGCCGGGCTTGGCGGCGCGCTCCTCGTCCGAGCGCAGGTCGATGTGAATTTCAGTGCACGGGCCGCAGGGGCCGGTATCGCCCATCTCCCAGAAATTGTCCTTTTTATTGCCCGGCAGAATGCGGTCGTCGGTGGTGTACTGCCGCCACAGGGTCTGCGTTTCGGTATCCGGGCCGGTATTATCGCCGGCGTCGCCCTCAAAATACGTCACGTAGAGCCGGTCCTTTTCCAGCTTATATACCTCCGTGAGCAGCTCCCAGGCCCAGTTGATGGCGTCCTTCTTGAAGTAGTCGCCAAAGCTCCAGTTGCCCAGCATCTCAAACATGGTGTGGTGGTAGGTATCGTAGCCTACCTCCTCCAAATCGTTGTGCTTGCCGCTCACACGCAGGCACTTCTGGGTATCGGCAATGCGCTTGTAGGGCGCGGGCTTATTACCCAGGAAATAATCCTTGAACGGGGCCATGCCGCTGTTGATAAACAGCAGCGTGGGGTCATCTTTTACCACGAGCGGGGCCGAGGACACGATGTGGTGCCCCTTGCTGGCAAAAAAATCAAGAAACTGCTGACGGACGTGCGAAGCGGTGGGGAGCGACATAACTTTAAAAAAAACGGCCCACATTTGCGGGGCCGGCGGCGCTGCAAAGGTAGCTTTCTAAAACAGTAGCGCGAAACGGCTGGTTCAGGCTGGTTAAGCCGGGGCTTTATATAGGTTTTATTTAATATTTTACTTTCTGCCTTTCGGCCATGCGTATGCTGCCCAATCGCTTCTCTACTTTATGCCTGCTGACTGGCCTGGCAGGCGCGGCGCTGGCGCAGCCAGCGCACGCGCAGGCTGCTAAGCAGTCCCGAGCCAGCACGGCCCGGCCGCACCTGGGGAAAGTGCTGGGGGCCGATATTTCCTTTCTGCCCCAGCTGGAGGCCCGGGGAATGAAGTTTTCGGATAAAGGGGTGGAAAAAGATGCCATCCAGATTCTGAAAGACCACCATATCAACTACATTCGGCTGCGGATTTTCAATAATCCGGCGGCCGACAGCGGCTATTCACCGCACAAGGGCTTTTGCGACCTGCCGCACACCCTGGCCATGGCCAAGCGCGTGAAGCAGGCCGGGCTGAAGCTGCTGCTCGACTTCCACTACAGCTATACCTGGGCCGACCCGCAGAAGCAGTTTAAGCCCCTGGCCTGGCGCGAGCTGCACGGCCCGGCCCTGGCGCAGGCGGTGCACGACTATACCAAAGAAGTGCTGCTGGCCCTGCAAGCCCAGGGCACGCTGCCCGACATGGTGCAGGTGGGCAACGAAATCAACCACGGCATGCTCTGGCCCGATGCCCAGGTGCAGCTTTCCGATAGCCTGGCGCGCTACGACACCCTGGCCCGGCTGGCCCAGGCCGGGGCCAGCGCCGTGCGCGAAGTAAACCCAAAAACGCTGGTGATGCTGCACATCGCGCTCGGCGGCCAGGCGGCCCTTTCCAATGCCTGGCTCGACCGCATGCAGGCGCACAAGGTTGATTTTGACGTCATTGGTGAGTCGTATTACCCCAAATGGCACGGCACCATCCCCGACCTCACCGCCAACCTCAACCAACTGGCCCGGCGCTATCCGCAAGACATAGTGGTAGTTGAATATTCTGAGCGCAAGCGCGAAGTCAACGCCGCCGTATTTTCGGTGCCGGGCGGTCGGGGCAAGGGCAGCTTTATCTGGGAGCCGCTCAACACCTGGGAGGCCGTGTTTGACAAGCAGGGCAAGGCCAACGACTTGCTGCCGCTTTATGACGAGATTAGCCAGCAGTACCAGATACATTAATTTCGCCGGGCGGCCCCTTTAGCTGCCCCTCCCCGACTCCCATGCCCTACAAAGAGCGCGACATTACCAAGCAATATTTCACCATCGGCGAGGTAGCCGAGCAGTTTGGCGTGGCTACCTCGCTCATTCGCTTCTGGGAAACCGAGTTTGAGGAGCTGAACCCGCGCAAAAGCAAGAAGGGCAACCGCCTCTTCACCCAGGCCGACGTGGATACGTTTCGCACTATTTACCATTTGGTAAAGGAGCGCGGCTACACCATTGCCGGCGCCCGCGAGATGCTGAAGCAGAAAGGCGGCCAGCTCAAGGATAAGATTGACGTGATTCAGTCATTGGAAAAAGTGCGCGGCTTTCTGGTGAGCCTCAAAAAGGAGATTGACGCGGCGCAGAAGGCGGAATAGCCTCTATTTAAATCCATTAATTCACTATCGCAAACGTCATACTGAGCTTGTCGAAGCATCTCATCCGTGCCGCTAGGGATATAAACTTCAACGGCGTGGGCAAGATGCTTCGGCAAGCTCAGCCTGAGGTTCGACTATTCTTCGGATAGGTATCCCGATGCTCCACACGACCGACGACCTCTACCACGAGCTGGCCCTGACGCTGCTGCCCGGCATTGGCCCGCAGCTGACGCGGCAGCTGATGAGCTACGGCTCGTCGGCCAAAAACGTGCTGCACCTGCCGCCCGGCAAGCTGCGCCGCATTCCCGGCGTGGGCGACGCCACGGTTAAAATCCTGACCGGGCCCGAGCGCGGCAAAGCGCTCACGCAAGCCGAAAGCAGCCTGCGCAAAGCGGAAAAAGAAGGCGTAGACATCCTGTTTTACACGAGCAGGAAATTCCCGGCCCGCCTCAAGCTTATTCCCGATGCGCCCGTGCTGCTGTACTACCAGGGCACCGCCGACCTGAACGCGCCCAAAACGCTGGCGCTGGTGGGCACCCGCCAGGCTACGGAGTACGGCCGCGAGCAAACCGAGCGCATTATCAAGGGCGTGCTGCCGCACGAGCCGCTGATTGTCAGCGGCCTGGCTTATGGCATCGACATCATGGCGCACCGCGCTGCCTTGCAGGAGGGCCTGGCCACGGTGGGCGTAATGGCGACTGGCCTGGATATTATTTACCCGGCTGCTCACCGCAAAACGGCCGAGAAGATGCGCGAGCAGGGCGGGTTACTCACCGAGTTTGCCTTCGGCACGCAGCCCGACCGCTACAACTTTCCGCAGCGCAACCGCATCATCGCCGGCTTGGCCGATGGCACGGTGGTGGTGGAGGCAGCCGCCAAGGGCGGGGCGCTCATCACCGCCGAGCTGGCCCTGGGCTACGACCGCGACGTGCTGGCCGTGCCCGGCAACCTGGGCTCGGCCGCTTCGGCCGGCTGCAATGCCCTCATTAAAAGCCACAAGGCGGCGCTCTACGCCGAACCGCTCGACCTGGAGCAGCTCCTCAACTGGGACGCCGCCCTGTACCAGACGGGCAAGTTCAAGCCGGCTCCCTCCTACTCAGCCGCTGACTTTACGGACGAGGAATTTGCCCTGATTACGGTGCTGGCTGCCGCGGCCGGCCGCGAAGAGCAGATGGATACCCTGGCCTGGAAAGCCCAGCAGCCCATTCATGCTGTGGCCTCGCGGCTGCTGGCGCTGGAGTTTCGGGGCGTGGTGCGGGCGCTGCCGGGCAAGAAGTTTGCGCTGGCGTAGCGTCTAGCCGAGAAATAACCCGAACCTCATGCTGAGCCCCGCGCAACAAGAAGCCCTTGTTAGGAAGGCAGTATTTTTCGGGCAGCCTCTCAAGAAGGTCAGCCTCTCCCGCGGAATAATAACGTGCGAAAGCCGGCTCTTCCAGTGAGGATGAGCCGGCTTTCGGTTGCTAAAGCTGGGGCACGGGCACCAGTCAGCTAGCTGGGACGACGGCGCTCACGGAGTTTTTTTAGGCCAAAGGCAACCCCGCTTGCCAGCAGCAAGGAGGCTCCTCCATCGAGGGGCACGGCCGTAGGGTCGGGCTGGGGGGCTGGCGGGCCGCCGGTAGAGCCGCCGTTGCCGGGGGCTTGAGCGTAGCTGGCCAGGGCGCTGGCCAGCAGCAGCCCCAGCAGCAGCGCCGGGCGGCGCAACGACATTACTAAAGAGCTATACATTAGTTAACAAAGCATATAAAGTAAGAAATGATTTTTGATGGCAGGGACGGACCCCGGCGGGCCGCTTTCCGCTCCTGCGCGCTGGCCTAGCGCACGCTCAGGCGCTGAGCAGGCAGATTACCTACCAGCTGGCCCTGGGCGTTTTGCGCACGCAGGCGAACCAGATACACGCCGCCAGCGAGCCCCGTAGTGGGCAAGCTGGTGTGCGCCGCGCCCTGAGCTGCGGGCACCGCGTAGTGAGCCAGCTCCTGCCCCACCGCATTGACCAGCGTGGCGTCAACACTGCGCACATCAGCCGGCAGGCCGGTTACGGCCAGCGCTATCTCCCCGGCCTCCGCTGGGTTAGGGTAAAGCGTGGCCAGCGGTTGACTGAGCATGGTGGCGGGGGCAGTAGCCAGAGCCGAGGCCGTGCCAAATACGAGCGAGAAGCGGCCCGTGCCCGGGGCATTGGCTGCTACTTCGAAGCTGTAGCTGGGCGTGGCAGCCAGGTTGGTGAGCGTGCCCGTGAGGGCGTCGCGCAGCTGCACGCTGGTGCCGCCCGCCATGGCAGCAAAGTTGACCAGGGAGGTAGCGGTCAGGGTGTAGCTACCAGCCGGCACGCTCAGCCACACTGGCACCACATCGCTGGCCGAAGCACTGGCCAGGGGCGAGCGGCCGCTAATGCTGAGGCCCAGCCCGGGTGTGCCGGCGGCCACTTGGGCAGCCGTGCCGAGGTAGTAGCCGCTGGGGTTGGCCAGCTTATAGGCATCGAATTTACCATCGTAGCCCGCCGTGGCGCCCTGCTCGTAGTAAACGAAGGCTTCATCCTGGGCCGTGGCAATAGTAGCAGGCTTGCTGCCCAGCCCTAAGCTCAGGCGCAGCAGGGGGCGGGTTTCGGAGGCCGTACGCTGAAACGCAGGGGTGGTAGCGAAGGTGGCAACCCGGTTGGCGTTCGTGAGGGCGATGCTGCCGGTGACGCCGGCCGTGCTGGCGCGGACAAAGAAGCCCTGGCCCGTAGCAATGAGGCCATTACCGGCCCCTACATTATTCGTAAAAGAAGTGTAGCGCCCCTTATAAGCCTCCGTGCTCTGAAACACATACACCGCCGGGTCGACGCCCGTGAGCTGGCTGTTGCTGACGGTGTTCCAGTCGAGTGGCGCAGGGTATGGGTTGCCCAGCAGCTGCCAGCCGGCATCGGCCTGGCTACCGCGCTGCAGTCCGCCAATTGTGAGGTTGCCATTATTGAGCGGGCCGGTAAACTGCACCTTCTCGGTATTGCCAAGCTGCACGGTATAGCCCTGGCCCACAACGAGCGGGTCGGAGAGGTCCGGAGCCGTCGGTGAAACGTAGCCTTTGTCGAAAGCCGACAGGTTAGTGCCTTTCGTCGCGTCGGCCAGGCGGCTTTGGTCGTAGCCATACACCGTGGGGTAAGGCGTCACGCTGGTCGAAGTGACGGCCGTGTTATAGCTCGGATTGACAACCGGGGTGAAGCTGCCGCCAGACGGCCGGGTATTCAGGCTAGCCACCGTGGCGTTGCTTATCGGGGAGCTGTAGTGGCGGTAGCCGCTGGTGCCGATGTTGCCGCTGGCATCAATGTAGCGCTGCACCGTCGCGTTGCCGTTTACCACATTACCAGTGCTCTGCACTACCAGAGCCGTGCCCAGCACATCGGAAAGCAGTGTCAGCGACTGCCCGTTGGTGCTGAGGCTGCCGCTGGTCAGGGCCAGGATGCCGTGCACGCTAATGGCGTTGGTCTGGCTGGCGCCGGCACTGTTGGCTACGGTCAGGCCCCAGAACTGGGTGCTGCCGCTGCCGCCGATGCCCTGCGCCGTGGTGCCGGTCAGCGTCACGGTACCGCCCGTGGCGCTGATGGTACCGCTGTTGTCGATGGTATTCTTCACGTCGAGCGTGCCGCCGGCCTGCGTGAGGCTGGCAGTAAGGCCGATAGTGAGGCTTTTGGCCGCCGCGCTGCCGTTGGCAATAACCGGATAAGGCGTGGTGCCGGTGGGCACAACCGCTGCAAGTGTGCTGGTAGGTACGCCGTTCGACCAGTTGGCGGCCGTGTACCAGTCGGTACTCACGCCACCCTGCGCCGTACCCAGCCACGAGGTGGTGCTAACGACCGGCAGGCTGAAGGTGCTGACAGCGGTCGGCGTTGAAGAAGGCAAAATGGCTCCGGAGCGCGAAAGTCCCCGGCCTATGAGCGTAGTGCCGGCATCCATGCTAATGGCGCCATCCACGAGCAAAGTACCCTGCATCGTCGAGTTTTGCCCGAGGTTGACGGCCCCGCCCGATATCTGCCAGTATACATTGTCGGCGGTGGCGCCCCCGGCCAGCACTACCTGCGAGTTGGCGGCCGTAGTCAGGGCTCCGCCGATTACGCGCAGGTAAAATTTCGCGTTCGAGACGCCGCCCGCGTCCAGAATCAGCGTGCCGGCCAGCGTGGTAGCCCCGCTCACGCAGTACGAGCCCGGCGTCAGCGTTACGGCCGGCGTGCCACCGTAGATGGCCAGCGGCGTAGCGCACGGAATATGGGCCGAAAAGTAGCCGTAGGCAGTTTGCACGTCGGTGGCCGCCTGCGTGGAATAGGTATCGGCTACGTGAATATTGCCGTTGACCGTGCCCGGAGGAAACCCGCTGAAGGCACCCGCATTGGTGCCAATATCCCCATTGATGATGGTAGGGCCAGCGTTTTTGACTTCGCCCACTGCCGTAAACAGCGAGAAGCTGGCGGCCACGCCCAGCGGCGGCGGAGCCTGCGCCCAGCTAGCCTGGGGAACATGCAACAGCACTACTGCCGTTGACATAAAGAGTAAAAAAATTCTCATGAGCTAGGAGTTGTTAGCAGGATAAATACTACGCTGCAAATCTCCTTCCTCCTTTCCCCGACTATTTTACGCTATTGTCAAAAAAATTTGCATTATTCCTACTCACTACAAGTGCCGCCTCTTATGCTTCATCTGTTTGAAAAAAGAGGGCGTCAAACCGGTCGTTTTCTTGAATTGCCCCGATAAATGGGCTACGCTGCAGTAGTTCAGCTTATGAGCAATTTCCGTTAGGTTCAGCTCGTCGTATAGCAGCAGCTCTTTCACACGCTCGATTTTATGGGTGATGATGGACTGCTCAATCGTGACGCCGGTAGCCTCCGAAAACAGGTTGGCCAGGTAGGTATAGTCGCGCTTAAGCTGCTGGCTGATATATTCCGAATTTTTCATATTAGGCAGAGAATCAGCCTGAAGCACCATCTTCATGATAACTGCCTTTACCTGCTCAATTATTTTACCCTGATGGTGGTCCAGTAATTCTACCCCGAGCTGGGTCAACTCTTGCTTCAACTGCTCCTGCTGCTGAGGCGTGATGCTCTCTTTAAATACCACTTCTCCCAAATCGACGGTACCGTAATGCAGCCCAAGCTTATCAAGCTTATCCTGCACAGCCGCTTTGCACCGAACGCTCACCATATATTTTATATACAATTTCATTATTTTTATTGAAAAAGTGCTATTTATTACCAGGTCGCCGGCCACGCTTTTTAGCTAGGGAAGCCAAGTACGCCAACCCTACTGGTGCAGACGCCTGGTTGGCTGCTGCTCCTACCTTCCCCACCGCGCCAGCCTAAGAGCGCGCTAGTATCATGCCACTTAAAACTAAAAGCTTATTTGCTGCTTAACGCCAGAACAGCAAAAATAGCTAGCGCGGCAGCTGAACCGTAGCCGTAAGGCAGCCGCGCCGCACTGCGGCAGGCTCCCTGCCTTGCTGTGCGTGGCCCGCCCGATTGAATTGGCTGTGGTAGTTTAGGCTAATGATGCTTTATAACGGCGAGCTCGTAGACCCCCTGAAATTCCGGCTCTCCCTGCCCAACCGGGGGCTGGCTTTTGGCGATGGCTTTTTTGAAACCCTGGTTTTCGACGGCGGCCTGCGCTACGCCACCGGCCACCTTGCCCGCATGCAGCAGGCAGCAGCCGCTCTGTACCTAACGCTGCCCGCCGCCCTGGCAACACCCCACGCGCTCGAAACTACTTTGGCGCAGCTACTGGTCGCCAACCTGCTGCCTGCCGCGCGTCTGCGCCTTCAGCTGTGGCGGGCGGGCGGCGGCCGCTACACCCCGCCTACCGATTCTGCCGACTGGCTGGCCACCGCCGAGCCCTTTGTCAGCGACAACTCGCCGCTGCAACGGGTCGACTTTGCGCAGCAAACCCATGCGATGCTTTCGCCACTCAGCTTTTGCAAAGGGCCGCAGGCGTGGCTCTACGTGCGGGCCGCTCACGAGCGCCGGCAGCGCGGGCTCGACGAGATTATCCTCTGCCACGCGGCCGGCCACGTGGCCGAAGCTGGGGCGGCGGCCATCTTTTGGGTAAGGGATGAGGTGTTGTTTACGCCTGCTCTGGCCAGCGGCTGCGTAGCCGGGGTGCGCCGGGCGGCCGTGCTGCAAGCAGCGTTAACACTGGGCATACGCTGCCAGCAAGGCTTGTTCGGCCCCGCCGACCTACTCGCCGCCGACGCGGCATTTACGGCTAATGTCGCCGCCGTGCGGGTTATCCATACTATTCAAAACAAACAATATTTAGCCAACAATCGCTTGATAACCAGCCTGTTTACTGCCTTAGCTTAAATACCAGGCAGTAGCCCGGACTTTGTAGTCCGCCCTACACTCATTCGTGAAATACTATATTTTTAACTATCGGCTATACGACCTGTTAGCTAGTGGTTTTTATTCGGGGCGGGGCAGCGGCCGGGCGCGGTCGGCGTGGTGGGCCTGCAGCTCTTCCCAGCCGGCACGATGCAGTTGCAGGTCAGCCTCAGTGAGGCTGTGGGCCGCCAGAATAGCTGGCCGGGAAGCTTGCCCCAGCTGCAGGGCATAGAGCACTATATACGCGCGGTCTTCTACAGATAGGTTCGCGCTGATAAGGGTAGACATACTACTAGCGTAATTGCAGAATAAGAAGGTGCGATAACAGAAAGCTGCTAGCCAAATTTAGCTTATTACCCCGACAATACAACCCCAACTCGCCCAACGGCGGCAGCAGGGCGAACCGCCCGGTGTGCTTACCGAACCGCCGCCCTACACGGCCACCGGCGCTTTTATGGCGGGCCAGGGGTCGTAGCTTTCCAGCTGAAAGTCTTCATAGCGAAAAGAGAATATATCGGTCACGTCCGGATTTATGCGCATCTGAGGCAACGGGCGCGGCTCGCGGGCTAGCTGCTGGCGGGCCTGGTCGAGGTGGTTGCTGTAGAGATGGGTATCGCCGCCGGTCCAGATAAACTCGCCGGGCTGCAGGCCCGTCACCTGCGCCACCATCAGCGTGAGCAGCGCGTAGCTGGCAATATTGAACGGCACGCCCAGAAATACGTCGGCCGAGCGCTGGTAGAGCTGGCACGAGAGCCGGCCCTCCGCTACGTAAAACTGAAACAGGGCGTGGCAGGCCGGCAATTGCATTTTGGGCAGGTCGGCCACGTTCCAGGCGCTCACCACCATGCGCCGCGAGTCGGGCTGGGTTTTCAGCTGCTCAATAAGCTGGCTAATCTGGTCGATGTGGCCGCCGTGGCCGTCGGGCCAGCTGCGCCACTGGTAGCCGTACACGGGCCCGAGGTTACCGCTGGCATCGGCCCACTCGTCCCAGATGGTTACGCCGTGCTCTTTCAGATAGGCAATGTTGGTATCGCCCCGTAAAAACCACAGCAGCTCGTGGATAATGCTCTTCAGATGCACCTTTTTGGTCGTGACCAGCGGAAAGCCCGCGGCCAGGTTAAAGCGCATCTGCGGGCCAAAGATGGAGAGCGTGCCCGTGCCCGTCCGGTCAGTTTTGAGCGTGCCGTGGTCGAGAATCTCGCGGAGAAGAGCGTGGTACTGGCGCATAAAAGTAGTTTTACCAGGCTCTGAGCTTGCTAAAACAATACAAAACTAGGAGTAGCGGGGCAACCATCTCCGGTGGTCGAACTCCTGCGCCTGGTCAAGTGCTGGCTCAGGGCTAAAACGGCCGGCCGGCGGCGTAAAAAAAGCCTCATTCCGGCTGGTGACTTCGAGCTTAAGCCATTCGGTCAAAACAGCGCCTGCCGCCGGGTCCGCGCTGTAAAAGCTACCATTTGTATAGCAGCGGCCGGGCTACCCTCCCGGACCTTTATGCGGCAGCTACGTAAGACGCTAGCTGCGCAGTCGGCGCCACCCTACCCAGTCAGTTTATGAATCTTACCTCCTTTCGCACCCTGGGCCGCTCCGGCCTGGTGGTGAGCCCGCTGGCCCTGGGCACCATGACTTTCGGCACCCCGCGCTGGGGCTCGTCCGACGAGGTGTCCGAGGCCGTTTTCAACGCCTACGTCGATGCAGGGGGCAATTTTATCGATACTGCCGACGTGTATGCCGGGGGCCGCAGCGAGGAGCTGACGGGCAGCTACCTGCATGCCCGGGGCCTGCGCGATAAGCTGGTGCTGGCGACCAAGTTTGGCTTTAATCCTCAGCCCGGCAACCCCAACGCGGGCGGCAACGGGCGCAAGAACATTCACCGGGCCCTCGAAGGCTCGCTGCGCCGGCTGAAAACCGATTATCTTGACCTCTACTGGCTGCACGCCTGGGATGCGGTGACGCCTGCCGAGGAAATGCTCCAGACCCTGGGCGACCTGGTGCGGGCCGGCAAAATTCGCTACTTTGGCCTCTCCAACGTACCGGCCTGGTACGTGGCCAAGGTCGCTACGCTGGCTCAGGCGCACGGCGTACCCGGCCCCGTGGCCTTGCAGCTGGAATATTCGCTGGTAGCCCGCCGCATCGAGAGCGAATACGTGCCCGCCGCCCGCGACCTGGGTCTGGGCCTCACACCGTGGAGCCCGCTGGCGGCCGGCTTTCTGGCGGGCAAGTACGAGCGCGCAGCCACGCCCAATACGGCCAGCGGCGAGGGCCGCCTCAGCGGCCCCAACCCCTTCGGCAACATGAAATTCACGGACCACAACTGGCGCGTGCTCGACGCCCTGCGGCCAGTAGCGGCCGAGCTGGACCGCCCGCTGGCCCAGGTAGCCCTGGCCTGGGCCTCGGCCCAGCCCGGTATCAGCTCGCTTATCCTGGGCGCCAGCCGGGTCGGGCAGCTGCTGGATAACCTGGCCTCGCTGGAAGTACAGCTTAGCCCCGCGCAGCTCCGGACGCTGGACGAGGCCAGCCTCACCGACCCGTTTTACGACCGCATGTGGACCCTGATAAAGCGACCCGTATTTGGCGGCACCGAGGTACAGGGCTGGCACTAGGCCCGGCTTGCCGCGCTTTGATTAGGCTGGCACCGCCTTGCGCATGCACACGCTGTTCTCGACGCCTACGTACTGGCCGTAGTTGGGCGTGAGCGCGTAGCCGCATTTTTGGTAAAGGCGAATAGCTTCAGGTTGCTTTTTACCAGTTTCGAGCACGCAGGCGGCATAGCCCAGCGCCCGGGTCCAGCGCTCCAGCTCGGTTAGTACGGCCCGCGCCACCCCCTGCCCCCGGTGCGCGGGCTGCACAAACATGCGCTTTACCTCCATGGCTTCCTCGTCGAAGACCTTGATGGCCCCGCAGCCCACGGGCTCATTGTCCAGGTACGCCACCACCGCGTGCTTAATCAGGTCAATCTTGTTGAACTGCGCGTAAAACGCGTGGTCGGCCCCGTCGCGCACCCGCAAGTCGTGGTCGAGCAGCCGCACCAGCGCTTGAAAGTCGGGGTCATCGGAAGTAACGCGGGTGAGGCGGAGCATCAGGCAGTCGGACTAAGTCGGGCACAAACATAGCCTGGAGCGGCATTTTCCGACCTGAAAAAGCCGCCCCAGCGAGGCGGCTTTTGAATTTTAAGGCCCGGTTTCCCGGCTGTGGCTACTTCAGCTTTTCCAGCACCGCCACTACTTCGGGGTGGCTGTTCTCTTTGGCCAGGGCCAGGGCATCCTTGCCGTCGTCATCTTTGGCTTTGGCATCAGCCCCGCTGGCCAGCAGCAGCTCCACCATTGCCTTGTTGCCTTTGCCGGCCGCCGCCATCAGGGCCGTAGCCTTGAAGCCATCGGGCTGGTTTACCTGGGCTTTGTACTTGAGCAGCAGCTTTACCAGGTCGAGGCTGCCGCTAGTGGCGGCCGTTACGAGGTAGGTCGTGGGGAAGCCCGGCACTATCTCCACGGCAGCATTGGGGTTGGCGCCGGCTGTGAGCAGAGTTTCGGCGGCCGCCAGGTTGTTTTTCATCACCGCCGTGGTCAGGTCCTTGCTCGGTGCCTGGGCATAAGCGGTCAACGTGCAACAGAAGAGAGTGGCAATGAATAGTATAGTTCTTTTCATTTTATAAGAATAAGTCAATTCGGGGGCTAAGTTAAGGATAAAGGAAAGCTAGGCACACCTGCTTCCGTCTAAACAATGAGTTGAGAAGAATATATCTCCTTACCTTGTCAGCTATCCATAACTCCCAGCCGCAACACTAAAATATGAGCCGCCAAAGCTATACGTATTGCTATTCATAAGCTATGGACTCACGCTTAGTTGCTTACTCGCCCACTATACCAGTGGGCTGCTGTTTTTCGGTGTCTGCGCAGCAACCTGGACGTATTGTCTGTTTAGGCCTACCAGCCGATTGGCCATATTTTATGGAATCCGCTCCGGCCCATCCATAACCCCAAGCTTTGAGCAGGTATTCAATAGTTTAGGTGATTTTACCTATACCGATACCGGTTTTGAGTTACCTACTACTACTGGTCGTCGCTCGGTGAGCTGGACGGATATCCAAGCTATGTTTGGCTACAAGCGCGACCTTTATACCACTGATTTAGTATGCCTGGATATCTTTTGCGACAATGGGCAGGGCATTCGCTTACACGAAGAAATCCCCGGCTGGTTCCAGTTCATACGTAAGCTGCCGGAGCATTTCCCATCCATAAAACCCGGTTGGGAGATTGAGCTTACGTTCCCGGCTTTTGAAACCAACTTCACGCTCCTTTATGAAAGAAATGGACTTAGCCTGCCACAAGCTGCCGCCATTCATTACCAACCTGAATCGACCATTACCAAGTAGCAAAAGCCACTCTTCCAGGTGGCTTTTATCACTTTAACTCGATAAATGCTACAGCGACTTCGTGGCCGTCTTCACCTCGGCCGTAGCGGGCGCGCTGGCTTTAGCGGCGGCCATTTTGGCTTTGCAGCAGGCGGGCATACCGGCCAGGCTGGTGCCAGCCATGCCTTTCTCGCACTTGGTGGCGGCTACGCCGGCGCAGTGGTCGGCCTTTTTGCCTTTGGCGGGCTTATCACCGTCGTGGGCGAAGGCAGTAGCGGTCGAAGTTAACAGGGCGAAAGCGAGCAGGGATTTTTTCATAACTACAAAGAGAAACAATTGAGGAAAATAGGAGGTTGCAGGTAGTCGCGACTCCTAAAAGTACCTGTTTTTTTCGGAAAAGCCGAAG